>WVXN01000043.1:31593-31937 GCA_011773475.1 Candidatus Aenigmatarchaeota archaeon
GATGCTTTCGAAATAGCTAAGAATAATGATGCAACCATAGTTGGAATTTACGACATAGTTAAAGAAGCTGATGAAAAAGGTTTGAAAACAGAACTTATGAATATCGGAGGGCCGATAAAGGTCAAAAATTGGGAAATAAGACTCGTTCCAGCTACCCATTCAGGAAATCCTATTGGTTTTGTTTTGAAAAAAGATAAAACAATCTATCATGCAGGTGATACAGGGTTGTTTATGGATATGATGCTAATAGGAGAATACAATATTGATGTTGCTTTACTTCCTATTGGTGGAAGATATACAATGGATATTGAACAAGCCCTTGAAGCTTGCAAATTATTAAAATG
>WVXN01000043.1:32045-42954 GCA_011773475.1 Candidatus Aenigmatarchaeota archaeon
AAAAGAAGATGTCCATCATGTGGTGTGATAGGACAACGTTGGAAAGAAAACCCAGATGTTTTAATTTGTCCCAGTTGTCAAACTTTTTTCAATGAGTTCGGTGTTATTTTAGAATCAAATATAGAAAAGGAAGATGTGATTACATGAACTTGCAAAGAAAACTTGCAGCAAAAGTATTGAAGTGCGGTGTTGAAAAGATTTGGATAGATCCAAAAAATGAGAAAGTAAGACAAGCAATAACAAGAAGAGACATAAGAAGATTCATTAAAGAAGGTGTAATAAAAAAACTTCCAGAAAAGAAAAAAGTAAAAAGAAAAATAAAGAAAAGACAGCAAAAAACTGGAAGCAGAAAGGGTTCCGCAGGAGCTAGAATAGGTAAAAAAACTAATTGGCTAAGAGTTGTCAGACCTCAGAGAAGATTATTAAAAGAGCTAAAAGAGAAAGGACAATTGAAACCTCTAATTTATAGAAAAATCTACAAGATGATAAAGGGTAATGCATTTAGAAGTAAAGCTCATTTGATGTCTTATTTAAGAGATAAAGAACTTTTAAAGGTCGAGAAAAAATGAAAAAATCATATTTAATACATTTTAAGAGGAGAAGAAAAAAGAAAACAAACTATAAGAAAAGATTAGCTTTTTTGAAGTCTGGAAAAACTAGAATTGTTATAAGAAAAAGCCTTTCTAATATTTCTATCCAGTTTATTAATTTTAAAACTAAAAGCGATGAAACAATTGCTTCTGCAAATTCAATTGAATTGAAAAAAATGGGTTGGAGTAAAACTGGAAACATTCCTGCTGCATATTTGACAGGTTTGTTAGCAGGTAAAAAAGCAAGAGATAAAAAAATAGAAGAAGCAATTTTGGATTTAGGGGTACAAACTTCAACAAAAAGCTCAAGACTTTATGCAGCATTAAAAGGAGTTTTAGATTCAGGAATAAAAGTTCCTCACTCTGAAGACATTTTACCAAAAGAAGACAGAATTAGAGGAAAGCATATTTCAGGAGAAATCGAAAAACAATTCGAGGATATTAAAAATAAAATAGTTGGTTGACATGCCAAGAGAACCAAAAAAACAAGAAGTTGAAAAAGAAGAAAACATAGAAAAAGCAGAAGAAATAGTAGAAGAAAAATCTAAAGTTGTAATTCCTGAAGGTTGGAAACCCAAAACAACTTTAGGAAAAAAAGTTTTTTCAGGAGAAGTAACAGATATAGCAGAGGTTTTTGCAAAAGGAATTAAGATTGCTGAACCTCCAATAGCCGATGTTTTGATTCCTAATCTTGAAAGAGAAATAATTCTTATTGGTGGATCCACTGGAAAAGGTGGAGGAATAAGAAGAACTCCCTTCAAAAGAACTTCAAGGATGCATAAAAGCGGTAGACGTTACAGAATATCTACTATGGTAGTTGTTGGCAATAAAAATGGTTATGTTGGTTTGGGATTAGCTTCCGGCCCACCAGGAAAGCACCAAGAAGTTATTGAAAAAGCTACAAACAAAGCTAAATTAAATTTAATTCCTGTAAGAAGAGGCTGTGGTTCCTGGGAATGTTCATGTGGAGCAAATCATTCGATTCCTTTTTCTGTAAAAGGTAAGGTTGGTTCTATTATAGTAGAGCTTTTGCCTGCTCCTAAAGGTATTGGCTTGTGTGTTTCTGATGAAGTTAAAAAATTGATGAGATTAGCAGGTATAAGCGACATATGGTGTAAAACCAGAGGTAGTACCCACATGAGAATTAATTTAATTAAAGCTACTTTTAATGCTCTTAATAAGTTGAACACTTACAAAATAAAACCAGAATTTGAAAAAGAGGTCGGTATGACAATTGGAAAGGTGGAATAATATGTACGCTGTTATCAGATTGAAGGGTTTGGTCAAAATAAGAAAAGATATTAAAGATAGTTTTAAAACACTTAGACTAAATAGAAAAATGCATTGTGTTTTGTTGAGAGAAGATAAGGTCGCAAAAGGAATGCTACAAAAAGTTAAAGATTGGTCAACATGGGGAGAAATCAGTGATGATACATTAAGATTTTTAGTTGAGAAAAGAGGAAGGAAACCAGGAAACAGAAGACTAACAAAAGAAGAAGCTGAAGATATTTTTAATAAAATAAAAGAAAATCAAAAAGTTCCCAAAGAAATAAAACCTGTTTTTAGATTAAATCCACCCTCAAAAGGATTTAAAGAATCAATTAAACAACATTATCCAAAAGGCGAGTTAGGATACAGAGGAAAAGAAATTAACGAACTGTTAAAGAGGATGATTTGATGGTTATTCATACAGTCCTTTGCTATTTAATAAAAGATAATAAAGTTTTACTTCAGAAGAAGTCAAAAGGATTATTTGGTGGAGGAAAATGGAATGGACCTGGTGGAAAAATAAATAAAACTGAAAATCCTCATGAATGCGCTAAAAGAGAGATTCTAGAAGAAGTAGGTGTGAAAGTTTCTAATTTTGAGAAATGCGGTCTTTTAAAATTCTTTAGGGAGAATGAACTGTTTATTATTAATCATGTTTTTTTAACAAAAAAATTTGAAGGAAATCCCAAATCTGGAAAAGAAGGTGTTGTTAATTGGTTTAATTTTGACGAATTACCATTAAAAGAGATGTGGCCAGATGATAAAGTATGGATGCCTTTAATGCTTCAAGAAAAAAAATTTGAAGGAGATTTTTACTTTGATAATGATTACAAAAAACTCATTGATCATAAAATAAACGTGATTTAAATGGTTGTTCATAGAAGAAAAAAGATTACAAAAAGAAGAGGAACAAGAACATATGGTTGTGGTAGTCATAAAAAGAAGAGAGGAGGAGGTTCAAGGGGTGGAAGAGGAAAAGCAGGAAGAAAGAAACATAAAAAATCATGGGTTATTAGATATCAACCTGATTATTTTGGAAAAAAGGGATTTAAGATTACTCCTAAAGCACAAAAAGAAACAAAAGCAATAACTTTAAGGGATATTGATGTTCTTGCTCTGAAATTAAATAAAACCGAGATCAATCTTTCTGAATTAGGTTATGATAAAGTTCTTTCAACCGGAGAACTAACACAACCACTAACAATAATGGCTAAGAAGTTTGTTGAAAAAGCAAAACAAAAAATTGAAAGTGCGGGCGGAAAGGCGATAGAAAATGTTTAATTTAGTTAAAATTGCATCCTTTATACCAACGGTTTCAGAACCTGTTCAAAAACTGACTTTCAGAGAAAAAGCTAAATGGACTTTAATAATTTTAGTTTTGTTTTTTGTTTTAGGTTCAATTACGATTTGGGGAGTTGATCCTGATGCAGTTGCTCACTTTGAATTCTTAGAAATAGTTTTCGGTTCCAGATTCGGTTCAATTATAACATTAGGTATAGGTCCAATAGTAACAGCATCAATAATATTACAGTTGTTAGTGGGAAGTAAGATCATTAATTGGGATTTATCTAATGAAGAACATAAGAAAAAGTTTAGTGCAACACAGAAAATACTAACAATTGTTTTTTGTTTTGTAACAGCAATAGCATATGTGGTTGCAGGCGCAATACCAGCAGCTGGTCCTAATATAACTTTAACAATATTCATTGTTTTACAACTTGCATTGGGTGGAATAATTATAATGTTTATGGATGAAGTTGTTTCAAAATGGGGTTTTGGTTCTGGAGTTTCCTTGTTCATTGCAGCCGGTGTTGCTAAAACAATATTTGTTAGAACATTAAACCCTTTGACACAGGCTGGTACACTTCCTATGGAAGGAGAATTTCCTGCAGGAATAATACCGCTTTTTATTGCTAGTTTCTTAGAAGGAAATCCAGCTTTACTAAATTTGCTTCCTTTGTTAGGAACTGTTTTAGTTTTTCTAATAGTTATTTTTGTTCAAGATGTGAAAGTTGAAATACCAATGGCATTTTCTTTGCCATTTGGAAAATTTTCTGCTAGAAGATGGCCATTAAAATTCTTGTACACATCAAACATACCAGTTATTTTAGTGGCTGCTGTTTTAGCAAATGTACAAGTTTTAGGAAGAGTTCTTTATGGAAGAGGAATAACTTTTTTAGGAACATATACTGAGCAAGGATCTCCAAATCCTGGAGGTTTAATGTATTATCTATCTACACCATCAGGTGAAGTTGGTATAATGATAGTTACTATAATAGGCAGTATTGTTGCTTTGAGTTTTGTTATATTAGCTTTAAAAGTTTGGAAGAAAAATGCATTTAAAATGTGTATCATGGGAGCAGTTATCGGAATGATACTAGGATACTTTTTAATTTCTTATTATAATCTTCCAGGAATAACAATAGACGGCATATTGCATATCACTGTTTATATTAGTGTTTATATTTTAGGTTCAGTGATATTTTCCATTTTTTGGACCGCCACGTCTGGCATGGATTCAAAATCAGTTGCTGAGCAATTTAAGACATATCTTATAATGATTCCTGGATTTAGGCATGATCCAAGAATTGTTGAAAAGGTTTTAAATAGATACATACCAGCATTAACTGTGATGGGTGGAGCATTTATCGGTTTTCTTGCAGCATATGCAGATCTAACCTCTGCGATTGGAACAGGAACAGGTTTACTTTTAGCCACTATGATCGTTTATCAGTTATACGAGCAAATAACCTCCCAACACAAAGAAGACATGCCTCCTGCAATTAAAAAGTTTTTAGGTGAGTAAAAATGAAAATCGTTATATTAGGACCACCAGTTTCAGGTACAAGCACATTTTCTTCTATTTTAAGTTCAAAATTTAATTTACTGCACATATCTCCAGGAAATATATTCCAAGAAAACATAATTAAAAAAACACCACTTGGAATCAAAGCTAAGAAGTTTTATGATAAAGGTTTACTTGTTCCTGATGACATAACAATAGATTTAATAATAAGTAGGTTGAAAGAAACTGATTGTGAAAAAGGATTCGTATTAGAAGGCTTTCCTAGAAGCATTAAACAAGCTGAAGCACTTGATGAATTTACTAAAATAGATTTTTTCATATATGTTAATATTCCAGAGTGGCTTGCAGTAAAAAGAATTACTTCAAGACGCGTATGCAAGAACTGTAAACGGGTCTACAGTTTAATAAATGTAAAACCTAAAATAGAAGGAATATGCGATGTTTGTGGAGGAGAATTAATTCAAAGAGCAGATGACAATCCAGAATCAATCAAAAAAAGGTTCAGGGAATTTGAAGAAAAAACAAAACCAGTTTTAGAACACTATAAGAATAAAGGAATGTTTAATTCAATCCTTTGTGACAAGATGAAAAGCGTTCCTGAAGAAAACATCGAAAAAATATTAAAGATAATAAGGGGATGAAAATATGGAGAGAACTTTTATTATGATTAAACCCGATGCAATGAAAAGAAATTTGACGGGTGAAATACTAAAGAGATATCAGAATGCTGGATTGAAAATTGTTGCTATGAAGATGATACGCCCAGATAGAAAACTAGTAGAGATACACTATCCCGACACAGATGCTCAAGTTGTAGGAATGGGTAAAAAAACACTTCAGGCTTCAATTGATGCCGGTAAACCTGAAAATGTAATGAAAATTTTTGGTGCTGAAGAACCAAGAAAGATAGGTTTAATTCTTCGAGAATGGTCAATAAAATTTATATTAGCACCAATTATTGTAATGGTATTAGAAGGTGAGGGAGCAATACAGCGTGTACGCAAAATAACAGGGTTCACAGACCCTTCGAAGGCTGATAAAGGAACTATACGTGGAGATCTTGGTGTTGATAGCATTGAACGTGCAAACAGTGAACAACGAGCAACAGAAAATCTTGTGCATGCATCTGGAAGTGAAGAAGAAGCTAAGAAAGAAATAAATTTATGGTTTAAAGAAGAAGAAATAATGGAATATGGAGGTGAATAAAAATGACATTAACAGGTTTTCCAATCTTCATAGAAGAAATCTTATTCGCAGCTGTTATTATATTTGTTACAACTCTTATTTACAAATTTTTAATGAATCAGAATGAGGTAAGAGAATTGAAAGAAAAACTAAAGGAAAAACAAGCAAGAACCAAAGAATTGCAAAAAACAAATCCAGAAGAAGCAAAAAGACTTATGGGCGAGACATTAAAACTTTCTAATAAACAATTCAGAATGACTATGAAACCCATGATGGTAAGTTTGATATTGATTATAATAGTTTTACCAATTCTTGCTGAAATGTATGGAGATAAAATAGTTACAATAGAAGACAATAAAGGCGTATTGAATTTAGATGAAAAAACCTATAATTTAGAATTGACTGAAGAAAAACTAATTTTAGAAAATACAGAATGCAAGATTCCATGCAATGATCAAATAGTCGGAGATTATAAATGGGATATAAATCTAGAAGGAGAAAATCAAGTAAAATTCTCAAGGATAGTTGTTTTATTACCATTCACACTTCCATATTTTGGTAATGATTTTGGTTGGCTGTTTTGGTATATATTGATTTCACTTATTTTTAACTCAATATTCAGAAAAATCTTAGGTGTTCAAATATGAGACTTTCCAAATCATTAAAAAAATATAAGATTAAAACTCCAGGAGGAAAAAATGTCACGCATTTTAAGAAAAAGAGATCTAGCTATGACGTATGTAAAAACTGTGGTACAAAATTAAACAGACCAAAATTAAGTGTTAAAAAACTTAAGAGATTACCAAAAACTAAAAAACGTCCACAAAGACCATTCCCAGAATTGTGCTCAAAATGCATGAGAGAATATTTTAAGGAAAAAGTGAGATAGATGTTAGAGCCTGGAAGAATTGTATTAAAAATTGCAGGAAGAGAAGCAGGTAAGTATGCTGTTATTGTTGAGAATATTGATGATAATTTTGTTCTAATAACCGGACCTAAAACAATAACAGGTGTTAAGAGAAGAAAATGTAATATTGATCACATAGAACCAACTGAAAATAAATTTGATATCTCTCCTAAAGCTGATGATGCTTCTATTGAAAATGTATGGAAAAGTTCTGGTTTAATTGAAAAACTTGAAATAAAGGTTCCTGTTAAAAGAGAATTTAAAAAGGAACCCATTGAAAAAGAAAAGAATAAGAACTAGAATATATTGTTATAATACAATTCTTCTTCCCAAACTTCAGCCTTAACTTCGTTTATTCCCAATCCTTTCAATTCTATCCTTGCTCTTTCTTCAGTTATGTCTTTAAAAAAAACTATTGTTCCATTATGTCCAAATTTCTCCCAACCAGAGCCTTTTAACTTTTTAATTATTTCTGTTAGTCTCCTTACTTTTTTAGGAGCTTTCCAGTCATATTCGTTTATCAGAATTTCCATCATAGTCTCTTTTAAAACTTAAAATAATATAAAAATCGCTTACCACTCTAAGTTGTGAAAGCTTTATTTTAAGTGTATGAGAATCAAAATAATTCTATTTATGGGATGGCTAATAAAAAAACATGAAGCATCTTTAACACCTTTTGGCATCTATCCGGGTGCAAGAAGCTTAGAAGAACATATAAGAAATGGAATAATAATTTTAGACAAGCCTTCAGGACCTACTTCTAATCAAGTTGACAGATGGATCAAAGATATTTTAGAAATTAAAAAATGTTCTCATGGAGGCACATTAGATCCAAGAGCTTCTGGAGTTCTAGTAATAGCATTGGAGAACACAACAAAATTAATGCCAATTCTTTTATCATCTAAAAAAGAATACGCAGGAATAATTCACCTCCATGATAAAGTTGAAAAGAAAAAAATCGAAAAAGCATTCAAAGATTTTGTTGGAAAAGTCAAACAAATACCTCCTAAAAAATCTGCTGTTGCTAGAAAAGAAAGAGAAAGAGAAGTTTATTATCTAGAGTTACTAGAGTTAAAAGAAAGAAATATCTTGTTTAAAGTTGGTTGTGAAGCTGGATTTTATGTTAGAAGACTTGCAGATGATTTAGGAAAGAAATTAGGAACAGGAGCCCATTTGCAGGAATTGAGAAGAACAAAAAGTGGTAACTTTTCTGAAGAATCTACAATAACTTTACAAGACCTTGTTGATGCTAAAGAAGAAAATAGATTAAAAGAAGTTATACTACCTATGGAATTAGTTGCTGAGACTACGAGAAAGATAATAATATCAGACAATGCTATAAATAATATTTGCAATGGAGCACCTCTAGCTGTTGGCGGAATTATTAAATTTGAAGACAATATAAAAAAGGGAGAATTAGTATCTTTATTTTCTTTAAAAGGAGAATTAGTAGCCATTGGAAAAGCTTTAATGAATTCTGAAATGATTTTAAATAAAAAAAGAGGTTTAGCAGTTAAAACCGATAGGGTTTTAATGAAAAAAGGAACCTATTTTATATAATTTTGTAGTGCGTTTTAGGTTAAGTATTTAAAATTTAAATTCTATTTTTACTCTATGGAAGAGAAAATTGAGTTAAATGTGTTCTTAAACAAGTTAGTGTCTTCTTTAGCCAAAAAATATGAAAAAATTGAAAAGGATATAAAGGAATTAAAATCAGATATCGAGAAATTTAAAAAAACAAATGATGAAAATTCTTTTAAAGAGATTGAAAATAAATTAAGAAAATTAGAGATTTCAGTAAATTCTATAAAAAACAAAAGTCAGATAGACAAATCTATATTGAAATTAATTGAAACTGAGGAACAGGAAAGAAAAAGTGAAGAATATGGAAGAAGATTTTGAGTCCTTTATGAAATCACAGTTAAGGACACTAAAAAACCAAATGGAAATAATAAAAGATTATATTGATAAATACGAGGAAAGAAGCATTAAACTTAGAAGAACCATAACAAACGAACTTATAGATGCATTAATAAAAAGATTCGAAGCAAACGAGAAACTTATACAAGATTTAAATGAAAAATTAGAGTCTTCAAATTTAAAATTTCATGGGAATTTGTCTAGATCTATTAAAGAATTAAGAGAAGAATTGAGTGAAGCTGAATTATCTAAAGCTATTTCAAAAATATTTGAGAAGGGAGAAATAAAAGTTAGTTCAAAACCTTTAGACGAATTAAAAAAATATTAAGTTTTTTTTCTACTTCCTAAATCTTCCTTGCTATAAATATACTCGATCTCTTCTTTTCCTTTCTTCTTTCTTCTGATTCCTGTTTTTTTAAGAATAAAAAATACAACTACTGCTAGAGCAATTACAATCAAAATAATTATAATGTAGAACATGTCAAAACCTGGTGCTGATACATCAACAATAAATTCATCAGATACCGACCATTCGTTGCTACTATCATTTGTGTAAACTTTCCATACAATTACTGCACCGACATTTGAACTTAAATTTTTTGTGACATTTATCCATCCACTTTTTCCTGTTAAAGAAACCCAAGAATCGTTTTCCCATAAACCTGAATTATTTGAAGAGAAAATATAACCAGATAGCCCAAAATCATCTGACCAATCTAACAAGAATATTGCTTCTGACCCTGCGATGCTTGTACTACTTGAACCATCAAAAAGAGATGGTGGAGTATTTTGAACCGGACCGGTTATTATTAGATCTAAATTTTCACTCACATATACAGTTTCTCCATCACTCCTATCTCCTGTAACGCCTATCGTCATACTATAAGATTTCGGTTCAGCATCGGGGGGAATAGTGAAATTTATTTTTACTTCTTTTGTTTCTTTACTGTAAATAGAAGAAGGTTGAGTTATGTTATACCAGTCTGAAGAAACTCCTAATAAATCTATTGTTATATTAAAAATATTTCTTAACATTTCATTTACTAAATTAAAACTCGCTTCTTCACTTTCTCCAACTTCTATTGACGGAAAATCAATACTTGTTATCTTAAGTTTTCTTATTACATCGTCTCCATTATCTGGAGGAGCTGAAGAAACAGTTATAGTTCTTGTTATACTTTGACTTGTATAATTTTCTGTTCCACTTGTATTACAAGTGAAATTATAAGTTCCAACACCTAGTAGGAATGTGTCCATTCTTACTGAAGGACTTATATTTTCTATTAATTCAGAATTTTTGTAAAATTTAAATTTGGAAGCAGGAACTTGTATTGAGTTAATAGAAAAACACTCTGCTGTTATCTGAGTGCCTTCTTTAATGTTTACGGATGGTAACACGTCCATAACTAATGGATTCATTTTTAATACCTCATAATTAATAAGGTTTGTAGAACTTTCACCGTCTGAACCATCCTTTGCATGCCATTTATAAGAAAATTTTCTTGGTTTCAAATCTCTTAGGATAATCCAAAAAAGTCCAGATGAATTCTTAACAGATGTATTTGATGTTGAATAATATTTTTTCATTGAACCTGTATGATTTGACTCAAACCACACGTCAACTAGATCTGCATCCTCGCAATTTATTTGAAATTTATATTCACTATTAGGAATATAACCAAAATGAGTATTTGGTACTGTTCCTTCATTCGAAAATTTTGGTGGTCCCATATCAAAATAATAAGTTACAGATAAGGAAGTGTAATTTTCATCACCTTCCCAGGAAGCCGTTACTGTAAATATGCCCGAAGATGTTAAATTTATTGAATATTCTATTCTGGAAATATTATATTGTGTAATAAAATCAGGGTATGTTGATTCAAGTTTTATTAGTTTACCAGCTACATCTAAATCAGCAACAAAATCCGCTATTTCATTTAAATCAAAACTGTAATCTCCTTCTGTTCCATCTAATGTTAAAATTAGTGGTGCCGATGAGTTTTTTATAATGCTGTAAGTATCAGAAAAAACTAGAATACTCGTATTATTAACTATCCATCTATAAGGATAATTACCAACTGCTAAGTTTTCTAAATCAATCCAGTATACGCTACCACTATTCTGAACCGAAGGTGTTGTAGAATCTGTGTAATTATTACCATTCCATTCAAAAGTCACATCAGAAATGTTGTTTATATCAGCACAATTTATATGAAAGCTATAGGTTATTCC
>WVXN01000041.1 GCA_011773475.1 Candidatus Aenigmatarchaeota archaeon
TAACCATATTATTCATAAATATTCACGTGAACAATATATTTAAGCTTTTCTATTCACGTGAAAAGGAACGTGAAGGTTTTGTGAAGATAATGTGAATGTTTCTTAGTAAATTATAATTTTTTGTGAATATTTTGTGTTGTTAATGTGAAATAAATGTGAAGTTCACGTTTGAAACGATTTGTGAGATATATTACATGAAGTTTACGTGAAGTTCACAACATGTTCACGTGTGTTCACGTAATATTCATGTGAAGTTCACATGTTCACGTGTGAAGTTAACGTGAAATAAGTTTTATGTTATATTTGTTACATAGTATTCACGTGAATAGGTTTAGTAGTGTGAGCCCAATGTGTGAGTTAAGTGTGATTGGTATGATGTGAAGACGTGAAGATTTTATGAAGATCTTCATGAAGAAAAAATCGACAAATTATTAAATCTTTTAACAAATTTTTCGACATAGAACGAAAAAAATACAAAAAACAAAACTTTTTATATTTATCCAAACCATATATATACAGGTGTCGCATTTGCAAAGAAGAATTAAAATAAAATTATTAAAAATTTTCAATGCTTTAAAGACTAATGGACCTTTACATATAAGAGGACTTGCTAGAATTACAAACATACATCCAGCTACTGTTTCAAGCATTATTAGTAGATTAAATTATTTCTTTGATATTGATAATATAGAGGTTGTGCCTGGTTTTAGAGCCAAGATTATAAGATTAAAGAATCCTGATATAAAGATTGAAGATGTGGAAAGGTACCTTGAGGTTAAGAAACAGATAAGAGGCGTTTAATTAGTTTTCTTGATCTCTTTCTGGTTCTTCATGAGGGTAGTTCCATTTTGCTACTTTTGCTCCAGATGGTTGTAATTCAGCGAAATATGTTATAACGCCTTCTCTATGCAAACTTCTAAGTCTACTATCTGCCCCAGATTCAGTTAATCCCGTTCTCTCCATGACATAGCTTATCCCAACTAAATCATCTAATGAATTTTTTACAGTTTCTTCTGCACTAGGAGTTTCGTATTCATCCATATTAATTACTACTCTTAAGTAATATTTAAATCTTTCGAATTTCTTTAGCAATTATCTCTAATTCTCCCTTGTATTCATCTGTTCTACCAAGAACTGAAACTTGATCACCATTCTCTAATTCATAAGCAGTATCAATATTTGAGTTTTTAAAGGCTACAACAGTAACTTCTCCTGTATTATCGGCAACTTTTAGAAAAACATGGTCATTCTTACTAACATAAACAGAAGTTACCATGCCTGTTATTCTTTCTACTTGGCCTATTTTTAGATCTTCTACTTTCACTATGTTTTCTTTATTATATTGGGTAATGAAGAACAGAGCTATGATTCCTATAATAGCTATTACTATTGATATTTTCAAGATGTCCATAGATTTTAATAGAATTGTCTTTGATTTAATTTTTCTTTACCACCGAAAGTAGTTAAATTTATATACTATGCAGTAGTAATTAATTATATGAATAATTCAGCTTATAAATTTGGGGAATTTTTAGGTAAAAAATTAATAGAGGCATCAGAACTTCCTAAATCTGAAGAGGAGAAAATTTTATATCCTGTTTCTAGAGGTTTAATTTATGCCAGAGAAACCTTACAGAGAATTCCTGATGAAGTAGAACGTTTTCTTACATTAAGAGATATTAAATTAGGTGTAGATGCAACAATAGCAGCAGAAGCTAAGCCTAGAGGTAACCAAAAAATTAGAGGTTTATACCAAAGACTTCTTCATATATTGGACCTTGGGGAGAAAGCTTAGATTTAAACAGCTTTACTGTATCCACCTTCATTTTTCCTATTTCTACATCTTTCAATTCTTCAATAAGAGATCTTAAATTCTCTTTATTTCTAGCTGTTCTAACTCTTCCTAAAGTCAAATGTGGAACAAACCTTCCTTCTTTCAAAAATCCTAATACCTCTATAGAATCCTGTATGATTTCAGCCAAAGATATCATTGTATTGTATCCTTCTTTCACTCCTAACCATATAACTCTTATGTAATTCTTGCTTGGAAATGCTCCAATTCCTTTGATCTCTATTTCAAAGGGCTCGAATTTTTCAGAAATTTGCTCAAGAATCTGTTTTAATTTATCTATTTCTTCATTTCTTATTTCTCTAAAGAATTTTAAGTTAAAATGTAGGTTCTCTGGCTCAACAAACTTTATATCAAAATTAGAAAATCTCTTTTGAATAGCTAAAATCTTAGATTTTAGTTCATTTGATACTGGAATTCCTAAAAATGCACGCATAAAATTATTTTATAGTCTTAAGATTTAAACATATATTTTAC
>WVXN01000005.1 GCA_011773475.1 Candidatus Aenigmatarchaeota archaeon
CATATCTTTTAAAAAATCGGCTACTGTTTTTGGTTTATATATATAACTGAAGTTTCGCACATACTAAGTACAATAAAAACAATTTACGAAATTCAAGAAATTGGTAGCATTTTACCTTTTAAATGCTTATATTCTAGTAGGTTACAACAATGATTCCAAATGGAGGCTAAAATGCTACCTATTAAAAATAATCTCAAAATCGAACCAATTAAATCTATTTCTACTAACGATAAATTATCTATCAGTGATAAGTTAATCGATTTATTTAGAATTTTCAATATTAGTTCATTGTGCCGAAAAAATGACATGATCAAATACAAAGGCTATCCTGTGGCTGATATTTTAAGTGTTTTGCTGTTATTCCCGTTTATGGCGCTTGCTACCGTCAACTCGTTTATATTCTGTCGCTTCAAACAGTTAGTTCAAGCTCAGAAGGATACCTTTTTCCGTTTAAAAAATAATGAATATTACCATTGGCGGCGCCTGGTCTATTTATTTGCTAAAACGTTTAAAAAGCTGACTAACGATGATCCTGACGCATCGCCGAAAACGCCCCGCTGTCTGATTGTTGATGATACCGTCATCCCCAAAGTCGGGCGGAGAATCGAATTTATTGGTAAAGTGTTTGATCATGTCATTAAACACTGGGTGTTAGGATTCAAACTGCTGGTTTTGGCCTTTTGGGACGGTAACAGTTTAATTCCCTTAGATTTTTCCTATCATGCCGAAAAAGGAAAAAATAAGAAATACCCCTTTGGTCTGTTGAAACGGCAATTGAAGCAACGATTTTCCAAACCGCGCCATCCTGACGCGGCGGGCTATACTCGCGCCCAAGAAGTATTCGTTGATAAGATCACCAATGCCATGGCCTTGATCAAACGAGCCGTCAAACATGGCTTTATTCCCGATTATGTGCTGAGCGATAGTTGGTTTTCAGTTGAGCGATTAATCAAAATAGTCCGACAACTGAAAAAGGGCCTCATTCACTTTTTGGGCATGGTCAAAATGGACAAGCGTCGGTATGACTATCAGGGTCATCAACTAAATGCCCACGAACTAAAAAAGAAATTGAAATCAACGCATATGAAACGAGCGAAGAAGTTAAGTGCTTATTATATCGAAGTCATTGTTAATTATAGCGATATTGGGCCAGTGAAATTGTTTTTTACTCGGTTTTCCAAACGATCAAAATGGCGGTTGATTTTAAGTACCAACATCAATTTGACGTTCCACCAAGCCATAGAAATCTACACCATTCGTTGGACGATTGAAGTGATGTTCAAAGAATGTAAACAATTATTGAACTTAGGCGCCTGCCAATCCAACGATTTTGATGCCCAAATCGCTGATGCCAGCATGAGTCTGCTCGTTTATCTGATGTTAAGTTTTCATAAGAAACTTTATAGTTATACCACCCTGGGTGCGCTATTTGCTGAATATCGTGATGATTTGATCGAAGCCACGGTGGCTGAAAAATTATGGCAACTGTTTTTAACGATCCAATTGACCATCGCGGAAATTTTTGATATTGATTATACGCAGTTGATGCGTACCATTTTCCAGTTGCCAGAAGTTAGAAAAACTATCAAATCGCTCGCAGAAATATTTTTTGATGACCATTTTTCAATCGAATTTAAAAATGCTGCTTAAATGATCAATTTGGAACAATGAAATTATTCTTTGTTTATTATAGTGTTAACAAACTTTAAGTGATTTTATTTAGCTTGTATTTTTTGAATTTAATGATGTGCGAAACTTAAGATATAGATAACACCAGGTAATTTTTCCAACGCTTC
>WVXN01000019.1:0-207 GCA_011773475.1 Candidatus Aenigmatarchaeota archaeon
TAAATAATTTAAGCTTAAAATTCTTGAGAACTAATTCTTATTATGGTATCAATGAAGACACATATAAAAGTGAAGAATATATGCGAGGAAAGAGAGAAGTTTTGTATTACTTGTAACAGCCATTTCATGAGAGTCAGACCAATGATAAAGGAAATCATTATTTCTAAGCATTTTATTAGGGACTTGAAAAACGAAGAAAAAATCAGA
>WVXN01000019.1:279-4189 GCA_011773475.1 Candidatus Aenigmatarchaeota archaeon
AATCTAATTTTCAGGGCTAGAAAAGGAAATTTACATATAGTTTATTGTGTGGATAAGAAAATGAGGATTATTTTTTTAAGAGGAATAAAAAATTTTGACGAATACAAGAGGTTCTTGGATAATAAAAAAGAGATAAAGAGGATGATTGGAAGAGCAGAGTAATATTTTAACTAGACTTCTAAATAATCAGGATTTAATATCTTCTCTTATCATCAATAACAAACCAATAAAAATTATAATCGCTGAAATAATTCCCAAAATTCCTGGAATGAAGTAATTTATGATAAAACCTCCGATCAGAGGTCCAATGATTTGTGCAATGCTCACAAGAGAATTAGCCACACCCATCGCAGAACCTTGTTTTTTAGCAGAAACATTTCTTGATATTTCACCCAATAACACTGGTCTAGAAATGCCTGAACCGAATGAGAACAAGGTCATAATTATTAAAACTGTTAACCAGTTAAAAACAAACGCAGAGCCTATCATTCCAATTATTATAGAAACGACACCTATGTACTTCAGTCTTTTTTCTCCAAAAAAATTTATCATTTTGGACAAAAGAACTCCTCTTATTATAATACTAAGAAAACCTATGTAAGTGAGAGAATAACCTATATCTGTCGCATTAAAACCCAACTGTTTTTGAGCATATAGGGCAAATGTGCTAATCCAAACAGCAAAAGAAAAAATATAAGTGAAGAACGCCCAGAGTTTTGAGGATAATTTCGAATCTGATAAAAATCTTCTGAAATCACTGAAATGAAATATCTTTAGATTAAACTTAATTTTTTCCTTTCTCTTAATGGTTTCAGGTAAAAATAAGAAAATTATAAGCAGGGTGACAAGAGAAACCCCTGCAGCAAGAAATGATGGTAACTGAAAACTGAATTGCGATAAGAATCCGCCCAGTCCAGGACCAACTAGAAAACCGAATCCAAATGCAACTCCACTAATTCCAAATGCCTTTGATCTTTCTTTTTTAGAAGATATGTCCGATAAATATGCCTGAGCAATTGTGAAATTACTTCCAAATAAACCATCTACGATTCTTGATAGGAATAGCATCCACAACGAGTTCGCAAATCCTAAAATTAAAAAACCTATAAACGTTGAAAACTGGGAAATGAGTAAAAGTGGCTTTCTTCCATATTGATCGCTAAGCTTTCCCATGATTGGAGCTGTCAGGAATTGGAAAAATGAAAATGTGGTTAAAAGCAAACCAATTACTAATGGGCTTGCATTAAATTCTTGTGCATAGAACGGAAGAAATGGTAAGATTAGGGAGAATCCTAATACTTCAGTAATTAATATTATTAATATTGTGATATGTTCTTTTCGTAGCTTCATTTAAATAAAAACTGTTTAGGAGTTTTTATTTTTATTGGAAGGGGATTTAAAATTAAAGAAAAGTGTTTAAAGTTTACTGAATTAAAATTGAATATGTTAGAAATGGAAAAGGATATAGTGTTTTTAAGAGGTGTACATATTAATGAGGTTAGTGCTTTTTGTCTAGCTAAGGATGTAGCAGAACTTCTAAAACAAGATGGCTATGATGTTTCTTTAGAAACAATTCCTCGTCAATATAGTTTTAGTTATTTGGCATTTCATTATCCTAAACTTCTTTTAAGATATTATGATTTTATGGCATCACCAAAATCGGAAGGATCAGAATGGAAGAGATATAAAAGAGAGCTCATAAATACTCGACCACAAAACGAAGAATCTGAACTTTTGGAAAATATTCTTTGTCGTCAATATCCGTTTACGGAAGTTAAAAAATTAGCAGAAAAGCACAAAGGAAAACCGATGATTGATTTTCATAATCTTCCTGTATTTAGCGACATTGAAAGGGAAAAAGAAATGAATTTTTTTCAATTGGGCAATTTTCATGGTTTTATTTATCCAGATTCGGAAATTGATAATTTACATATTATAGAAATTCCGGCTATTTTCAGAAAATTACCTAAAAATATTTTGAAAAAACAAAAAAGAGTAATTAAAGCTGTTAAAATGAGTGATAATGGTCATGAAGATACTATTTATCTTGAGTATGTTGTAGATTTAAAAAAATCTCAGGAAAGAGGACTTGCCGATGAGAAAGCAATTGGAAAAATTGCAGAAGTTATTGAAGAAGTTGTAAATGAAAAAAATGTTTTTCCCTTACAAAAAATATAGAAAAATGGAAAATTTAAGTCTCGAAGAAAAGCGTTTAAAGATTAGCTTTCATTTTTTATCATGGATTTTGATTTCGGCGTTCATAAAGATCTTAGTGCTAAAACATTTGAATTAGCAAGAAAACTAAAAGCAAGTTTTATTGGAACATTACCAGTTTTTATAGAATATATGCCAGATGGCTGCGAAAAAAAAGAACTTTGGGATGATACAAAATACAGAATATATAGATTTGAGCCTCGTAGAAGAGATCAGGAGTCTTATGACACAGAAAATGGTTTTGGGTATGTTTCTTTAGATTCCAAACTATTGAGAAGGGACTTTCATAAAGCATTTCAGTATTTTTCTCATGGCGTAGCTCATTCAATTGGTTTCTTTGATGATGAAACTTCATCTCTTGAATTAAGAAAAACTTTAGAAGAAATGTATTGTGAAATAATTGGTTATAACGCCTTAGTCTTTTCACTAAAAAATGATGGAGATGGAGAAAAAATTATTGAAAAGGTAAAGAAGAATTGTAGAAACAGGTATAGAGCAGCATTTGAAATTGGAAAATTATTGGAAAAGAAAAAACCTGGTTTCATAAAAAACCTCAACTCTTTAATGTGCATGGCTGACGAATCTCCCGAACAGTTACCCAGAATAGCAATTGAAAAAAAGGTTGTTAAAGATTTTTTAAATGCATGTTGGGAATTGGGAATGGGAAAAGTAGTATTAGAAGAATTGGAAAGAGATTTTCAAAAAAAAAGAAAGAGATATGATGATAGCGATAAAACGTATTTACAAGAACATGAATTTATACTAATTTAATGTAGAGGGATAGGAAGAACTTCTAAATTCTGGTTTTTCTATACTTTAAGTCAAAAAAATTCTAAATTCTAATAGGATTAAATGACTGGAGAAGAATACATATATGAAAAATCAAAAGAAGAGGAGGAAAACGTAGAATACATATACAAAAAACCAAAAGAAACTAAAAGATTAATCTTAATATTAATTTTAATTGCTATATTAATTTCACTAATATACTTTATCTTTACTAATACTGATATTGAAGGTGAAGAGGAATTTTTAGATAATGAAACTTATTATGTATATAATGAAACTCAAGGAAAAGACGAGCATACTTATACTATAGGCGACCAGACCTTCACAATACCTCCTGAATATAATGGGATAGAAGCATTGGATTATGTAAGAGAAAACTATTCATCGAGTTTTTCAGAAGCACAAGATTTCTGCATAAATCAATTTAATGGCGATTGGATAGATGAATCAGAAAGAATTGGCTGTTATGATATGGAAGATTTCTTTATATTATTTTGTAGTATGAAAAATATAATGAATATTTTAGATTTTTGCTATTCAATTGAAGGAATGCCTACCTGTTCTTCAACTGAAGTTAGCTGTACATTATAAAAAATACTTAGATCCTGATTTTTCTAGATATAAAATTCCAACTGTCTCTTTAATGATTTGTATCTGTTTCTTACTGTAACCTCTGTTACACCTGCAGCCTCAGCCATATCTCTCTGAGTTTTCTTTTCATTGTTTTGTATACAAGAAATGTATAATGCTGCAGCAGCCACACCAAATGGATCTTTACCTTTATAAGCCTCAGTTCCCCTTGTTTTTTTAAGAATATTAACAGCATCTCTTTGAGACCGTCCAGAAATTCCGATTTTTTCAGCAATTTTTGAAACATATTCAAATGGGTTAGCTTCAGGCAAGTCGC
>WVXN01000017.1:0-715 GCA_011773475.1 Candidatus Aenigmatarchaeota archaeon
AAGATAACTAATTTTCAGAAGAGCAGTATCAGTGGTGTCATAGAAAATAATAATACTAAAAGAAAAAAGGAAAATTTATTTTATGATGTTCACTATTTTCTTTATAGTTTATTACTTTATCTTAAAAAGCATAATGCAATTTCTTACGAACTACAAATATTTTTTGATGAAATTATACCACAAAAATTCAGATCGATAAAAGATGACAAATTTATTGGATTAGATGAAGATTTCTATGGAAAAGAAGTTGATATAGTTTTTACCCCAATGATAATTCTTACAAAAAATAATTTCTTTTTAGAATTTATAAAAAAGAATACAATGAAATCATCAAATTCAAAAAAATTGAGAAAACCAGAAAGTGTAAAATCTTATGGTATAAAAGAAAAATCTATAGATTATTCTATTTCGTCTTCTATTAGTCATAATACTGATAGTCCATTATTATTAGCTCAAGAACAAGTAAAAAGAAAATCTAAAGATAATTCAGTAAAGTATAAGGAAGGATTTATGACTAGAAAGAATTTTTCTAAAAAAACATCTAAAAAAAATCAGAAATCTATTAAAGGAACACGTGCTCTCAGACTTGCAAAAAATCTAGAAGAAGATAAAAAAGACAGTGAAGTCTTCAGATATTCTGAAACTGGATTAACAATCACTGAAGCTCAAATGCCAAGTGACAGCTCTTATAATGAAGAAAAAGTTTCTGAAGTAG
>WVXN01000017.1:777-3472 GCA_011773475.1 Candidatus Aenigmatarchaeota archaeon
GGTGCAGAAACTTCATACAGTGTTAGCTTTGGTGATGCATTGATGTCCGATAGTGGTGAAGATGGTTACGATCAACCTAACCAACAATCCAGTGGAAATAAATTTAGCAAATTATTTAATGAAACTAGAAATCCAAATCAAGGCATGAATCCAATGGGTCAAATGGGTCCAATGGGTCCAATGAATCAAGCACAACCAAACGCAATGAGTGCTCTTTTCAATCAAAATAACATGTCAGCTATGTCAGCAATGACTCCAATGGGACTTGGCCCAGATAGTCCGATGACTCCTATGGGCCCAATGCCAAAAAATAATTATTTCACAAATTCTGTTGAACAAAATATTCTAAACAGACTTCCAGATGGATACAATGGCGTTTTGCCAGATGTTTATCAATACAATCTTCCAATGCCAGGTGATATGGGAATGGGTATGGGTATGGGTATGGATATGCCAATGAACATGAGTAATTTCAATTTACCTCCATCAGGAACATCCCTACCACAACCAGGTCTTGACCCAATGCAACTTAAATCCATGATCACAAATGGAATGGAGCCAGGTATGACATTCTCACATGAAGCAGGTATGGATCAACTACCAAGTATGTCAAATATGGGAAATGATGTTATGCCAGCACTATCAATGACATCACCAATGGGCAATGATGTAGCGTCAATGCTACCAGACCATCTTAAGATGCAAAGTAATCAAACTGGAGGAAGACAAAAAAAGTTTTTTTTTTGAGGGAAAATAAGAAGTCACAGAGTGTAAACAAAATACAAGATGGTGGTGCAGGAAAAAAAATAATACCAAAATTTAAGGAACCAAAATATAGTCCCTATGTTGGTATAAAGGAAAAAGAGATGAGAAAACAACGATATGAGGAACAAAAATTTTTAAAACCAAGAGTAAAAGAAGTACAACCACCACTTGTTCAACCGCCACCGGCTCCAGGACAAAATCCACTAGTAGATTTACAAGTGTATGAGCCCATGCCAAAAAAGAAAAGAGCTCCTGAGCCAACACTCTATATGCCCTATACAACAACGACCCCTTATTTTCCACCTCAATATTTTGGCATGCCATTCCAACAAGGTTTTCTTCAAACTAGCAGGGTTCCATATGTGAAAGAGTATAATATCAATATAGATGGTCCTACTGCAGATGCAACAAGGGTTAATACAATTTACGAAGATCTACTACCAAGAGATCATTTTCAAGGAACAGCAAATACAGTAGGAGAAAGAGTTGATTTATATAAATTTATAAGAGCATCTTTATTAAAAAGTGGTGATGGCGAAGAAGTAGATTTAGATGGTGCAGGTGAGAATAGTTTGCTTAAATATATCAAATTCATCCATCTTAATCCATATAATACTAACCTTCAAACTGTAAATCCATATAAAGGACTTCCTAAAGGACTTCTAATATATAGCACATGTTATCCAATTAGATATGCTGCTGCTGGAAATTATGTAAGATGTGCAAAAGATTCTACTGGTGTTCTTGTTAAAATATATGATATGCAAGATATTGAATACAGAGTATGGAAGGATCATATTAGTAAAAAGGAAGCTGATACCAAATTAAATGATTTTGATTTGTGGAGAGAAATTAATTACTATGAATTTATAAGAGAGGAAATAGTAAAATCCAAAAAATGTCCAAATTTTACAATCTTCTATGGGTACTATATTTGTCCTAATTGTAAAATAGACTTTACTGCCGTAAATAGAATTGCTGGATATTACGAAAAAATAAGAGAAAGTATGACACAGGTCAAAGAACCACCACCCATTCACTATTACTATAAGAAAGATAAAGTTGAAGAAGTTAGAAGCCTAGCACTAGTTGCACTAACAGAAGCACCTACACACAATCTTTTACAATGGGGGACTCAAACATATACTGCTCATGGTGGGGTTAATAGAATGGTAAATACTGGATTCCACAAGAGTGAAGTGTGGAGATCTATACTATTTCAACTTATGATTGCACTTTATGCAATGCAAATGAATAAAATTGCATTTGGCAAATTTGATGTCTTTGAAAATGTATTCATTAGAGATACCAAAACTAGTGGTAATTCTGCAAAACATTGGAAATATAAAATAGATGGTGTAGATTATTATGTACCAAACTATGGATATGTTGTTCTCGTTGATTCTAGTTATAGAGATGTTCCCGATGATTACACGATTGGAACAGGGGGACCAAAGAAGAGAAAAGTTTATGCCTCTATTTTTAAAGATGCAGGAATAACAGACCAGTTTATCAATGATTTATGTTTTGATGCATTCAAAAATAGTTTTAATAGTAATAATTATAAAAATAGAGTGACTAATAGTGGATTTGTCAGTCCTCCTGAGGATATCATGAGTTTGCTAAATGAGATTCATAATGAAGCAGTTTCTCCAACTCCAGAAAAGAAAATTGGACATTATGTGCACAAGTACATGAGATTCTATTTAAATAATAGAGTTGGTACTTATCTAAAAGATAGCGAAGTTGATAATATAAGAAAAGATGATAGTAGTAAATTCTATGATGGCCAAATAGTAGTCCAAGAAGTTGGATATGATACTTATAAATTTGTTGTTTTCAAAAAACTCGATGGCACTACTGCCACGATTCTCACAAAAGAAGATGGTGGTGATGGTGGTATTGTAGAGAAACAGGTTAGGGCTGATTC
>WVXN01000077.1 GCA_011773475.1 Candidatus Aenigmatarchaeota archaeon
CCGATTTTATCTTTTCTTTTAAATTCCTTAGCCTCAAAAACTTTGACAATTCTAGCAGTTAGGTTCAGGTTCCTTAATTTTGGTACAACATTTTTTATTTCCAGTCTTCTTTTTGTTTTTTGGAATATATCCAATCCCAATTCTTTGGCAATTATATAAGCAGCACCCTCTTTTGATACAAGATTAGAGAGTTCCTGCTGTTTTTCTAGAATTTTTTTATTAACTTCCTCGTCATTTAGATTGGCCTTTTCTTTAATTTTTTTAACTATAATCTCGAAATCCATAAAATCAATTATACCTCAAAACTTATATTCTTTTTTTACCATGTCAAAGAGTCATAAAACTACTCTAATTTCCTCTTAGCTTCTAGAATGTCCTTAATAAGAACAGTCTTCCTACCCTCACTTTTTGCTATTGCAGTTGCTTCAGCTGCTATATCTGCTGTTATTTCTTCTAAAAGTATGGCAAATTCCTTTACAGCACCATCGCTGATTCTCATATTCGATTTTTTTAATATCTTCTCAATGGGAGCTAAGGGTAAATCCATATTTTATTTATTTAAGACCAACAATATAAATAGTATGAAATTGAAGAATATCCTTTTAACTTTGATAATAGTTGTAATGATACCAGAAATATTGTTAATAACCTACTTGTTTAAGATAAACATATCAATGTCGATGTTTTTTGAAGCCGATGTTTTCACACTTTTGCTTACAAATCCGTTGTTTTTGGTAATACTCGTAATTATTGTCATCATGGCAATAATTTTGTATTTTGCCCTACAGATCCACTAACTCTCACTTTGTTTTTGTGAGGTTAAAAAATCACATTTTTGTTTGTTTTGATGGAAGATATATTTTATTAACTATAGTAAGAAAAACATATATCATTTTATATGTTGGGTACTAAATAGTTAATTAAATATGTTTTAAGAAACTACTAATAAAAAATATATAAGATAAAACATACATCACGTTTAAATATATATTCGGATAAAAAATTTATAGGTGAGCATTTGTGAGATTTAACAAAGTCCAGAAAAATGTTTTTGAAAATTTATTCTTAAGACCAAAACCAGTTAAAATGCTCACTAGTTTGAAGAACGAGGACATAAAATATGCAACCCAAGTCTCAAAAGTTGTTGACTGCACTTATTCTCATACTGTAAAAGTTCTAGAAATGTTCAGAAAATTGGGTTTGGTGATGTTTGAGAAAAAAGGAAGGATTAAACTTGTGAGACTTACTGATGTTGGATTGGAAGTTGCGCATGATTTTGAAGGAATCAGAAGAAAATTCCATAAAATGCACAAAAAAGTTAAAGCTGCTGCTTCTAAACCTAAAAAATAATAGTTTTAGTATACCCAATTGAATGATTTTTTGGGCTAAAATCCACTATGGACAGTTGATATTGATTTCTAACATTTCTAATATATGTTTCTCGTATAATCATGATCATTTGCTCAGATATACCACTGGTGGACATATCTGTGGACTGGAAAATACAAATATTTTTAATTGAGGACACTTGTTATTAATCTAGGTGTTTTGTGGTTTTTATGAATGAATTGTTATTGTGGCTGTATGGCAAATCTGCAAGGAATTCTCACATACGTGATATGGCTAAAAAGGCTATATTAATATTGAAAGAGCAGGGTTCGATGGAGTATAAGGAACTTGCTGAAGCTTTGGGAATTGAGTTCAACCAGTACAAAAAACCTAAAAGAACATTTTATTTTGTGATAAATCCCTTGAAAAGAATACAATTGATCCAGGACAAACGAGTTTTTACTGACAAAGAAAAGAAAAAATACAAAACAGTTTACTTTTTCAATCCAGATGCATTCTACGGTTACATGAAAAGGATCTTAGATGAATTTCATGGCCAAATA
Source organism: Candidatus Aenigmatarchaeota archaeon (assembly GCA_011773475.1). Taxonomy (GTDB): domain Archaea; phylum Aenigmatarchaeota; class Aenigmatarchaeia; order Aenigmatarchaeales; family Aenigmatarchaeaceae; genus CS1-C013. Next base: position 1,893 of record WVXN01000077.1, read on the forward strand.
AAGCCTATTTAGATAGGGTATTTGTAGTGCGAGATATTTGTTGTGATTTATTTGTTAGTGTATATACTTTAGAATTATAGTTTTATTATATATATTATGTTATAGATATAGGATAGTAAATAGGTTATGATATGTATTTTATTTTAGTATAATTGTAATATGTATGATATAAAATATATATTAGACATCAAAAATGGGGTTTAAGTCACGCGTCAAATGTGAGAGTTAA
>WVXN01000060.1 GCA_011773475.1 Candidatus Aenigmatarchaeota archaeon
CCCCTATTACATTTGTCTCAAGACGGAAAAATCCATTTACATCAAGAACAATTATTTAAAGAGATAATGGTTCGCATGAGAAGAAATTTACCTAGCGATTCTAGTAAGTGATCATATAATATTACTTATATCAAAAGAATTCAATTACTGAGGAAATCAAAAATCAATCTCTTTTTCCAATTTTATGAATTAAAAAAAGACAAAGACCTACAAACATTATAGTTGCAATAATTGTAGGCAATAAAAATGTTTGTGGATCATCTGGTGTACGATACCATAATTCTATAAAAATATCTCCTATCGCACCACCTAATATTCCTATTAGTAATCCAAACCAAAATTCACGACTTAATTTAGAATCAAAACTTCTTCTATCCATACTATCGCTTTTTTCTTTTTTCATGATATTTTAAATATTTAGGGTCTAAATAATTACGAACTTTTGATGTTGATATATTCAATATCTTTGCAATGTGTTTTTTAGGAATTCCTCTCCGTTTATATTTCTTTATTTCACTCAAAAGTTTTTTATCGATGTCTGTTCTGGGACCGAAAAGCATTAGTTTTTTAGAATATTTGTAAATTTCCTTTTTCTTATCCATTAATTCTTTGATTTTTCTTATACCTTCTTCTTTTCGATGTTCTCTACTTCTTTTAATTTCAATAGCTTGACACCACAATTTAAACTCTTCGTGTTTTGAAGTCTGCCACTTTAGTTTTTTTAATTCTTCGACTAATTTAATCAGACTATCTAATCTAAACACAACTATTTTTACAGGTGGCCATTTTCCATTTTTCTTTGGTAGAATATAAGGTTGTTTTTCACCAGTTGTTATTCCATAACTTCCCAAAAATCTTTTTATTTTTCTCATTAAAACTACATTTTTTTTGCTATATTTTTGTGGTAATTGAAACATTATTGGCACGTTATATCCGCTTTTGTAATCCTTCTTACTTCTTGGTTCTAACGTGAATGTAAAAGTGCCTTCACCCTCTATAAAGCCTAAAAACCAATCCCAATTCATATAAAAGATATAGAAAAATTAAAATTTAAGGGTTAACTAAAGGAATCTAAAATTATAAAAACATCTCTTGCTAAATATTATCGTTTAAAGAAATATTAGTTAAGTTGAGAGAATAATTATACTTCAATAATATTTCTAGGTAGAT
>WVXN01000066.1:0-3173 GCA_011773475.1 Candidatus Aenigmatarchaeota archaeon
GGTGTCTGACCCAGGTAGGGGCCGGTGAGTTTAGGAAAATCTTTTACCTGTGCGCTAATGTCGATTGCCGCCAACAGCAGCAAAAAAATAATAGTTGGTTTTTTCACTTTAATTTTCTCCTCTTGTTATTCATTTTCTCAATCATTGTCGCTGTCAATTCGTTTTTTATTATGGGGCATAGTGAGCATAAGCTGCCACAGGGAATAAGGGCACCGATTTTTCAAATTTAATCTAAACTTTCGAGAATACACCGAATTATCGGATTTGCACCAAGCCCCTGTGGTCAGCTTAATGCATAGTTAGGTTTTGTTATTATGTTCCACAGTTATGACTACTTTTCCTCGGGCGTGTCCTTCTTCAAGATACCGGAGAGCTTCAGCAACCTCACTTAACGGGTAACGTCTATCTATAACAGGTACTACTTTGCCGGCTTCAAAAAGCTCTTTCATAAAAACCAAATCCTTTTTGTTTGGTTTCGTCACAAAGCCACGCATTTTCTTGCTCCCTGTCATTGAAATCCATGGTCCTAGGAGCATAGCTTGGAAAAATTGAGCCATGGAACCTCCGACCATGACATAAATTCCCTTGGGACTTAATGCACGCTTGTAATCGAAAATCGAACGATATCCCGCAACATCAAGAATCAGGTCATAACGCTGCCCACTTTTGGTGAAATCTTCTTGAGTGTAATCAATGACCTGGTCTGCACCAATCGAGCGCACCATGTCCAATTTCCTCGTGCTGCACACGCCAGTCACTTCAGCCCCGAACGATTTGGCAATCTGCACCGCAAACGTACCCACACCACCAGACGCACCATTAATCAAAACCTTTTGCCCTGGCTGAATCTGTCCTTTATCGCGAAGACCCTGCAGGGCGGTGACTGCCGCCAAAGGTACGGCCGCTGCTTCCTCGAATGTCATACTGGCCGGTTTCAACACCAATGCATTTTCACGAGCACATACATACTCGGCAAAACCGCCAAAACCACACTCGGATATGTCCCCGAATACCTCATCACCTGGCTGAAACTGCTTTACGTTTCTGCCAACCGCTTCAACCCGCCCCGCTATGTCAGCTCCGAGTATCTTGTTTTTTGGTTTTAGAAGTCCATTGCCCATTAGGCGGAGAAAGAACGGTTTACCTCTCAGGATATGCCAGTCAGCTGCATTTACGGATGCCGCATGAACTTTTATCAGTACTTCATTGTCCTTGGGAGCAGGTTTTTCTACCTCTTTGAGCTGAAGAACATCGGGCGGCCCGTATTTTGTATATATTATCGCTTTCATTTTTTTATTTTCCATTTTATTTTTTAAAGATCCTTACTCGTTCAATCTATATTGATTACAACTCTACCTTTGGAATGACCGGTTTCGTAATGTCGATGAGCCTCGGCAGTTTGGCTTAGAGGATACACAGTATCTATTACTGGTTTGATCTTTCCGTTCTCGATCCATCCTCGAAGTAAGTTAAGATTATCTGCGCCCTCATCTGCCACCCCATATTTCAATTCCTTCCTCCTAAATCGATTAGTCATTATATGGAAAACGTGTTTTGGGCTACTTAAGATATTATTAGAAACATAGATCCCCTCGTCTGTTAGAATTTTCTTACATTTAGAAAGAGTATTAGCACCAACGGCATCGAATATTATATCATAGGTTTGATCGTTCTTGGTATAATCTTCCTTGGTATAATCTATTACAAATTCAGCTCCAATCTCTTTTACCATATCTACATTATGTGGTTGTTCCAAAGAAATTAAAACTATTTTTTCATATTATAACCTTCGTTCATTTGAGATATTTTTACAAGGGTTGATTCCATTTTTGTTACTTGATGATGAAGGTCATTTAAGTCGCTCGAAAGTTCTTTTATTTGTTGTGAGTTCTATTGTATTTGCTCTTGCATGTTGGACATGCTATACTGCTGGTAAACTTGCAGTACTGCGATCATTAGTCCAATAATCATAATAACAGCTACAAACCAATATCTAATAGTTTCTTTATGTTCTTTTTTTTCGCGATCTTTGGCCATATTTTCAAATACTTTATGATTTAATTCAGGTTTTATAATTGGGAAGTTTTGGGATTTTCATTTTTATTTCCTTGTTCGTATTTTATATAAATTTTAATAAAACAAAAACAAGGTGTTTTTGCTTTTTAAAACACGTTGTTTTTGATCCTTATTTTAGTTTTTAATATGATAAGATTTCTTTTCTTTTTTGCTTTCTTCCCGCTGGGCTATTCAGGGAGGCAATAACGAAAAGAAACACCTTATTATTTTTTTAATTATTTAGAAACTAATATTTTCTTTTTACTGTGCTTTTTAGTAAGAAGAAAATATTAGTTCAATATTCTTAATAAATGAACATGGTTTCTAAAAGGAAAGATATTAAAAAATTCAAATATGCCTTTGCCAGCGGAATGTTATTTATATTAATATTTATTGAACCCCATAATTGGTATATTTATGTTCCGTTATTAGCTCACATGGTATATTATTATTTTAATTAAAGTAAATTCTTTATGGATTTAGTATCGAACCCTATTAGATTTAATAATTTTAAAATAAGAACAATATGTGTTATAATGGCGATTACAATTTTATAAATATTTGATACTATGTTATTTTCATATTTTTCATAATTTTTAGGAAAAACATATTTAAAAATGATAAAAGGTATCCTTATAAATTGGGCAATGATGTAAAAGGGATTTAATAGTCGTTTGAAGAATTTTCGTATAAGAATCCTTTGCTTTTGTTGGTATAATCCTATGGCTGTATATCATGATCTGCGTTCATATTGTAAATATCATAAATCGGCTCAGAAAATAGATTCCAGAATGTGCTAATTTTTTTGCCCTCTAATTCAAAATATGGTTCTTTTAAGCCAAGTCCTAAGATATAGTTAAATGCTGGACCTTTTAATAAATTAGTTTCTTTACGTAAGGTATTTAATTTGTCGAAATTAGTATTTTCATTTCTATAAGTGTAAAAATACTCAGTATAAATTTCTATGAATTTGTTTAATAGTTGTATTCGTTTTTTATAAATGTTAAACATTTTTATAAATACTCTTGTAAATTATTTAATTATTATATGTATACATAACCTAGTTTATACTGCTCAAAAAATATTTTTGACTTTATTTAATTAGTTGTTATTTTATA
>WVXN01000066.1:3218-3675 GCA_011773475.1 Candidatus Aenigmatarchaeota archaeon
GATGCGGTGAATTTTAATAAAAATCCTGATGTAATTCTGATACAATTGTGCAATCGCCTTATAAAGCTGTTGAAGATTATGGTTCGATAGCTTTGAGAATGGACTAAACAACTGATCACCTTTGTTTAATGGAATTAAACTTATCTGGTATTACTTCATTGTTTAGCATAATTATTCAATAGCTTACCTGTTCGATATATAATAAAATTAGGTTAAAAAATCAATATATTTTTTTTATTCTGTATTTTTAGTTCACGATAAATTCAAGTTAATATCGTTAAGTAAAGAACGGCATCATGTCGGAAAACAGCAAGAAGCCAAGCTTGAAGATTGTTTTCCGACATCATGCCTTAGTAGATATCCGAAAGTTAGGTGCGTTAAATTTTTACTGAAGGATCAAAAACATCGTTTTGCAAAAAACGCAAAACCATGTTTTTGTCTTATTTAAATTTATATT
>WVXN01000091.1:0-262 GCA_011773475.1 Candidatus Aenigmatarchaeota archaeon
TGGAAAAACTATTGCTTTTGAAGCTCCAGAATCAACATCTGGATATTTGTTACCAAAAGCATATTTGGTTCAAAAAGGGTTTAAACTTGTAGGCGAATCAACTGAATCGTATTTGGCCCAAACAGAACCACTCATTGATAGTAAAGGCCTTAATATTAATGACAGCAATATTAATTGGCCAAGTAGAAACAGCAGCAATGATGGTAATAATACAATTAGATATGTTTTTGCTAGAGAAGATCAGAATATACCATTATGGATA
>WVXN01000091.1:373-1825 GCA_011773475.1 Candidatus Aenigmatarchaeota archaeon
GATTTCACATAGGTCTGAGATGGAGCCAGCTTTAGTACAAAAGATTAAGGATGTACTATTGAATATGGATAAAGATCCAGAGGGGATTGAGATTTTAAGAAATTTTGAAAATTCAACAAAATATGAGGAAATAAACAACAAGGATCAATTATTTGGTCCTATCAATAATATGCTGCTGCTATTAGAACAAAAAGAAGTAGAAGTTGGTGGATAATGGACTGAAGTTATCACATAAACTAATTCTTATTGTAGTTATACCTGTAGTTATTTTTTCAGTAGTATTTGAAATTACATTCTATTCTATATCAAGAAACGAGATATTAGAAGCCTATAAGAAAGAGGCAGTATCTTTCATTTCATTAGCAAGCCGGGAGCTTAGAAATCCCTTATACTTTCTAGATTTAGATGGGCTAGAACATACTATTCAAAACATTAAACAGAATCCTGATATTCAATCGGTATATGTGATGTTTCCTGATGGAAGGATTATTACGGATGGAACATTGGAAAATAAGCATTACAATGAGACATTAAATGATTGTATTGATACACAGGCTAGAAGATCACCTGATGAGCCATTAGTTGAAATTAAAAATGATGTTTTACAAGCGTGCGCCCCTATAGTTCTTACTGAAAAGATTGGAATGGTAAGAGCAGATTTTTCCCTGGCTCCATTAAATGACATTGTCAACAATTTAATTATTACACTTATCATGATTGGCGGTATAATATCCATTATTGTTATAATTGTAGGTCTGTTTATTTCCAGGTCCATATCAAAACCCATACTAAAATTGAAACACGCAGCTAATGAAATATCCAAAGGAAACTTTAATGTCGATATTAGAGAAACTTCAAGAAATGATGAGATTGCAGAATTGTCTTCCCAGTTCAATATCATGAAGCAAAGTATAGTTTCAGCAAATAAACACTTGAACAGACTTGTAAAAGATAGGACAAGAGAGCTTGAAATAGCAAACGAACAGCTAAAAAATCAGGAAAAGATGCAAAAAGAGTTTATTAATATAGCTGCACATGAGTTGCGGACACCTATTCAACCTATACTTGGATTAAGTGAAGTACTTCGATCTAAGGAGGAGGATGAGGAAAAACGCAGACTGATAGATATAATATCAAGAAATGCAAAAAGATTACAGCGACTTACACAAGATATACTTGATGTGACAAGAATAGAGAGTCAGTTATTAAGACTAAATAAAGAAAAGTTCAATTTAAATGGCCTGATATTAAGTATTATAGAAGAATATAAAAAAGAAATTGGAGACAATAATAGAAGCGATATAAAATTATTGTATAATCCTATTGAGGGTAATAATATTATTGTAGATGCAGACAGGTATAGGATTACTCAAATTATTTCCAACCTGCTTGATAATGCTATCAAGTTTACGAAAGAAGGACGAGGAGGAACTATATCTCTTAATGTGAAAA
>WVXN01000091.1:1886-2139 GCA_011773475.1 Candidatus Aenigmatarchaeota archaeon
GAAAATGATAGTTGGGTCATTGTTGGTATAAAAGATACTGGCAGTGGTATAGATCCTGAAATAATGCCGCGATTGTTTACAAAATTTACTTCAAAATCCTTCAAAGGTACCGGCTTGGGATTATTTATTTCGAAAAGTATAATCGAAGCTCATGGTGGCAAAATATGGGCAGAAAACAATATCGATGGAAAGGGAGCTACTTTCAGTTTTAGTCTTCCATTATTCAACCAGAGTAAACTAAACAAAGTAGAAC
>WVXN01000022.1 GCA_011773475.1 Candidatus Aenigmatarchaeota archaeon
ATGCTATTGCTATTGGTAAAAAACATCCTGATTGTGAAATAATTTGTATAGAAATAAATGTAAAAGGCATAGAATATTCTGAAAAAAATGTTAGATTAAACAAATTGCATAATATAAAAAATATTTGTGCAGATGTTAGGGATGTTAGGAACATTGGTAAGTTTGATAGAGTTATAATGCCTTTAGTTGAAAGAGCAATAGAATATTTGGATCAGGCTTTTTTACATTCTAAGAAAGGAACTATAATTCATTTGTATGGATTGTCTAATGAAAAAGATAATTTTAAGGATTTGGAAGAAAAAGTTAGAGAAATTGCTAAAATTTTCAATATTAAGTATAAAATTGTTAAAAGACAGAAAGTTTTACCATATGCTCCAAGGGTTAGGAAAGTTAGATTAGACATCAAGATTTTATGATTTTTTTTAAATTATTCTGGTATTTTAAGCATGTCAATCACTTCTTCCTTGCTAGGTGATTGAGTTTTTTTAGGTGGCAATTCACCACGTTCAATTTTTTCATAGACTATTTGGGGTACGTGCCAATCTTCTCCTAATAAGTCTGCTAATGGTTTTAGAATATACCAAAAAATATCAGCATATTTTTTTGCTTGTTGTTTCTCGTTCCATGAGTCAACTTTTTTAACCATTTCGTAAGTCTGCTTTGCCAACCATCCTGAAAGTCTGCTTATTTCTTTCGTTTCCAGTCTTTTTCCATCCGCTTCTATTTTATATGATTTGAGACAATTAACAAGATCTCCTTTTTTTAATTGTGAATTATTGTAAACATCAAACTCCAGTTCAATATCATTATATAATGTAGTGATTTTCAAGTGTTTGTAAGGAAAAATATTCAAGTCGCTCCACAGGTCAGTTGGTGACAAATTCTTGTACTCACGTACCACAAGACTTTTGTGATATGGACCATGTATTTCTACTACAGCTTCGTGTGCAACAAAATAAATACATTCAGCGTAAGTCCAAAGAAGACCGAATAAATTATGAATTTCTCTTGATGTTTGTAAATCCGCTGCTTTGAGATCTTGTTCTGCTTTTTTAATTTCTTGTGTTGTGAGTATAAGGTTACAACCAGTAGTGTTGAACACATCATCTGATTTTAACAAGCTTATCATTTTGATTAAATACAGCATGATTTCTCGTATTTCTTGTTTTGGAACACCTGTTTTTTTAAGGGTGCCTAGAATATGATATGTCAGTCGCCATATGCGCGTTGGACTCTCAAAAGCATCTGCAACGCTTTGAATCGGAATCTGTTTATTTTTTATCTCTGAAAAATATTTTCTTATGGTTGTAGCGAATTCTTCTTTGAATAAACTTTTTGCTCTGCCCGCACGAATAGGCCATTTCTTTGGGTCAGTTATCATAAAAGGCGCAGTTAGTGCCTCAACATATTTTTTGAATGCTTCTTTTTCAGTAAGTTCTGTAAATTTTTCCATTATTACCATCAACCAATATTTCTAAACCATCTTCTAGTATTTTTGTCGCGTTTTTTATTCCAACAACACAAGGAATGCTCATTTCCCTTGCTATGATTGCTGTGTGACATATTATTCCACCGACTTCTACTACTATTGCATTTGCTTTAGTCATGCCAATGGTCCATGCAGGGTTTGAGTCTTCTACTACAAGTACATCTCCCTTTTCAAGCGCTTCCAAATCTTTCACCGAATTTATTACTCTGACCTTTCCTTGAGCTTTTCCGGGACTCGCACCTGTTCCTTCACACAAAATCTCGACCATGTTAGTTTATTAGTTGCAATAAGATATAAAAGATATTTAGATTTTAATTTAATCAGAATTATCTAGGTTTGCTTATTTTCAAATCATAAACAACATGCCAAATCTTAGGAGCATAAGATTTCACTTTTTTAGTTCTTAAGACTTTCACATTGAATTTTTTCATTATTTTTTCTTTTAATTTATCAATTTCCTCTTCTTTTACAGTCCTATGAAAATGAATAATAGCAGTTTTTTTAGCAATTTTTAAGGCATAAGGCAAGAATTTTTCAGTTTTAAATAAATAGCCCATTATTATTCTATCTGCTGTATCTTCCAGTAATTTAGCAAATTTTCTACAGTCTCCTTGTAAAATCTCGATCTTATTTTCAACCTTATTCAACCAGACATTTTTTCTAAGATAATCTATTGCTTTAGGATTAACATCTATTGCATAGATCTTCTTGGGTTTGCAATATTTAGCTAAGAATATAGAAAAATAGCCTATGCCTGCAAACATGTCAACTATTGTTTCTTT
>WVXN01000092.1 GCA_011773475.1 Candidatus Aenigmatarchaeota archaeon
TCTGAAATAATACTTTCACCTGAAGAAGCAGAAAAGCACCAAAAGAGATTAAACGAAAAAATGGGAAGTGCAGGTGATTTCAATTCTGTTATTCAATCAGGAGCAAAAGTAAAGTATCAACCAATAGCTTTATCACCTACTGATTTAAAAATTATTGAATCAAGAGTAATGAAGTTAAGAGATTTGTGCAACGCTTATGCAGTTGATTCAAGTCTATTTAATGACCCTGCAAACAAAACGTATAACAACAGAACAGAAGCACATAAATCTTTTTATTCTGATGCAGTTATACCAACATTAAACAAATTCTTAACAATCTTTAGACCTGCAATAAATGCTTATTCAGTTCGTGAAAATAGAGATTATAGATTGAAATTAGATTTAAGTGGTGTACACGCTTTGCAAGAAGATGAAAATGAGAAGGCTCAAAGAGGTGTAAACATTAGTAATACAATTATTACTATCTTAGCATCTAATTTAACAAGAGAACAAAAAATAAATGCTTTAGTTGAATCTTTACAGATAACATACGAAAGAGCAGAAGAAATGGTAGGAAATGAAATCACATTTGACGAAGGAACAAATTAAAAAGTTAAAAGAGCAAAAGGAAAAATTGCTTAAAACTAAACTTGTAAAGAAATGAAAATAATCGGTAAAACATTTGAAAACAAGAAAGAAGAAATTGCATACTTGGTTAAACACAAAAAAGAAATTTTAGAGTTTAAAAAAGCAGCAATTAAATTCACAGATGGAACAATTGTAAACACATCATCAAATGAAGTTAGTAAAGCATTACACACTTCAAAAGAAAATGATACTGATTCAGTAATAAAAAGAACTTTAATCGGAAACACTTATAACTGGTTAGATTCACACGGAGATGTTCACCTTGATGGCACTTTCACAAAGTCTATTAAAGAGCGTCAAAATAAGATATGGCATTTACACGACCACGAACAAAAGATAACTGCAAAGATTGGAGTACCTACAAATATTTATGAATCAAAAGTTGCTTGGAAAGATTTAGGAATTAATAAAGATGGTGAAACAACTTCACTATTTATGGATTCAGACATCAAGAAAGATTATAATGCTTTAATATTCCAAGAATACAAGAACGGAAACATTGACCAACATTCAGTTGGTATGTATTACGTTAAAATTGAACTTGCTGCCAATGATGAGGACTTTGAAGAAGAATTTAAAGTATGGAATGAAAACATCGACAAAGTAGGAAATAAAAGTCAAGCTGAAGAACTTGGTTACTTTTGGGCAGTTAAAGAAGCAAAATTAAT
>WVXN01000079.1 GCA_011773475.1 Candidatus Aenigmatarchaeota archaeon
AGAGGCAAGGAGATTAAATAAAAAATTTATTCTGATTAAAAGACCAAGAATAGATCTTCGAGATCCATATTACGATGATTTTATTAAAATATTTATTATCAGGGATCCCTACCACGTTATGTCATCAATAAATAGAAGATTCCAGTATGAGTTGCACAAAAAGCATAATTTTAAATCATATGAATACTTTGCTAAAATCTATTTGAAAACATTGGATCAAAATATCAATAATTTTTATCATATCAAATATGAAGATATGTTTGACAATAACTATCTAAAATTAAGAAAACTATTTAATGGTATCGGCCTTAGATATAATAATAGCATATTCAGAAATGAAAAATTTAAGAATGTTATTTCAAAAGATGATATTGATGATATTAATCATAAGCCAGAATATACAGAACATACCAAATATAGAACATGGCAGATTAATCAACCTTTTAGAAATATGAATGATAAGAGTAGAATAGAATTGACAAAAGAGCAGATTGATGCTATCTCAAACAGTGAAATTGTCAAAAAATTGGGATATAAATCCCCATAATTTATTTCTAGTTAGATTATATATAATGCCAAAATCAAAATACAGAGATGCAAGTTGTGACCAATTTTATTTAGAAAATGGTAAAGATGCAGAAAAAGTGGAATGTAATTGTAGATATGGATGGAAAGTAAAATGCAAAAAGGGAGACAAAGGTGATATGGGAGAAAAAGGTGAGATGGGTAAAAAAGGTGAAAAGGGTGACAAAGGTGAGATGGGCAAACCAGCTCCTCCAACTACTCCATGTTTCTGTGCGCCAATTTGTCCTGGAAAAATGGTTGTTATTGGACCAGATGGTAAATTAAAAGTGCCAGACGAAGATTTACCAGAATGGGAGTGGGCAGAACGAGCAGGTGGAAGTAATTCTGATGTTGGTAGAGGAATAGCAGTAGATTGTTGTGGTAATGCATATGTTACAGGTTTCTTCAATGGAACGGCAACCTTTGGCGATACAACATTAGTATCAGAAGGTAGTCCGTTAAGTGATGATATATTCGT
>WVXN01000040.1:0-459 GCA_011773475.1 Candidatus Aenigmatarchaeota archaeon
TTTGATAACGATACAATAAGAGTAATAACATCATTTGAAAATATAACTGGAACAGAAGTCAGAGACTGTGTATGTTCCCAAACTATTTATTTTCTTGTTAATCCTGGTAAGATTGCGATGACAATAGGTAAGAATGGACATAATATAAGAACTGCGGAAAAAATGCTTGGAAGACCAATAAAAGTTTTTGAGTGGTCTGAAAATGGGAAGGAACTTATAAAAAATATGATTTCTAAAGCCAAAAAAATTGAATTGAAAGATGAAAGAGCAGTAGTAACTATAAGTCAAGAGGATAGGGGGGCTATAATAGGAAGACGTGGAAATAATATAAAAGCCATAAGAGAACTTCTAATTAGAAATAGTGATATAAAAGAATTAAAAATTCTACCTTAAAACCTAATATACGCTCCAAAAATAGCATATAATATTATAAGTACTATAATGGATGTTATTACAATT
>WVXN01000040.1:566-841 GCA_011773475.1 Candidatus Aenigmatarchaeota archaeon
TCTGAACTTATTCCCATATAAGGAAATCGTTCTGATAGCGGATGTTTTTCCAATTTTAATTCATAGTCTGCTCCGTCAACTTTTAATTTTACAGTGTCTCCTGGTTCATATTCTCCGAGTGTATTAAATAGAATTAAGGAAGACATAATTTTTGTAATATTTTCTGTGTTCCACTGTGGACGCATCGAAATTAAAATAGAATAACTAAAAAAATCAGGGGTTAATCCTTTATCATCTATACTCTCTAAAATCATTCCCTGTTTCAAACCCGACTC
>WVXN01000040.1:913-4532 GCA_011773475.1 Candidatus Aenigmatarchaeota archaeon
AAGCCTTGAACGAGGAGTACTATTAAAATTCCTATAACAATATTAATAAAACTTCCTGCTGAGAACACCCTTAATTTTGTCATTAATTTAGATTTTTTAAGTTGTTTTTCATCAGGCTCAACAAACGCTCCTGGAATTGAAAATGATAAAGCAACTAAAAACAAAATTAAATCAAAAGTTTGAGTATAAATGAAATAAATGATTACAACTGGTATTGTTATGTATTGTAAAAGCATTAATATTAAGCCAACATCCTTTAACTTTATATTTTCAGTTCTTGAAATAATGCCATGAAAACTTTCATGTGGTATTAAAATTGTTGCAACCGCTATTATCCAAAACCAAAATGGTATTCCAATAAAACCTGGACCGCTAACACCTTGCTCAAAGGGAAAAGGAAGGACAACTTGTATTGCTGGTTCTTTTATAAGACCAATATAAACCAAATAAGCGGAATTTAATATCTGATAAATTCCAAATGCCATGGAAAGTAGACAAACGATAAAAGCAATTGTTCCCACAGTCTTCCAAAATGAAATTGATTTTTTAGCTATTCTATCCAGAATATCTCTAAATCGTTTTGTTCTCCTCATTATTATGACGTACTTAAAATCTATGTTCTTCCTATCTCTGTATATAAGAACTGCTAAAAAGGAAAAAAATATTATTACTGACAGCAAATATGGGTCTATCATATGCTTTTTTTATATTATTTACTATAAATAATTTAGTGAGACAATGGCTGAAAACGAATTACCAGGTTTAGAAGATTTAGAAGAAATTAAGAAAATGGGTTTTGAACCGTTTGGAAGGAAATTTGATAGAACACATATGATAGGTGAAGTCAACAAAAAATATTCAAAAACTAAACCTGATGAAAAAATAGAAGATGTTAAAATTTCTGTAGCTGGAAGAATAAGATCAATAAGAAAACACGGTAAACTCAGTTTTGCTCATATTGGAGATCCATCTGGTAAAATTCAGATTTACGTTAGTATTGATAATGTTGATAAGAAAAAATATAATTTATTTCAAAAATTAAATATTGGAGACATAATCGGAGTCACGGGTGGAATAATAAAAACAACAAAAGGTGAGCTCAGTATTCTTGTAAAAGAATTGGAACTTCTAACAAAAGCTTTGAGAACATTACCATCACAATGGTATGGTTTAAAAGACGTTGAAATAAGATACAGACAGAGATATTTAGATCTTCTAATGAATCCAGAAGTCGGAAAAGCATTTGTCATAAGAAGCAAGATTATTGAAAGCATTCGTAATTACTTTAAAGAAAGGGGATACTTAGAGGTCGAAACACCGATTTTACAACCAATTTATGGTGGAGCTTTAGCAAGACCATTCGTTACTCATCATCATGCATTAAACAGAAAAATGTATCTAAGAATATCCAATGAAATGTATTTGAAAAGATTGATAGTAGGTGGTTTCGAAAAAGTTTTTGAATTTTCACATGATTTTAGAAACGAGGGCGTAGACACACTTCACAATCCTGAATGTTTACTTGTAGAAGCAATGACAGCATATGAAGATTATGAAGATGGTATGAGGAGAATAGAAGAAATGGTAGAAAAAGCAGCTAAAGATATTTTCGGAACAACAAAAATAGAATATAAAGGAAATAAAATAGACCTCTCTACTCCATGGAAAAGAATGAAAATGGTAGATGCTATTAAAGAGTACCTAAAAATAGATGTTTTAAAAATGACAATTGAAGAATTGAAAGATTTTGTTAAAAGTAAAAAAATAGAAATAAGAGAGGGTTCAAGAAAAGGAGAAATAATTGCTGCAATCTTTGAAGAGTTTGTACAATCAAAATTAATTCAACCCACTCATATTCACGACTTCCCCAAAGAAGTTTCTCCTTTAGCTAAGGCATGCAAAGACCATCCAGATTTTACAGAAAGATTTGAAGTGTTTGTTGGAGGAGATTTGGAAATTAGCAATAACTATACGGAAATAAATGATCCAATTTTTCTGAGAAAAAACTTCAAAGAAGAATTGAAACGTAGTGAAGAAGGAGACGAAGAAGCGCATCCTATGGATGAAGATTTCTTAAGAGCAATGGAACATGGCATGCCACCTACCTGTGGAATAGCAATAGGAGTAGACAGACTAACTATGTTATTTACAAATTCTCCATCAATAAGAGATGTTATAATCTTTCCTGCGATGAGACCAAAAGAAGGTACAAAGAAAAAAGAAACATTTGGAGACGAAACAAAAGATAGAGTGTTCAAAATCTAATAACCAAATCTTCTTTGTCTTTTATTATACTCCCTTATACAATTCATAAGATCTCTTTTTGTGAAATCTGGCCAGAGTTTATTTAGAATTATTAGTTCTGCGTATGCTGCTTGCCAAGGCATAAAGTTTGAAATTCTGTATTCTCCTCCAGTTCTTATTAATAAATCAATCTCATCTTTTACAAGTAAGTTTTTTTCTATTGTTTTTTTGGTGATGGTTAGTACTCCCTTTTCCAGAGCTTTTTTTGCTATTTTTTTAAAAGCCTCGGTTAGTTCAAATTTGCCTCCGTATGCAACCATTAAGTTAATAACTCTTTTGTTATATTTCTGTGTTTTATCCATTATTCTTCCCATTACTCTACGAAGTCCTAAAGGCAATTTAGTTAAATCTCCTACGAATCTCATTTTTATTTCATATTTGTCTAGAAAAGACATTTTTTCTCCTTCAAGTTTTTCTAGTTCTTTTTTAAAGAGTTTAAGAAGTTCTTTAACTTCTTTTTCTGGTCTGTTTAAATTCTCTGTTGATAGAACATAAGCTGAAACTTGGGGTATTTTTAGTTCTTCACACCATTCTAAAAATTTTTCAAATTTTTCAGCTCCATGATGATGTCCTCTCCAAGCACTTAGTTTGTGTTTAACGGCCCACCGTCTATTACCATCAAGAATTATGCCTAAGTGATTCGGAATAATCATGCCCTTCATGTAAATACTAACCAACTTTATAATTTAAATATGTGTGAATGGTCTAGTTTTCTACCTATTAATTGCCAA
This sequence comes from Candidatus Aenigmatarchaeota archaeon, assembly GCA_011773475.1. Taxonomy (GTDB): domain Archaea; phylum Aenigmatarchaeota; class Aenigmatarchaeia; order Aenigmatarchaeales; family Aenigmatarchaeaceae; genus CS1-C013. The sequence continues at coordinate 3,949 of WVXN01000040.1, forward strand.
AAAACTGATTCTTTACTAATTGTTTTTTTAGCATAGTCAGTCTTTTCTCTCGTTTGCTTAATATATAAAATTTCAAATCCTTTCAATTTATTTATTAGATATTCTCTACTAAAGAAATGTCTTATGTGGCCCAGTTCAAACACATCCTTTTCTAATTTTTTGCCCTTTCCATAAAGAGGGTCATCAGTTGATTTTACATTAACAAATAAAAGTCCACTTACTTTTAAAATTCTTCGAATTTCATTAAAAATTTTAGTGGTTGTTCTATCATCAAAATAGTGTAATGATAAATGAGCGTAAACTGTATCAAATGTTCTATCATCAAATTTTAGAGGTTTGGTCATATCATGAAGAATGATGTGAATCGATCTTTGAACATTGTTTCTAATAATATTTTCTTTGCAAAAGTTAATTGCTTTTTCTGAGAAATCCAAGGAAACGACTTCAAAACCATTTTTTGCAAATAGAACAGAGTCTTTACCTCCACCACAGCCCAGATCTAGAATCTTTTTTCCCTTCATTTTTTTCATCCATTTCAATGCTGTGAATGCAAAAGGGTTCGGTTTAGTCCCATAACACCCCTT
>WVXN01000040.1:4537-7147 GCA_011773475.1 Candidatus Aenigmatarchaeota archaeon
AGAAGAATAAAAGTGTGATGCGGAGGGCATGCTTGATTTGGAGTTCAAATCCGACCGAATAATCTTAATTGTTTTTTCATTTCATGTTCTTCATATTCTTCGATTGTAATCATCTCTGGTTTTTTCTCTTCTGGAATTTGATCAAACAAGTCCTGAAGTTTTCTGGTGAAAATTTTATATTCTTTATCAGGTTGTATATTCCTATGCAATTCATCTACAAGTCCAAAACAATTTTGCGAATTATCAGATGGGTCTTTTCTTGATAGAAATCTAAGAATTTTTTTCAGAGATAAGCTTGTTTCAGATTTTATTTTTTCTGTTGATTCTGTAGGATAAACGCCTATAGCAAGCGGTGTCATAGTTTGTTCCAAGTACGTGGCAAAAGTTTCCATAAAAATTGGATGTACCTTTCTTACTTTTTCTGGAAATCTGAACTCTCCTTCCCTCCTCTTTACCAAATCTCCAATGTCTTTGGCAGATATACCTTCGTGAACATCTTTTCTATACGTTATTTCTTCTTTTTTACCATTTTTTTCTGTCATTATTTTACGGTGCATTTCAAAATGCCATGGATAGTTGCTTATGGTGTTTCTTAGTTTAACTCTGTTTTGCTTTTCTAAACGGCGTATATCATCAAGCACCTCATAACTTACAACACCACAAGCAAATAACGAAGGATGAAAAGTATAGCATGGGAATGCATTTTTTCTAACCTTTCCAAGAAATGCTAATTGATAAATATCAACTAAACTAATAGGTTCTTCTTGTTCTGAAAATCTTTGAATCATATGCATAAGACAATCTTTTCTTTTTTCAAGCTGACAATTATTTGGGAATAAAGAAAGGTATTTCATAATTAATATAAGAAATTAAAAAATAAAAATAAGTAAATTCTTACTTAATGTCAGATGTGAATCAAAAGCAATGCGGAGGGCAGGATTTGAACCTGCTGAAAAAGACAACCTACGGTTTTCTTCCTTAACCATCTTTCCCTTAGACGACATCATAATCTTCTTTTTACGTTAATAATAGAATTATGGAAAAGGTATATTTTTGTGTGGATCTTCTCTTCCTTTTTCTTTCGTATGTTTTAATACTAAGCTTTTTCCTCCAATTCCGAATAAAGAGGGATCTATTTCACACCTTCTTTCTAAGGGCTCAACAGTATCTATAAAAGGAACATCTTCAGGCACAACTGTCCTCAGATATCCTACAGGTTTTCTTTTACCATTTACTTCATGAAGTAAAGGAGTAAACACTACATTACCCGCCTCACTTTCTGAATTTTTTCCAACATTTTGAAAGAAATAAAGAATTATACCAACTTTTACTTTTCTCTTAAGATAATTAAAAAAATTTTTATATTGATCTGCTAATGATTTTGGTCCTCCACTTAAAATCACTTCATTCATATTATCTCACTAATTTTCAATAGAATACTAATCTTTAAATGCTTATAGCTACCCTCATGTGAAAGAAATGCGGAGGGCAGGATTTGAACCTGCGTATCCACTAAGGAACTGGCTCCTCAAGCCAGCGGAATTGACCAGACTATCCGACCTCCGCTTAATAATAACTTTTTTACTATAGAATTTAAATTAATTAGGATCAACAAAATATATTTTATCCTCAACTATTTCCTTTTTAAAAGGTCTTAATGTTCCTTTTTTTATATCAAGAAGAAACATTTCACCTAATTCCTCACAACCCACAGACCATTCATAAAATGTATGAGATGTTGCAGGAATTTGTTTATGTGTCCAAAATTTTGGTAATTTTTCTTCAGTTATTCCAGTTTCTTCTTTAACATAAGATACTACTTTATTTAATAATTCCTCATAAGATTCTGGTATAAGTGAATCATTTCCACTTTTTTGAAGATTTTCTAATTTTTCAGCCAATTTTCTCAATTCTTGAATTTTCTTTTTGTTCATGAATCTAATTTTATAGAAAAATTTATATCTTTTTCAGGTGTTCTGGATTTGCTATTATTTCCTTAATCTTTCTACCGTCTTTTATTTGTACCAAAAAAGCTTTTCCTCTCCTTTTAATTATTTTTCCACTCAATCCCTGGAATCTTCTAAATGGCATCCCGCTAATAGAAGAAGAATTTATATCAATAACAACTTTATCTCCTATCTCAAACTTTTTCAAAAATTCATTTATAGGAGTTCTAGTCGATCTTCTAAACTTCTCTCTTGTTCTCTTTCTTGGTCCACGAGACTTTACTACCATATAAATCAACTTAAATATTTATTATATAAAGCTTTTAAAATATTATGGTGTTTTGATGAAAGTAATAGCAATAGTAGGAATGTGTGGTTCTGGAAAAAGCTCAATAGCTGATATGCTTGTAAAAAAAGGTTTTCAATTTATACGTTTTGGACAAATAACTTTAGACATTGTAAAGGAAAGAGGGCTTGAACCAACAGAAGAAAACGAAAGACCAATAAGAGAAGAAATTAGAAAAAAACATGGTATGGCTGCATATGCAATACTCAATTTTCCAAAAATCGATGAATTGTTGAAAAAAGGTAATGTTGTTGTTGATGGATTGTACAGTTGGGAGGAATATGTGGAGCTTAAGAAAAAATATGGCAAATCTTTTAT
>WVXN01000040.1:7155-10055 GCA_011773475.1 Candidatus Aenigmatarchaeota archaeon
CACACACGAGAACAAGCACAAAGTAGGGATTATTCTGAAATAAAAAATCTTCATAAAGCAGGACCAATAGCAATGGCTGACTTCACAATAGATAATTCTGGAACTCTAGAAGATTTACAAAAACAAATAGATAATTTAATGAAAAAAATAAATTACTGATCTGGATAATCTTCAACTTTATCTTCTACATGAACTATCTCAACGCCAGCATCTTCAAAGAAATTCCTGGTTAATTGTCCTGCATGGTATTTTTTCTGACACACAACTCTTTTGATTCCAGCATTTATTATCATTTTCGCACATGCAAAACAAGGCTCGAACTTTACATAAAGAGTAGCTCCTTTAGTTGAAATTCCATGCAAAGCAGCCTGAACAATTGCATTTTGCTCTGCATGAACAGTTCTTATACAGTGTTTTGATATTTTACCATCTGTATTAATAACATCGTGCATCAAATGCCCAATTTCATCACAATGATTTAAACCTGCTGGTGAGCCCACATACCCTGTAGTAAGAATTCTTTTATCTTTTACTAAGACAGCACCGTTTCTTCCTCTACCGCAAGTTCCCCTTCTACCAACCATTCTCGCTATTTCAAGAAAATATTCATCCCAAGAAGGTCTATTGTATTTTTCTTCTTTAGAAGGAGTTTCTTTCTTCTCTTCTTTTTTTTCTAATTTTCTAATAGCATTTTTTATTTCAAAATCTTCCATAACTTCAATTAGAATCTAAATTTTATAAATTTATACCATTTATAAATGTTTCTTTATCTGTACCCAGTAAATTTTTTTCTTATCCAAATTATTCCAAAATAGTAGTAAAACTTTACGAGGTGATTTTGTGATTCCAAGATTTAAAGTACCAGTAAAAAAAGAAGGAAAAATAGTAATGGAGGATGCAGTTTTACATCCTAGAGATTTTTATGTGACTTCAAGAGGCAGTTTTTCTACAGGTCCTGTTGAGACTGGAAGTGTTACATATGGAGTTAAATGTCCTGGAAAATGGAGACCTTTAAGGGGAAGATGTGGGGCACATACACTTGATGCTCCTTTAGATTTTGATTTAAGTGAGGATTCATGTAATAGGACTCGAGAAATAAAATGTCAAGAACATGGAGTGAAAATTAGATATAAAACATATGTTGAGAGAAATCATAGAGGACCTCCTCATACAGTTCGTTTCATTGGTAGTGTACCTGCTGGTACTGGTTTTAGTAATAAAAAGGTGAGAATTAGAGTAGAATATCCAGGTTCACAGGCTCAACAGAGTTTTTCAGAATAATAATCCTTTCGGTAGTTCAATTTTTATAACATCCAAATCTTTTGGAGTAGCTTTAACATTTAGTATTTCAGAAACAGAAGGTTGGGTTCTACCACCATCTCCAGTGACCAGCTCTTTTATATACAAACCAGAAGAAGCCTCTACCCTGAGCTCAATTGTTTTTCTGTTTTTTTGTTTGTATTTTATTGATTTTACGTTTCGTTTTCTTATTTTATCTGCTCTTCTATGAGCAACTCTAACAGGAGTTCTTTGATTTATAATTCCAACTAAACTTTTCAATTTTTTCAAATCTTTTTTTTCTATTGGTTTATTAAACTTAACTATAACTCTATAAGTCTTATCTCCAGTTTCAGCCTTTATTTTTTTAACAATATATTTTTCACAAAATTTTAATCCCCTTACATTAACTTTTTTGCTTTTATTAATCTGTTTTTGAATTTTTTTCAGATTAATGCTTCTTTTTTGGGGTTTTAAAACTTCTATTACAAAGGGTCTCCAATCCAAGCATCTTGCATCTATATCTTCTCTACCAGAACCTGAAAATTTGTTATTTGTTCCTTTTGTTGCTTTGATTATTGGCTTTGCAGCTATTTCTTGAACAGAAGTTTTGTATTTTTTAGGTGTTCCCCACTTGCATTGAGGAATTCCTCTTTTTAATTTTTTGTAATATCCAAAGACGTATAATGAATTTATCTGGATTTCAACAATATTTTTCTTGAAGTCTGATAAAACCACAATTTCTGGATTCTTAAAATTAACTGGTTTCTTTAATAAGAAACCTAATTTTTTTCCTAACTCTCTATTGATTTCAGCTTTTATTGATTCTACAAATTCTATTCCTGTTACTTCCCAGATTTTTTCCTCTTTTGAAAGAATTTCTGGAGAAATTTTAGAACCAACTAAAAAGTTGTTAAACTCTATTTTTTTTAGTTTTCTTTCAGCCTTTTTTGCTAATGAACCAAATTTATCAAAAAGATTATTGCAAAGCCAACATTTTTCTTTTTTTAGATTTTTAGCAAATCCTTTGTTCTGCCTGAATTTAAAACCATAAAAGTTGTTTGGATTTATTTTTGAATAATCGACTAGCTTTCCGTCAATCATCATTGCTGTAAAGGTCCTGATAAATTCACCCCTTTCCTCATTCTTGTATCCTAAAAACAATTGACTGAAAGGCCTGCCTAAACAATGGTCGCATAAATTTTTTTCTAAGATTTTTACAATATTGTTGATCATAAAATTTCTCTCTTATCACATATCCAATTTAATATTGATATACATGAGCTTGCTAAATATACTTTTTTTCCCAATGAAATCTTTTTACCATATCTTAAAGCAAATTTCTCTTCTTCACGTGGCAAACCTATGTGATCACCTAAAATAAAAATTGGGTTTTTTCCTATTTTCATTTCTCCAATTGGAGTCCCCTTCTCATGCAGAACATAAACATCCCCTTCTATTTCTTTTAAAATTTCTTGAAAACTTTTTCTAGAGATGTTAGTTCCACTTACTTCTTTCCATTCTTTATCTATTTTAAATGATAAAAGTTTTTTCATCCATTTTGCATTTGTTTTCTCATCAACATAAACTTTCAACAGTTTGGAACCATCAAAACAAATTGT
>WVXN01000040.1:10088-18488 GCA_011773475.1 Candidatus Aenigmatarchaeota archaeon
CTTGTTTTATGCGAAAGCCATAAAGCAGAAACTATACAACTGCAAACCACATCCATTCTTCCTCCTGAATCTATCAAATCTTCTATTTTAAATTTATTATCGCTTCTAGCCTTTCTGGCGTAGAGAACAAAAGTTCTCATAGTTTAAAACCTTTAAACCTCTTGGCAAGTTTTGACATCATCCCTCTTTTCCCAGAAAACATTTTTAACATTTTTTTCATTTGCTGATAACTTTTTAATAATTCTCTTACTTCAGCTTCAGTTGTTCCAGAACCCTTTGCTATTCTCTTGACTCTTGAAGCATCAATTATTTGAGGGTCTTCTTTTTCTTTCTTAGTCATAGATTGTATCATATAGGACCATTTTTTCATTTTACCCTCTTGTTTAGAAGCATCAAAATCTTTAGGTAGTTTTGCTGGGAGACCTGGAACCATTCCCATGACAGATTTCAAGGAACCCATCTTCTGCATTGATTTTAATTGGTCAAAGAATTCATTCATTGTGAATTTACCTGTTGCAATTTTCTCAACAGTTTCTTTTTTAATGTCTGCTTCCTTTGCTTTTTCTATTAATCCTTGAATGTCTCCAAAACCAATTAATCTGGAAATGAATCTGTCTGGATCAAAAACTTCCATTGCATCAAGTTTTTCTCCAGTTCCAATGAATTTTATTGGTGCTTCTGTAATTGCACAAGAAGTTATTGCACCTCCACCTCTTGCTGTTCCATCCATTTTTGTTAGAAATATTCCTGTTATTCCCACTAGTTCTTTAAAACCTTGTGCTTGTTCTCCTGCAGCTTGTCCTAAATCTGCTGGTATTGTTAATAGAACTTCATCTGGTTTTGCAAATTCTGCTAGTTTTTTCAATTCTTTTGCTAAATCTTTATCCAAAGCACTTCTTCCTGAAGCATCAATTATTATTATATCATATTTCTTGAATTTTTCAAGACCCGTTTTTAAAATCTCATTGGGATCTTTCAGACCTTTAGGAGCATGGCAAGGAACATGAATTTGAGAAGCTAACTGTGATAATTGGTCCATTGCAGCTGGTCTGTGAATGTCACAACCTATTAAAGCTGGTCTTAAACCTCTTTTTTGATAATACTTAGATATTTTACCTATGCTTGTGGTCTTACCAGAACCATATAGACCTATGAACATTATTTTTCCTGGTTTCATCATTATTTCTGATTTTTTGCCAACCAATTTTACTAATTCATCATAAACTATTTTTATTACATGTTCTTTTGGTGTCAAACCTTTTGGTGGTTTTTCTTTTAATGCTCTTTCCTCTATTGTTTTTGTCAATTTCTGAGCTAGTACCATATCAACGTCTCCTGCCAAAAGAGTTCTATGAATATCTTTAGCCAATTCATCCAAAATCTTCTTATCAATATAGCCAGCCTTGGTTATTTTTCTTAAAGCATCTCTTAGGCCTGAGCTTAGTTTTTCTAACATAACTAACAGTTTAATTTAGATGTTTTTAAATATTTAAGATTCATTTGACAAATATATTTTCATGAGAGCAACTGTTCTAATTAAAGATGTGTTTCAAATGGTTGGAGTAGGTGTTGTTCCGGTTGGGATCGTCACAAAAGGTGTGTTAAAGCAAGGAATGAAAACAAATATTGAAGGAAAAATTATGACTGTCAAATTTATTGAAAAGCAACACCAACAAACAAAAGAAGCTCATGAAGGAGAAAAAATTGGATTTAGTTTAAAAAATGCTAAAAAGAGTTTGTTACTAAAGTTTCGCGAACAAGAAGTCACATTCTATGAGTATGAAGATGAAATTCCAATAATAAGTAAAGAGAGTGAGAAAGAAGAAGGATTTTTTAGTTCTCTATTCAAATAAGAGTATCTATTTTTAGTTTTGCCTTCAAATATTTAATATGAAGGTTGTGGGTGTAGACCTAGCTGGAAAGTCTGAAAATCCAACAGGTTTCTGCTCATTGACAGATTCTAAATCAGAAACCAGACTATTGTTTAGTGATGAAGACATAATAAGTGAAATAGATGTAATAAAACCCGATTGTATTGCAATAGATGCTCCATTCTGGTTGCCTAGGTTTGGAGCATGGAGACCATGTGAGGAAAAATTATTAAGAAGAGGTTTCAGGCCTTTATCTCCTTTATTACCAACAATGAGAATTCTAGCTCTGAGAGCTTCTAAATTAGTTAAAGTTTTGAGAGAAAGGGGTTATAAAATTATAGAAGTTTTTTCTAATGCTTCAGAAAAAATACTTGGTCTGTCTAAAGAACCTAGGAAGAATAAAGATGAATATGATGCTTTGTTATGTGCTTTAACAGCTAAAGCATACTTAGAAGGAAAATATGAAGACTTAGACGGAATAATAATACCTAGATAAAGTAGTTAAGTTTAAATTCTTACGTTTTTGTTTATTTTTTGATAAAGATGATAATAAATGAAAAAGAAAGATTGATATCATATACTCGTAGTGCTAAAAGAATTTGTGATGGTAAATGTTGTTCATGTTTTGATGATGAGAGAAATTATGGTGGTCTAGGAATTGATAATTCTTATGGTGTATGTCCTGTTGGTTTTTCATTAGGAAGAAGGATTGAAGAATATGCTGAAAACAACCCTTCAAAAAATCATGTTATAGGTACTGCAAGAAGCTTGCAAGAATTATCAATTATAGGTGCTAATGCTAAAGAAATTAAAAGTGGCATAAAATCTTTAGCTTCACATCTTGAACAAGGAGAAAAACCACTTGAATTTAATTTACCTGAAATAAAAGTTTCCCATGTGTCCACTAAAATAATACGAATGTTTTCAAAAAGTTTTACTAGATTATTCTAATAATTTCTCAACAATTTTTTCAGGATCAAATTTCTCCAAATCTTCATAATTCTGTCCCATACCCAAATATAGAATAGGCTTATTTATTGTGTGGGAAGCAGAAAGAGCAGCTCCGCCCTTTTCATAAACATCTGCTTTTGTTAAAATTAAGGCATCAACCCCAACCGCATCATTAAAAGTCTTACATTGATCAAAAATATCATTCCCAGTTAAAGCATCCAGAACAAGAATCTTTAGATCGGGCTTATTAACTCTAACTATTTTTTTTAACTCCTCCATAAGATTTGTATTTGCATGCGTCCTTCCCGCAGTGTCTGCTAAAACAACACTTATATCTTTTGATTGAGCATGCTTAACAGCATCAAAAACAACAGCTGCTGGATCTGCTCCATATTTATGTTTAATAACATTTATCCCAAGATTCTTGCCATGTTCTTCTATTTGCTCAATTGCAGCTGCTCTCCAAGAGTCTCCAGCAGCAAAAACACAATTAACATTATTTTTCTGTAATAGATGGCCTATTCTTGCAATTGTTGTTGTTTTACCAGAGCCATTGAATCCAAGAAAAACAATTAAAAATGGTTTTTTGGTTTTTATTTTCTCCAATAAATCAAAGGTCTCAACATCCAAGATTTCGAGAATTGATTTTCTGAAAGACTCTTTAATGATTTTTTCTATTTGTTTTCTTTTAATGGATTTATCTACTAAATTGTTTTTTAAATCATTACAAATCTTTTCAGCAACTTCAACAGCAACATCAGAACTTATTAAACTAACTTCCAAATCATATAAAAGATCCTTTACATCGTCTTCAGTTAATTTCTTTTCAGTTATCCTCTTCTTTATTTTTTCTAAGATAGTCCTTTTCTTAGGTTTCTTTTCAGGTGGTTTTTCTTTTACTGGTTTTATTTTCTCCTTGATTCTTTCAAGAACTCCAGGTTTTTTCTCAACTTTAACCTCTACTTCTGGTTTCACCTCTTCCTCTGGTTTTAATTCTTCAACTACTTCGGGTTTTTCTTCCTCGATCTTCTCTTCTTCCTTAGGCTCTTCTTTGGGAACTTCTTCTACTTTTTCCTCAACAATTTCTTCTGGTACTTCTTCCTCTACTTCTTCTGGAACCTCTTCGGGTTTTTCTTCAACTTCAGGTATTTCTATTTTCTCTTTTAATTCATAAGCCCACCCGGGTTGCCATTGTTTGGTTAAACGCCAATCCTCTTTTATAGCTTGTTCCCATGTCTTGTTTTTCAATAAGACATCCAGAGATAATTGTGGTGCCTGATGGGCAATAATTGCCACATGCTTTCCATCATAATTATCAAGCAGGTAGTTCAAAAACTCAGCAAGTCTTTTTTCAACATCTTTATAACTCTCTCCAGAAGGAAATGGTTTATCAATATGCTCAATCATAAAAGGCTTAACTTTACTGTTTTCAGCTTGAGTTAAATCACCATAATTAATTTCTCTTAAACGTTTATCTTGAATAATCTGAAATTCATCTTGGAATGTTAATTTAGCAGAATCAGAAGCTCTTTTCAAATCAGAAGAAAAAACAATATTAAATTTCTTATCTTTAATTTTTTCTTTAAGCTCTATGGATTGTTTTTTACCTAGTTCTGACAATTCTCCTTGGGCCCAGCCAGTGGCTTTATCTTGCTCATTATCAGTTGTGGTACCATGCACAAAATAGGTTATCTTAACGCCTTCAATTACTTCAATTTCCTTCTCAACTTCTTCTACAAGCTCTTTTTTAGATTCTTCTACATATTCCTCTTCTCTTTTTACTTCTTCAACAGCTTCTTCTATTTTCTCCTCTTCTTTCTTAGATACTCTTTTAGAAATTTTTTCTATTCCTTCTTTTAATTTCTTTTTCAAAAATCCAAACATTAGATCACTTTTGAAGCTTTTCTATTTCTTGTTGAACTTTTTCTAATTGAATAACAAAAGCTGAGCTTTGCTTTATTATATCGTTCATATCTTTTTCAATTTCTTTAATTCTACTATCTAAATTTTTTAGAGCTTCTTCTCTTTTCTTTTTAATGGCAACTCCATTTCCCACTCCAACTATTATTTCATCGCAATTCTCTATTTCTCCGTAGACAAAATTTCCACTTCCCAAAGGAATTAAAGCCTTTTCAGGTTTTGTAGTTTTTAATTCCTCTATTGCAACTCCGGTTTTTTGTAATTCTTCTAACTTTTTGTTAAGAATTTCTGCTCTTTCCTGAAGCATTTTAAAGTTTGCATCTAAAATTTGGAATTCTATTAATTTTTTTTGTAAGTCTTCTTTTTTTGTCATGAAAATACCTCTTCAAACCTTCCTATCTCAGGACCTGTTGAAAGTTCTGAAAACACGACTCCTTTACTATTAACAATTATTCCTGACCTTATAAAAGGACTACCATATCCAGCAGTTCCCACATCAACTTTAACTTTTAATAATTCTTCAATTTTTTCCATTTCTTCTTCTGTGGCTTCCCTATGGCATAAACATCCTATATTATTAGAAGTAGCAGCTGAACCAACTATGTCTAAGTTTGCGATTGTTCCTGCTTCTACTTCACAATCCAAAACATCTGATATTTTTTTCTTGAATCTTCTTAATTTTCCTGATATCAAACAGCCTTTATCATTGCATAAAATTAGGTTTCCTAAGGCCGTTTGTCTTGATTTAATGATTTCGAAATTCAAATCAAACATTTTCTTAAGATTTTTTAATTCATATTTTTCTATTATTTTTGGTAAAATAATTCCGTTCTTATTTCCTGCTACAAATATACCAGATAATTCTGTTCCTGCAATTGTTGAAAATTTAATATCAGTTTTTAGAATTTTCTTTATTTGTCTTAAAATTTTCTTGTTTGGTTCTAATCCTAGTAAACAATAATCATCAGTAGCAAAACCATACAAACCTATATTTGGATCTCCATTAAATTTTGCTCTTAAAAATTTGAAAGGCATAAATTTTATTTTATAATTAAGAACTTAAAGATTCCTCTAATCATTAATAATATGATATTCTTTTTCTTTTTGTTTTTCTGTCATAAATTCGGCTGATAATAATATGGCTTGGGGACCAAATGTTCTCCTTATACCTTCAAGATTTCTATCTGTAATAGTGTATTTTGATCCTCTTTTTCCCACCAAGTCTGCCTTATAAAGTTTTTCTAGATTTTTTCTTTCTCTTTTTTCTTCCCTTTTTGTTAATTGGCTAACTTGTTCTGGAGTTAATCCTCCTCTATTAGCATCCAAAGCATCTATTGTTAAAGAGACTTCATGAAAATTTCTTGCAGCTATCTCTATCATACCTTGTTCTAATTCTTTTTTTGAAGAAACTTGTATTTTATAACGTGGTATAACTCTTATAATAATATCATCATCCGGTAAAGGCATAAAATAATAATGAATAGAAAAAGATTTAAGCTTTCTTTTCTTCTTTTGCTTTTTCTTTTTTAGGCTCTTCTTTAGGCTTTTCCTCTTTTTTCTCTTCAGGCATTTCCTTTTGTTTACCCTTAACCTCTTCTTCTATTTCTTCTTGTATTGTTCTCTTTCTTCTCTCTTTTCTCTCTTCCTTTATTTTTTCTTTCTTTTCCTTTTTCTTTTCCTCTTTTTTCTTTAATTCTTCTTTAGAAGGAGTTTTTATTTCCACACCTAATAATTCAGCATAAACTATATCTTCCTCTTTTAGAGCATGTATCCTTATTTTTCTAGGAGGTTTTTGAATTCCTCTTTTCCAGATTTCTTTATTAATAGAATTTCCTATTTTAATCTTTTCAGACTTCATATGCCTTACTAAGAAATTCCTAACAATATCAGTAGCAATTTTAGCTCTTCTAGTTCTTGGTCTCTCAAAAGCATCTCTTAATGGTATGTTAAATATTTTCTCTTCAGGCATATTATCACTTAATTTATAGAACTATAATGTTTATAAAATTTATGCTATTACCTTTTCTTTTGCCATTTCTTCAAAATGATAATGACCAAATATAGCATCACAGGCTGCCTGCTCACCATGTGTTTCATATTTTTCGTCTGGACATTCAGATAAATAACGCCTCACAGCACCTTTTCTAGTCGCTCTGAGCAATATCCATCCATCTTTAATATAAAATTTCTGAGTTTTAGGCGGTTTGCCTCCCAGATTCTCTACATCCTCAATCCTTCCGTCTGAATAAGCTCTTAATTTATTAGCATCTATTGGTTGAAGATTCGGATAGATTAATACTATTTCTAATGTATCTTCATCTGGCTCAACAAGAATAAAATCAAATCCATAAATTTGATTATGTATCCTTCTTAACTCTTCTGTAAAGCTTGGAACCTCCTCTTTGGTCATAATTAATCACTAAAGTCTCTTTACCATTACAAAACATTCTTTTATTTCTCCAGTTATAATTTCCCATTTGTCTTCTCTTAAAACTTCATAACCATTCTTTTCCCAGAACTTCTTAACACCTTGTTGCATGTAAGGATGGGTCTTATTCAAAGGAAAATATATGGCTTTACATTTCTCTCGAATAGCAATATTATCAAGTCTTTCTGAGAGCTTTGAACCTATTCCTTTACTTCTAAACCTATCATCAATAGTAAAGATATCAACATAAAGTAAACTTCCATTGGGATCATGTGTTTCTTCAACATTGTGGTTGTATGGCAATAGAAATACAGCACCGGGTTGTTTCTCACAACCACAGTATCCCATCATTTCTCTTTCTTCTATAACTGATAATCCAGTGGGGAACGCCTTTAACAAGGATAAAATAGTTGGTTCTAAAACAGCATATTTTCCCCAAGTTTTTCTCTCTATTTCAACTATCTTTGGAATATCTCCAAGAGTCCCTAATCTTATTTTCATTCTATCACTAATTAAAAGGAGGTCACTAAAAGATTTAAGTTTAATTTATTCTCTCTTTCTACTCTTTACTCTTGATAACAAAAGCATTCCAACCAATACAAAAATCAAACCAATAATCTGATAAATTGATGGTAATTCGCTCAAAATAAACCAAGCAAGAATTACACTTAATACTGAATACGGAGATATCATTGCAGTTGCTTTAGAAAGATTTATTCTTTTTATAGATTCGTACCAAGCAAGAGAACCTATACCAGCAACAACAAATCCAATAATAAGAATCGAAGACAGCTCTGCTGGCTTGTAAAGAACACCAAACTGGTTTGATCCTATTAATGTGCTAATTAAAAGCATGGTCAAGCCCGCAGAAAGATATCTTCCGCCCTGAATGAAAAATGTTCCTAGTCTTTTTATTGATTTTTTAGATAATAGATGGGAAATCTGCCAAAACAAAGGAGTTAAAATAATAAACAAATCTCCAAGATTTAAAGAAAATGTCCCGCTATAAACAACAGTAACAACTCCGATAAGGATTAAAATAGTTGAAAAGATTTGTTTCTTTGTAATTCTTTCTTTTAGGAGAAAGTAAGATAAGAAAATTGAATATATTGGTTCTGTTTGTAGTAAAATAGCAGTGTTAATGCCACTTGTCATTCGAGCTCCGAAAAAAAGCAAGATAAATGTTATTGTGGTTCCGAAAAAACCAATTATATAAATATCTTTTAGATT
>WVXN01000040.1:18629-19326 GCA_011773475.1 Candidatus Aenigmatarchaeota archaeon
TTTAATCACTAATAAAAAATTGTTTCTGTAAAATGTCTTGGTTTTTTACTCTTCTTGCCTTCTAACCATAAGTATTCATCTATATGGCTTGGTGTAATTTTATCTTCTCTATGTTTATTAACTTCTTTACATAATAAATCAGAAGCATGTATTGTATGTGCCCTCATCTCAACTTCTTCATCAGAACCTTCTGGAATCATAACAAAATTATCTATCTTATCAGCCAGTTCTCTTGTGTACTCTAAAATCCCTAAATCTCTTAATGCTTGAGGAAGCTTATAGTCTGCAAAAACAGTGAGTTCTCCTATATCTTCTAATCTAAAACCAGAATCCGAATTATGATGTAATATTGCTAACATGAGTTGAGCTTTCTTATAAAATTTAACTATAGTATTTGTAGGTTTGTAAATTCTGATATCATTAAATGAAGGGAAGTCTATTGCAAGTTTTTCTATTAAGCCTCTGCCATTGTCAAAAGCTTTATTAGATTTTTTCAAAAAATTGGAAAATTGTCCATCATATTTTTGTTTTAAAACTTCACCAACTTCATTAAGAATCTTAATCCTTTTTTTGAAGAATGGAATTATTATATTTTTCTTTAGAAACTTCAAAGCTTCTTCCTCATAGAGATTAGATAAATATTCAGCATCTAATACTGGTATTTTGTTTTCTATGGATTCTCTTAAAGAAAATGCTA
>WVXN01000040.1:19362-19512 GCA_011773475.1 Candidatus Aenigmatarchaeota archaeon
TCTCCAATCTCTAAATTGAAAGTTAATTGAATTCAGAATAAGGGTAAATTGCATTATATCATCTTTAGATAGTATAGGAAAGATACCATATTCCTGAACAGGGAATTGGAAGTCTGATAATTTTTTAGCCAGTTCTTCAATTTTTGAGAT
>WVXN01000040.1:19596-25369 GCA_011773475.1 Candidatus Aenigmatarchaeota archaeon
TTCATTTAATCACTTCATCCACAAGATTTTTCAATTCAAGATTTTTATACCTCATTTTTTTAACTAATTCTTTTGCTTTATCAGACAAACGAGAATACATAAACTTTATCTTATCTTTAGTTTTTTGATAGCTCCTCCCCTTGAAAAAAGGAATTATATCAAAACTAAAAAAAGTTAAACTATCAGCATCTCTAAGAATATTAGCTTCCACATCTCCTCCTCTTTCATGATGTTCAACCAAATAACGAACCCTTTCAATTATCTTCCCATCTATTCCTGCTTTTTCAAGTTCTTCGCATATTATATCAGCACTCACCTTTGCATGTTGTTCTTTTAGTTTTTTATAATCTTCATAATTCTTAGCTTCCATAGTTTTTACTCTCCTTTCTTCAATAGTTCTATCTATATCATGAGCCAGAGCAGCTATCTGAAGTGGAATGCTGGCATCCTTGTCCAATTTCAATACCCATTCTCTCGTCTTTAAAGAATGGAGCCTATCCTTTTTTCTTTCTATAGGTGCTTTACATGTTGAATTCTTGAATAGTCTTTCTATTATCCTCTCAGCAATTTGTAATTCATTCATTTATTCACCACTTAAGATTGTTAGATTTTACTATCTTGCCTGCATTAGTTTTTACAAAAAACATAATAGAAGAGGTATGATTAACTTTTAGATTGGTTGCACAGCAATCTTCGATTAAAAAGACTTTAAAACCTCTATATGCTCCTGAAACTCCTGTCTCTCTAACACAAACATCTGTCTGAACACCAGTCAAATAAATTTCTTTTATTTTTAATCTCTTCAATAATTTTTCTAATCTTGTTTTATAGAAACCGTCAAAAGCGATTTTTTTAACAATATGATCTTTTTTAGTTGGTTTTAATCCATCTATTACTTGAGCTCCTTTAGTTCCTTTCATAGCGTGTTTTCCAGATATTTTTACGCAGGGATCTGTTTTTTTATGATTACAATTAATATAGATTATAGGAATGTTTTTCTTGTGTGCTAAATCAATTACTTTTCTTATTTTTTGTATTAGTTTTTTTGTTTGTTTTTTTCTGATTACTCTCTGATCCTTATTTCCATAAATGAATCCTTTCAACATATCAATTACAAGCAAGGCTTTCATCTAATTTATCTCCATAATTTTAAATCTCCTGTAAGCTTTGAAATCTCTTTTGTAGGACCAACAATAATAATGCCATGATAGATTATATCGGGCTCCTTTGCTTTGGATAATGCAACTACTAGTTCATCATCCGGTCCTGTATCAAACATCTCTTGTGGATAATCTACTACAAACAAACCTTTTTCTTTTCCAGCTTTAACTATCTGTTTTATGCGTTCCTTAGAGGCCTTTAAAACAATAAAAGGATATCTAGAAATTCCTGTATGAACATTACCATCAGTATCAATTATTTTTTCTTTTCCCATAATATCTCCAGCATATCTTCCTGCTGAAACTGCTATGTGACCTAAAGCATTAAGTGCTTGACCAGAAGTCAGTTCTTCATTTAAAACTGCAACTATTTTCTTTTCTCGATAATCATAAGTCATTTAATCACCTTATTTCTGAGTTCTAATTATAATTACATCTGCACTTAATAAGAGAACTCCTCCTAAAATAGTTAAAGGTTGAGGAATTTCAAAAAATACAATGAGTGCAGCTATTATCGATACCAAGGGTTCTAATAATAAAATGATTGATGCACTTTGCGCAATTACATATTTCAATCCATAAAAAATTAAAATCGCCCCAACAATTCCTGCTAAAGCTATTAGAAAGATAACTGACATAGAAATTGTGTTTGGTATGTTTGAACCGCTTAACAAAAAAAGTGGAAACATAAATATTGTTCCAATAAAACTTCCTAAAAAAGTTAGAGAAGTTGGGCTATAATGATCTTTCAGTTTTCTTCCAAGAATATTGTTCGTACCAAAAGAGAATCCTGCAAGTATTCCACTGATTATTCCAAGAGGAGCAATAAATTGTATTAATTTTCTTGGGTCAAAAATTAACAAGATTCCCAATAATGCTAAAATTAGAGCAATCATAATTTTTTTGTTTATATGCTCTTTCAAAATGAATGGTGATAGTATTACTACAAAAACTGGAGTTGTCATAAATCCAAGCACAGCATTTATTATTGATGTGTTTACAACTGCAAAATATATTAGAAACCATGTTAGAGCTTGGGAAAATCCTAAAATTAGTATTAGCTTGAGTTTTTTCAATGATTTTACTTCGCGTAATTTTTTGCTCAATTTCAGAATTGGTAGCATTATAATTGTGGAAAAAAACAAAATGAAAAATGCTACTGAAAGATAGTTTATATCACCTACAAATCTATAAAGAAGGTTAATAAATCCATAAATTAAAGTAGCTATAAAAAGACCAATTAGTGGAAGTTTATTTTTCATCCAATCAATCCAAAACTTCTAATTCATAATTTCCTTTACCTAAACCAAAATCAGTAGCAGCTAATAACTGTTCATCCAATTTAGATTTGAAAATTTTACCAAATTCATTATTGGTTGATTTTTGGACTAAATCTAATGAAGCTTTCTCAATTGCTATAATATTGTCTGAAATTAAAATTCCTATATCAGGCGAAACTTTTTTTCCAATATCTGAACTTCCTATTGGATAACAATCGCAAGTATCAGTTATGTCTAATAAAACACTGATGTAAAGTGATTTTTTACCAAGTTTCTTAACTATAAAAGAAGCAGATTCTGCTAAAGCTCTGCTGAACCTAACTGTTTTCATTGATAAAACTTTGTTTGGACATGCATCAACACATGCGCAACATCCGAAACACTTATCATAATCGATATGAACCTTTCCATTCTTCAATGAAATAGCTTTCTCATAACAAACACTAACACAAGTTCCGCAACCTTTACATTCCCCAATTACTTCTGGATGGACCTGAGGTTGGGTCTCTGTATGCATTACACTCTTACTTTCTTTTGTTACCCCTCCCATTCCTAAATTTTTAATAGCGCCTCCGAAATTTGATAACTCATGACCTTTGAAATGAGATAAAACAACTAATCCGTCTGCTTCATACAATTTTCTAGCAACTTTTAATTTTGATAACCATTTGCTTTTAACCTCTACTCCCTCATTAGAAATAACAATCGAACATCCCATCGATTCTTCGGTAAAACCGTTTTTTCTTGCAGTCTCTATGTATTTTTCTACTGTATCTCTTTCTCCACTATAAGCAACTGGGGTATCAAAAACAAAAGGTTTTGCTCCAATTTTTTTTAACTCATCTACAACTAGCTCAACTATTGGAGGTCTGATATAATTCAGATTCCCATATTCACCCATATGTGTTTTTATTGCTATAACTTCTCCTTTAGAAAACCTAGCTTTTATTTCCTTTGCTACAACTTTTCTGAGATTTTTTAGCAAATGATGTTTTATCAATATTACTTTGTCCATTTTTTCACCCTTTAAAATTAGAAATTAGAAATTTAAATACTATTTTCTCAAGCAAATTCTTATAAAAGTACCAGCTAAATTATTCTATATGCTAGATCCCAATCGAAAACTCTTTAGATGGGGACCGATTGATGCTTGCCCTTTATTTATGTATTATACCATAGAACCCTCATTTAAAAGAATGTATGACATGTTTGGTCATTGTTATCCAGAATCTATTATTGTATTTGAAAACAAAAAAGTGCTTTGGATTCTAGATAACCAAGATTTCGTGGACAATGGCATAGAATTCACAAAAGAGAACATTATAAATCCAGAGAAAAAGGGCGTGTTTCTAGAAAAGTATACTGACAATATAAACCAATTATTAAATGAATTCGAAAAATTAGAACATATTAATCTGTCAGAGATTGATAATAAAAAATTATATGGTCTGTTTGATGAATTTTCAGACATATATTTCAAATTCTGGGAAATTGGAATGACTGTGGAACTAATAATTCTTGCTGTTGAATTATGGCTAAGTGAAAAATTAAAAAAAGTAATAGATGATGAGAAAAAATTTAACGAGATATTTGCTAAACTTACAACAGAAATCGAACTAACATTTTACAGAGAAGAGGAAAAAGAATTACTGGAAATAGCTCAAATGAATGAGGAGAAACAAGAAAGTGCATTGAAAGAGCATCAACAAAAATTTTACTGGATTTTCAACAGCTATTTAGAAGGTAAAATTTTAGGCCTAGCTTATTTTAAAAACGAGTTAGAAAAAATGAAAAAAGGGAAAGATATAGACCAGATACTGAGCGAGATGAACACATATACTGAAAAAGTAATGGAGGAGAAAAAAGAATTTATTGAAAAATTAAATCTTAATGAAGTAACCAAAACGTTAATAAAACTAACAGAGGAATTTTGTATTCTTCAAGATAGAAGAAAAGCTTATAATTTTATGGCTAACCATTATTTGGAGTTGTTTGCTCAAGAAATTGCAAAAAGATTTAATATGGACGTATATGATGTTAAAACGCTTCTACCAGAAGAAGTAAAACAATTAATTGAAGATAAACTAGATAAAAGTATTATTCAAGAGAGAAGTCCGATGTTTGTAATTAACATCACAAAAGATGATATGAAAATTATAACAGGTGAGGAAGCTAAAAAAATAAATTCAGCTTATTCTGTTATTAAGAAAATTGATCAGAGCCGTGTTATTCAAGGAGTACTAGCCAGTAGGGGAAAGAGTTATTATTTCAGAGGTGTTGCCAAGATTCTATCCTCTCCGAAAGAAGTTGATAAAATCAACGAAGGTGATATTCTAATAACCAAGATGACGTCACCAGACTACATAATTGCCATGAGAAAAGCTGGAGCAATAATCACAGACGAGGGTGGGATTCTATGTCATGCTGCAGTGGTCTCTAGGGAATTGGGAATTTCTTGTATTGTTGGAACAAAAATAGCAACTAAAATGATCAAAGACGGAGATGTTATAGAAATTCATGGCGGTAGAGGTTCTGTTAAAATCATAGAGCGTAAAGGTTAAACTACTTCAAAACGTCTTCAAACGGATGTTGTAAGTTGTGTTTTACATTTTTGTAAACAATTATTGTTTCTGTTCTGCTTATCATTTCTAATTTATGAATTTTTCCCACAATGTTTGAAAGTTCGTCTATATCTTTAACCAAAACTTCTATTAGAAAATCGAACCTTCCAAAAAGTATATGGATTTGAGAAAATTGTGGAAACTTTACTAGGGTTTTAATTGCCCTTTGTCTGAATTCTTCTGAAGGATAAGCTGAAATTAAAATATATGCTTTAAGGTTTAAACCCAGTTTTTTCTGGCTTAAATTTACTGTAAAATCTTTTATTACTCCTTTTCTTTTCAATGATTTTATTCTACTAAAAACACTCTGTCTAGTCATTCTGCATGATCTAGCCAAGTTTACAAAAGACTTTCTCCCATCCTTTAACAATTCAACCAAAATCTTTTTATCTTTCTTATCTATCATACAAATGTTAATTAGTATCCAATATTTATTAACTTTTCGTTAATTTATTATATAATTTTTTATATTTTGTCAAAAAATTAATAAGAAATCTTTATCCTTTGTCAGAATAAAAAAATAAATATGTTGAACAGGTGTCCGGATTGTAGAGGTAAATTAGTTCGTGGTAAATTTGAAGTAATATGCAGAAAATGCGGACTAGTGGTTGACTATCCAATATGCCTTTTTGACTTTGTAAGTTATTGAATAGTATGATATCGAAACTATAATTGACAAAATAAAATGGTTCTTTTTATTTCTTAGAATTTA
>WVXN01000040.1:25446-26977 GCA_011773475.1 Candidatus Aenigmatarchaeota archaeon
AGCTGACAATCTTAATTTCTTTGGTAGTCTTGTTTGTTTCTTAGGCATTTGATCACTTTCTCTTTATTTTAGTTTTTTTCCTCTTAGGTGTTAGAACACTAAGTATGTGTTTTAGTTTTTTATCATCAATTGTTTCTTTTAACTGTCCAGTCTGGTAAAGTTGGAATAAGTAAATCTCCAATTGTGTAGCAACTAAAGGATTTGCAATTCTAACTCTTCCCAATCTCTCCATGGCTTCTTTAGTTAATACTTTTCTCAATGCTTCTTTTTTCATAGCTTCAAATTCAGCAACATCAGCAGCGTTCATCTTAATCCCTTGGCCATTTTACTTAATAATTTTTGACCTTTTGGTGTTATTATTCTACCTTTTCTTGGCTTTTCTGTTTTTTTAATATAACCTGCGCTTTCTAATTGTTGTAAAATCAATCTTATTATTTTCCCGCCAGCCTTTCTATGATGAGCTGGCTTGTGACCCCTTCTCCTTCTTCCACCAAAAACAGTTCTTAACTTTTGAGTACCCACAGGACCATTCAGATAAATTTTTCTTAGAATGGCTGCAGATCTTAAAAACCACCAATCCTCTTGTGAGGGAGGTCTTTCTGTTGAAACTCCTGTTTTCACAAATCTAGACCATTCTGGCTGTTTTATATTCTCATTCTTCTTTAACTCTTCTGAGAGTTTTAATATAAGTTTTTGAGGTGGAACATCTCTCATAGTCATACCTTTCTAATATTGTTTTTATCTTTAAAAACCTTTTGTAATCTATATTTTTCTTTTAGTCTTTTTATTAGTTGTCTATATCTGTTAGCAAATTCAGGCTTTTTATCTATCATTTTTTCTAATATTTTTATTCTTTCTAAAGCTATTTTCTTTCTCTGGCTTTTTATTCTTTTGAATTTGTCATATTTCATTTAAACACCTTTTATAATTCTTGGGTATCCTTTTTCTACAAGATCATCACTAGGTATTCCTAGACTATCCAGAAGTTGTCTTATTTTCTTTTTCCCGTTTTCAATATCTTCTGTTATTACTTCAATTTCTATCCATTTTCCAAAATCTTTAGGTTCGATAAAAGTATCCACATTAATTTCAAATTCGTTTAGAGAAAAAGATTTCCTTATTTTTTCAATTACCAGCCATTCATAAAATTCTGCTTCTAATAACATTTTCTTTGTTTGTTCTGGGTCACTTATTTTTGTTTTGAATTCTGGCCAAACACCATCTATACCCGTTAATGCTTTATAAGTCAGTTCATGATCTTTTTTATCATTTGACCTTATGCGAAAAATAAAGGGTTTTTTTGAGTTCAATGGTTTGAAAATAATGTCTTTTTGTTGAACTTCATATTTTAATTTAGAATTCAGTTTCTTGATTTTATTTAAAATAACATCAATTTTTTCAAGCTTTGCTCTTAGTTCTACTTCCATATTTATCACTAAAGTGCGCCGACCGGGATTTGAACCCGGATCGTGAGCTTGGAAGGCTCATGTCCTAACCATTAGACTATCGGCGCATAAATAGAATTCTTTTA
>WVXN01000040.1:27019-27746 GCA_011773475.1 Candidatus Aenigmatarchaeota archaeon
GCAGGTATTAAACTTTCTGGTAATTCATGTATTTTAAACCATTCACATTTTTTATGTTCTGAAAGTTTTATCTTTGAATTATTGGATATTCTGGATGCAAAGCATAATAAAATTCTATGATAGGTGTTTCCAAAAATATGGTCAAATGCTCCTACAAATCTTATATTCTTTTCGGGTAAGGAAATTTCTGTTTCTTCTTTAGTTTCTCTTATTACAGCATCTATTATTTTTTCTTTGAAATTTATTTTGCCTCCTGCTGGTTCCCAAAAATTCAAAAATGGATTCTTTTGTCTTTTGAACAATAAAACTTCATTATTTTCATTAAAAATATAAATTATTACAACAGGATAAATTCTGTTTGCAAGTGGATCTTCTCTTATGGCGTCTTCAAAACTCATAACTTATAACCTATTTTTCTTAGAAACTCTTTTCTCTCTTTTACATCTTCTTCAGTTTCTATTCCTTTTGTATGAGAGCCATCTATCACTCCTAGTATTCCCCTTCCTTGCGAAGTCTCTGCCAATATTACCTCAACTGCATTTGCTGTTGAACAAAATATTCTGCAAACCTCTGGAACATTTTTTATTGCATTAAGAACATTTATTGGGTAAAATCCTTTTCCCAATATTATAATAAAAGAATGTCCTGCTCCCAGCTTTAATGCATTCTTTTCTGCTATTTTCTTTAGTTCTTCGTCTGTTCCTGTGCTTCTTACTAAACAAGGTCC
>WVXN01000040.1:27774-33031 GCA_011773475.1 Candidatus Aenigmatarchaeota archaeon
GTTTTAATGAAATGCGAATGTCCTAATATTATGTTACAGTCTTTTGGAAATTCCAATTTTACAGTTTTTGTTCCAATCATATTATCACCATAAGTGGGGTCAGGGAGATTTGAACTCCCATTAGCTGGTTTCTTCATATCATCTTTGGATCAAATCTCCATAACTGGAGCCAGCTGTCGTACCTGGTTGGACCATAACCCCTCTGTAAGAAATAATATTCAAGCATTTTTATATGTTATTATAGTCTCTTAGCTAACAAACTGAACCAAGACCCAAAGAGTGTTTTAGAGATTTTAATTGAAATTAAATTATTTGCTTTACACATGCGTAAAAGTTCTTTTTTTGTAAATGGAGTTTCTGATACCATCCAAGTACCTAATTTTTCATTTATTTTTCTACCAACCCAATAAGAGAAAGAAGAACTTGGAGTATAAATAACAAGATAACCGCCTCTTTTTGTCAAATTTTTATGAATTTTAAAAGCTTCTTCTCTTTTTTTACCTTTAAAATGTTCTATTAATCCTACACTAAGCACAATATCATATTTTTTCTTAAAATTAAGCTTGAATATATCTTTTAAAATAAATTCTGCTTTAATTTTATTTTCATTAAAATTTGATATGGTTTTATCTAAAATTGGTTTATAATTATCAACTAAGGTTGCTTTAAAATTGTATTTTCTTATTAACTTCAATAGAATCTCTCCTGAACCGCAACCTAGCTCTATTATTTTTGTCTTAGAACTTATTTTCATATATTTTAAAAGATTGAAAAAATTCTTCAAAAAAAACATTCCATAAATCTTATTTACAGTTAAAAAGAAATTACTCGACCATACTTGCTCCCAATCTTTTATATTCATAAGTCTATTAGGACAGAACGTAATTTAAATATTTACTTAAATTAAGATAGTTTATGTTAAAGGCTGACTTCCATATACATACTCGTTATTCACCTTGCTCAAACATGAAACCTAGAGACTTAGTTAAGACTGCTATTGCTAAAGGGTATGATGTTATAGGAGTAGTTGATCACAACAGCATAAAAGGTGGGATAAAAACCAAAAAAATTGCTGGTAAAAAGATATTAGTTATACCTGGAGAAGAGATAATGACGAGGTATGGAGAATTAATAATTTTTCTTTCAGATGGAATGTATAACAATAATTTAATTGATATTTGCGAAAGAGCTAAAGATCTAAATCATTTTTTGGTTGTTTCACATCCTTTTGATTTTCTAAGAATTGGAGCTTGTCTAAGGCACCATATTAAAAAAATAAAAAGTTTCATTGATGCAATCGAAGTTTTTAACTCTAGAACTATGTTAAATAAATTCAATTTAATGGCGAAAAAATATGCAAAAAACAATAACATGCCACAAACTATGGGTAGCGATGCTCATTTTCTAGAAGAGATTGGAAATGTAGAAGTTTATCTGGATTGTGAAAAAAATATTGATTCTATATTTAAATACATAAAGAAAAACAAAATAAGATTTAAAGGCAAAAGATGTTCTTTCTATTCACATTTCAAAACAAATGTGGTTTTACCATTAGAAAAACTAATTTAAATTAATATTGTACAGAATCTTCATAATGTCAATATCTATCCCATCAATTTTTTCTTGGATATTTTCGAGATCTGTTTTTATATCCTTTGGTATTATTTCAGTTATATTTTCTTTTATGACGTCGATTCTACTGGATATATCATTATTTATTTCTGCCACAGAAGGAACTGACAACAATAATATTGAAATAACAAAACATATCGTCATAAAATAAATCAAGCTTATCCCAATCTTATACTTTTTAAGAGGGTTCATAACTTTTCTGAAAAAAACATAACTTAGTACCATTGGCAGTGGAATAATTAGTACTAATTTAAAGGGGTAAACAAAAATAGAGGTTACATAGAGTATGGTTGAAATAATGGTAAGAGTTATTATTTTTCTACTTTTAAAGAAATTGTTTATATTTTGTTTCCAATATATATAACCTGCAAGATAAACTAACGATAAGAATGCTATGAACACGTAAGGAAAGCTTGATAATGATATTGAAAAAATAAACCAACCTAAAGAAAATTTTAGAAATTCTAAAAGAAATATATTCGGAAGTAAAAATTTTGTTTTCTTTAATCTTATAAATGGAGATGAATGTAAAAAATTTAAAAATAAAGTTAAGAAAACTAATAAGCCAAAATATACGTTAACAAAAAAGCATATAGATAATCCTATAATAGAATATATGTAAACAAATGTTTCAACCTGCTCCCTTCTAAATTTACCTTTTACTAAAGGTTTAAACATTTTTCTAAATCTATCTTTTTTATCTTCCTTATAATCCATTAAATCGTTATATTGATAAACAGACTGGTAAGCTATTACAAAACCAATGAGACCTAATAAAAATTTTGTTATATGAAATGTATTAAAAGTTAAAAAATAAAGAATCGAACCTATTGAATATTGAAGACTGTTTTTAATAGGATTAAATAATCTACAGATTAGGTTATCAGGAAGCTTCATTTAAATCACTATTAATTTAGTTTAACGTATTTAAATAATTATTTAAGTTTCATATGTTAATTAATCAAGCGGATAACGGGATAATATATGGTTTGGTAATTAAATGTTAGAATTTATCTTAATCTTTATATTCGGATTAATTTTTCAGACCTTTTTACCTAGTAACATAAGAATGTTTTCAATTTATCCAATTGTTTTTATTTTAGGCATTTTAGCTAATTTCAATATTCTATTCCTAATATTTGCTTTAGGAATGAGTTCAAGGGCATTAATGGGAGGGTTTTGGTTTTGTTTGATACTAGAACTATTTTTATTATGTTTAGGTTTCTTTTTGTTTTGAATTGCCTGAGCTCTACTTTTTCTCAGTCTCTTCTTTAAAAGCTTTTAATTGCTCTGAGACTTCACGGTCAAATTCTTCTGGCTTTGGAACATTCACGGGATCGAAGATATAAAGATCTTTGTATTCAATTGGTCTAAAAGATTCAGCTTTTATAATCCAACTTTCTTTATTAAGAATATAAAACCTCGAAAGAAACCTGAAATTAAGTTAAGAGCCCTAGTTCAAGAATTATTTTTTGAAAACAACTTGCTTAATTCTTTTATAATATGAGTCTGAAGATTTTGTAATATCATATTTTCCATTTTCTATATCATTTATGAAACAATCTCCATGACGAACAATCCCAGCCCATCTCATCATGTCTTCTGGTCTTTGAACTGCTAGATCACAACTAGGACATATTATCTCTCTTACTCCAGCTTGTTTAATCTCATCCCACGTTTTTCTTTGTTTATGTCTATACAAAATTTCAAACTCTTCATCAATCAAATGTTTTGTTAATTCATATTGATCAAAAGGAGCATTAAAACCTCTAATAGGAGAACCACCATATTTTCCTTTAGGTAATGCTTGCTCAAGATTTTTATAACCGTAATATTTTTTATCCCATTCTGTTATTTCTTTTTTTCTTTTTTCCAAACTTTCTAGAATTTGTTCTAATGTTTTTACCATAATTTTAATAAGAATAAAAAAAATTTAAATAGAAGAGCCTCGAGAGGGATTCGAATAAGAAGATAACCTACGGTTTTCTTCCTTAACCATCTTTCCCTTCATAATTAATCAGTTCCTCTTTTAACTTATCTAATACATCACTTTTTATTGAATGATTTTTTGGAAGTTTATTTATATTAAACCAGTTGATTTCTTTTTGTTCTATTGATTCTTTTATATCACCAACCCAATCAGTAATAATGAATAGATTATGTTCAAAATGCTCATTAGATGTTGGGTCTATTCTTTCAACAGTCATAAGAAATTTAAATTTTCTTATATCTATTTCAAGTTCTTCTTTCATTTCCCTTTTTAATGCAGTTTCTAAAGACTCATTAGGTTTTATATGACCTCCAGGAAGTGACCATAATCCTGAATAAGTATTTTTGAGACTTCTTTTTGTAAGTAAGATTTTGTTGTTTTTCAATAAAATTCCAATTGCAGTTCTACGCATATTAACAATTTACCACTAGAAACTTAAAAATCCCCTCATCCCTGTGAAGAATAATATGGGCCCATAGGGATTCGATATCATTTAATCAAGTTTTTCTTCCAACTGTTTAGTTTGTTCATATCTCCCATAAAATCTGTTAATTCTTCTAATTTTTTAGATGCCTTATCTTCTTCTAGAATTTTCTTTGCTAATTCTACACCATCTTTCAGACTCTTTACCTTTTCCAAAACATAAAAGGCTGCTGCGGCATTTGCTAAAACAATATCTTTTTTTGGTCCTTTTTCTTTATTGTATAAGATTTTTAAGAAGTCTACAATATTCTGTTCTCTACTAACAGCTTTTATATCCTCAAAACTAGCTTTTTTGATTCCTAAATCTTCTGGTTGTATAGTATAATCTTCTAGATTTCTTTTAGAAAATTCAATAATTTTTGTAGGTCCAAGATTTGATATTTCACATATTCCATCTAAACCGTAAAAAGTCATACCTCTTTCATAACCAGCTTTTTGAAAAAGTTCAGCAAGTATTTGCAAAAATTTCTCATCAAAAATCCCATATACACGTCTTTTAATTTCCTCTACAGGATTAAAAGCAAAAGCAATTAAATGAAATGGAGTTCTAAAACGAAGTCCTTGTTCTACAAATAATTTATGTGCTAATCTAGCTCTATTTTCAAGTTTAGGTGAGAAATATTGGTAATATGATGGTATGATACCAACTTTCTTTAATCCATCAATAACTTGTTTTGGATTAATCTGTTTTACATCAATTCCAAATTCAGAAAATACATCAGCACTTCCAGTTGGAGAAGTTACACCAAAGTAAGCTTGTTTTGCAACTTTAACACCTGAACCAGCAACTACAAATGACGCTGCTGTTGAAACATTTATGATTTTTAATTTTGCTCCACCAGTTCCCGATAAATCAATTAAATTTTTTGAATCTATTTCTGTTTTAATTTTTGTAGCAGTTTCATTCATTGCTTGATAAAAACCAAAGAGCTCATCAGAAGTTTCACCTTTAGTAACCATTGCAGTGAGGAAGGATAAGTAGTAGTAACCATCTTTATCTTGTAGAGCTATTTTCATTGCATTTTTGGCTTCTTCAGATGTCAAATTTCTTTTACTCATAATTTTACGAATTATAGGAACTATGTCTTGTAGAGGCATTTTATCAATTAAAATTTGTAATTAGAAACTTATAATTCTCATCCCTGTGAAGAA
>WVXN01000061.1 GCA_011773475.1 Candidatus Aenigmatarchaeota archaeon
TCCCTGATTATCTCAAACAGTATTCTTATCCTCTCGTAAATTTTATAATTTTCTGGTTCTCTATTTTCGTTTAATACTCTTGCAATATTGCCAATAATACCATCTTTGATTGTTAGGCCAGGGTCAACGGTAAGTTGAATACCTACAAGACCACCTGGTATTGCATATTCTAAATCAGTTTTACCAGTTTTTATTGACATAACTTTGGACCTAATTGGGAAATATTGCCAATTAGTTGCCCCTTGACTTTTTTTTACTAATCCTGGGAGTATCTCTATCTGATCTCCAACTTTTAAGATACCTTTCATAACAGTTCCACCGACAACTCCACCCAACATATCTTTTATTTTTGTGTTTGGTCGATTAACATTAAATGATCTCACAATTATTATTTTTGCTTCTGTATCTAGATCTCGCTCTGGCTCGTCAAGTTGTTCACAGATGTACTGACATAAAACATCATTATTTATTCTATAATTTCCCGCCATAGGAACGATAAGTGAATTTCTAGCTACAGTATCATTTTCAATAAGATATTTTCTGAATTTATTTATCCTGCTAATTGCTTTCTCTTTTTTAACTAGATCAATTTTGTTCATGCAAACTATCTTATTATCCAAATTCATTATTTTAGCAGCAATTAGATGTTCGATTGTTTGTTGGGATGGTACTTCTTTATTATTAACTGATCCTACTAATATGGTGCTATCCATAATACAAGTACCATTTAACATTGTTGCCATTAAACTATTGTGTCCAGGAGAATCAACAAAACTTACATGTTTATCTAGATTCATAACAGTATCGCATAATTTACATTTTGGATCAAATGTACTGCTAGGAAAAGATTGGTAACATTCTGGCTTTCTACAATTCTTACATTTGAAAATCTTAGCATTAGCATAACCTAATTTTATGGTCTTATTACTTTTCTTCTCTGATGAATGTCTTTGTGTATTTTCATTTGTTAATCCTCTAACTATAGTTGATTTCCCATTGGAAACTGATCCAATCATACCAATATTTATCGTTGGTTGGAAATCCTTTATAGATTGTATATTAAAATCCATTTTATAATAATTATTAAACAAAAAATTAATATAAAACATTATATAAATCAATTTTTATTTGTTTATTTTATAATTTTTTATCTAAATCTATGCACACTGCGTCTATTTTTAAATCATTAAAATAATATTATTTATAAAAATATATAATAATATCACCCGAAGAATAAATTTTCTATCGTATAATTATATATTAAAATGTCTCGTTCAAAACGATGCGGAAAATGTNNGTCGTAAATGTGGAAAATGTCATGGACGCAAAAGATCACGCAGCAGATCTCGTAGCAGATCACGCGACGAATGTTGTCCTTGCAAACCAGGTAAACCAATAGTAGAAGTAGTTAAAGATGTTGGAGAACCATTTAGTGAAACAGAAATCTGTAGTCATGAATGCGTTGATCATGGTTACAACTTTGAAGCCAAATGCGGTCAGGGTGTTCCAGATCCATTCCCAGACTGCAGGGATAACATTGATCTAGATCGTAATGAAAATTTTGATGGTTCCATCACAGTTGTTAATGGTGGTGGAGTCAAAAATCTTGGATGTTATGTTAGAATCGACCCTGCAAGTGTTCTTGAAGGCAATTGGGCTCTACAAGCAGAAAAACTTAATGTTAATCCATGCGGTTTTGCCGTTTCATTATGGTACAACTTATTTGGAAATCTTGATGGTGGCAATGTTTTGAAAAACAAGGATGCTAGACTATTCTCAAAAGCTAGTGGTATAAATCTTCCAGATCATGTTTTTGCAGGACAAATTGTTGCTGAACAGAACAACAGATTTAGATTCAGACTCACAACTGATGTTCAAAGTTACGAACTAGATTCTGAAGATAATGCAGTGCCAAATGATAGTATGTGGCATCATCTTGTTTTCTGGTATGATGGATGCGAGATGAGAATCTATCTTGATGGAAGCGAAATTGCATCTCTGCCAGCTACTGGAAAAGTAGTTCAAAACTGTGATAAAACTGGTGTTGGTTCACAACCAGCTGGTGCAGGAGAATCTGGTATGAGAGATGGTATGAGAAATTTCAATGGTTGCCTAGACCAGCTTGTTTTCTGGAACACTCCAATTACTCAAGGTATAATCGACCAATTGTACAACAGTGGTTGCGGAACCAAATCTATTACTAACCAAGATTGTGAGATGATCGCAAAATTCGACAAAAAAGAATGCTGCCGTAACTTTTTGACAGCCGTTAGACTAAGATTATGTGTAGAAACATGTGGCGATTTATGCGATTGTTTCCTTGCTGGATGCGAACGTGTCAGTATAGTCGTAGAAGATAAATGCGATAAAGATGGTAAAGATGGTAAAGACAAGATTGTACTCGCTAAAAAAGTTAATGATTTACTCAGATGGCCTGGTATTGTTGAAACATTGTGCCAAGCTGAAAGTGAAGAATGCTTAAATAATTGCAATTCTACAGTTAAAGAGATAACAGTATGCAAAAAACCATGCCCCAAGACTAAATATGTCATTAGACTAAA
>WVXN01000063.1:0-3965 GCA_011773475.1 Candidatus Aenigmatarchaeota archaeon
GGCGCTAGACTCAAGATCTAGTCTCTTAGTGAGTTCGCAGGTTCAAATCCTGCCCTCCGCATCAGGAATATGTAAAAGGAGAAAAAAATAGGTAGAAATGATTCACGTTCTTGTGGTTCAACACCGAAATATAAAAGATGTTGTGCTAAGTATTAGAATACTTTCACATAATGGCAGCATAAGTGATTTAAGTTTCTATTGATAAATTTAAAGAAGTGAGCAAGAATGATAAAGATAATAAGAACATCTAAAGCTATAGAAAGAAAAGTAGCAGACACATACAGCGTTTTTGTTATGCTTTCAAAAAAAGATAGCGATAATTTATCAATGTGTCTAAGTAAAGCTAAGAATCATAAAGAAATAGCCCTTAATACAAAGAGTGATAGAATTTATTATATCATAAAAGGTAAGGTAAAGATAAAAGCCGAAGGTCGAGAATTTGAAGCAATTAAGAATGATTTAATATTCATTTCAGCAAATACAAAATATGAATTCGGTGGAACATTTGAAGCTGTTCAAGTTCTTTCTCCACCTTTTGATTTAGCAAATGAACCATTAGATATAAATGGTAATCCAAAGAAACCATAATCTACTGATAGATACTACTTTTTACATACTGATAATATGAAATATAAGTTACCAGTAAAAAGAAAGTTTATTGAAAAGATTAGTTCTAAATCTCCTGCGCACAAAGGTTCATTAAAAAACGCTGTTGATTTTTATGTTCCAGAAGGAACGCCTGTGTTTGCGATTGCAGATGGTGTAGTGATAGAAATTAAGGATGATTCAAATATAGGTGGGGGTGACCCAAAATACTGGTATAATGGAAATTTTGTTATAATAAAGCATTCAGAAAAAATATACTCAGAGTATGAGCATTTCAAATATAAAGGAGTGACTGTTAAAGAAGGTCAGAAAGTTAAGACAGGAGATTTGATAGGATTTGCAGGCAATACCGGTTATAGTCATAGACCTCATTTACATTTAGAATTAAGAAAGAAAATAGGTCCAGGTGAAGAAGACGAAGATTTCATAACAATTAAAATTGAATTTGAAGGTATTGACAAGAGTGAAATTAATAACTAAAAGAAGAAGGTTAAATGAAAAAAAATTATTTCTTCAATCTCCAGAAATACTCATTATATTTTTTTGAATGTATTTTCTCAATTTTACCCTTTTCTTCAAGATATTTTAATTGTTCCTCTAATCTTTTCAAAGAACATTTTATTCTTTGAGATAATTCGAGAGAGTTCATTGGTCTTTTTTTCAAGAATGACAATATTCTTATTCTTATAACCAATCTCGGTCTTTTTTTCATAATAATAATATTGATTTTTAAGTTAAAGATTTCTAAATTGTTATATGATAAAATCAGTAATCCATGCTGGTGGAGAATCAACAAGGTTAAGAGAATTTTTTAGTGGCCCCAAACCATTGATTCCAATAGAGGATCATACTCTGTTATGGTTCCATTTACAACCCCTAATAAAACACAAATTGATACCAGAATATATCTTTACTTTGAGATATGAACATAAGTTAGTTCAAGACTATATAGAAAAAATAAAAAACAAACTTAACATTAAAACAGATTCTATAGTAGAGCCCAAACCACTAGGAAGAGCTGGTGTAGTAAGATTAGGGATTGATAAAGGAATAATAGATACAGATACTTCTTATTTAATGTCTTATCCAGATGATTTAATTCCTGTTGACATAAAAGAACTAATTGATTATGCTTCCGACGTTGAAAAAAGAGGTAAAAGTTTGATAATGGTTATGGCAAAAAGAACTATAAATCCTTTTGGAGTAGGTGAAACAAAAAAAACAGGTAATATGATTGAATTAAAACACTTTAAAGAAAAACCAGAACTACCTCTTGTAGATGATCATTTTGCTAATACAGGTATGATGCTTTTTTTACCAGAAGCAATGAAAGAATTTAAAAATGTTCCCTTAGATAAAGGAGTTATTCACCCAGAATATGAAATTGTACCAACATTAGTTAAGCAAAATAAAGTTGCTGTTTTTCTAGTGGACAGATGGATATCTGTTAACCATGTTTCAGATTATAAGAATGTTTTAAGAATGGGTTCAGAAAAACTGTTAGAATTCCTCAAAGTTTAGCAACTATAAAAGCATGAGCTTTTTCTAAAGGATCCAAAGTCTTCCAATCTATTATTTTAAACCCAGAGTTTTTCAATTTCTTAATCTCGTTTTTATAAATTTCTTTAGGAGATTTAGTAACATCTATGCTTCTGGATTTTATTGCCATCATCAAATAACTATTAGGTTTTAAAAATTCTTTGCAATTCCTTACTGCAATTTCTGTCTCATCTGGTTGTGCAATGTCAACATAAACAACATCAACTTTTTCTATCCAATAGTAAAGCTCGGGCTTTCTAGCATCAGCGAGAATTGGGACTATGTTTTTATACTTCAAACATAAAATTAATAGTTCATTAAAACATCTTTCAGAAAATTCTACAGCATAGATTACACCTTTTTTACCAATTATGTTTGAAAGAAATGAAGGAGTGTAACCATGAGCAGCTCCGAGATATAATATCTTACTGTCTTTTTTAATCGGGAACTCCTTTATACCTTTTTTTATTGCTGCTCCTGCTTTGCTTCTAGTTGGGTTCCACATTCTAAATTCTTTCTTACCTTTTTTCAATAGTTCTCCATCAAATGGTTTGTAGCCTGAAAAAGGATTTTCAGTTGCAAGTCTATTATTTATTGAAAATACTCCAGGAAATATTTCTTTCATTTAGCTCACTTTAATAAATTAGGTTAAATAAATAAATATTAAGATTTTCATGAAAGAAGTTGCCCATAAAATGTTTAAAGAAGTGATAGTAGCAATTGTAATTGTTTTTATACTACTTTTTATTGCATCATGTTTTGTTAGTTTCTATTTTAGGACAACTATTTTAAAAGGATTTGAAATTACTATATTTAGAATATTGACTGTTGGTGGTGGTGGGACTCTGGGAAATATTGTTTATGTTGCTTTAATATTCGTTATTTTAGGAGTAGTGTATGTTATATTTGATAGATTTGTTACATTAATGAGTGAGACAAACATAGTAGGAGGTTTTTTAATGACTTCAAAGCTCTCTTCAATAAAGAACCATTACATAATTTGTGGTGCAGGAAGGGTTGGGATTCATGTTGCAGATAAATTAAAAGAATTTAAAGAAAAATTACTCATAATTGAGAATGATTCAAAAATAGTAAAGGAAATTAGAGGAGAAGGCTATATTACTGTTGAGGGAGATTGTTTAGATGAGGATATTCTCAATAAGTCAGGAATTAAAAAAGCTAAAGGCTTGATAGCTTGCACTGGAAAAGATGATTCAAATATTTTCTTGGTTTTAAAAGCCAAGGCCTTAAATCCCAAAATGAAAGTTGCTACAAGAGTAAATGCAGTAGATTCTAAAGATGAGTTTAGAAAAGCAGGAGCAGATTTTATAGTCGCACCAGAGATTTCAGGTGGTCATGAACTTGCAGAGAGAATATCAGGTAATAGAAAGTAATTAAGCTTTTAAAATTCCATCTAATTTTTTCTTATAATCTTCTAAAAGTTTTTTTGAAATATCTTTTTTAGTATAAAAGTCTGCTCTAGCAGCCAACGTTAGTTTGCTTGATAATATTCTTGCAACCTTTCCTTGCAAATCTCTTTTTGCAGTTGATATGTCTGGATGCAAGTATAACAGACCAAACCTAGGAGGTCTATCCCTTTCTCTGCCTCTTAAAAATTTAAACAAGGATCTTTCTGCACCAAGCAATTGAATTGAAGATGAAGGCATTTTTGCAAGTTTTTCCAAAGAACCAGCCAAAGCTAGTAACCTGGCAGCCAAAGTACTTCCTAATAGAGCATTCAGGTTCGGCATTTCTTCAGGAACTATTTTTTCTAAGTATTTTTCAATTTTCTTTTTTAAACTATACAGTTCTTTTAATTG
>WVXN01000063.1:4092-6060 GCA_011773475.1 Candidatus Aenigmatarchaeota archaeon
TTTTCTAAATCACTTAGAGAAGAAACAGTTTGGATTATTAGTTTGTCTCTTCTTTCTATTTTCGATATTTTTAGTTTTGTTTTTTCCATTAAAACAGAATTTAAGAATTGGTTTAATTCAGCTTCTTTTTCAAAATTCTTTAAAACAATTTCTCTAAAATTCTCTCTGAAATGTTCTGTTGCTTTGTTTGGTTGATCTATAACTAAATCTCTAAACTCTTTCTTAATTTCTTTTAGTTCTGGAATATCTTCTTTGTTCTCAAATTTCTCTAGCTTCTTAGCAACCTTTTCCGGGTCTTTTTCAAAGTATTTAAGTTTTACTAGCTTATTCTTTTCATTGAATATGAATAATCCAACAGGACTTATGACAAGGTAATGCATAAATTTATTTATTATACATAAGAATAAAAGGTTACGGTAATTATGGGCAGAATAAGAGGAAAATGGATAAAGAATATGGCTGAGAAATTAGTAGAACAATATCCAGAAAAATTTAGTAAGAATTTTAAAAACAATAAAGAGATTCTTGAAGAAATGGGATTAATTGATGATAAGGTTGTTAGAAACAAAATTGCAGGCTATATCATTAGTATTCTAGAAAAAAGAGGAAGTTAATTCTAAAAATTTATATGTGAAATATTAATTATATTTATGAAAAAATTGGTTTCCGTTTCCGACATATCTATATGAATGATTTTCATGACCAATCTCAAACAATTCCTGAAACCAGACAAGAGAAAAATTATGATATTCGCAATTTTATCAATTATTATGTATTTTCCATTTTTTGGTTGTGTTCTTGCTGATCCTGGTGGCATGGTTTGTCCTTCTATTTTCCTTATTTTCCTTATAATTATCGGGTTGAATAAATTAATCTTCGGGATTGATATTTTGTTGATTTTAATTATCTCATATTTCCTCTCCTGTCTCATAGTCTTTATTTATGATAAGTTCAGAAAACGATAACTTTCCACCACTCATATCAACATAACCACATGAAAAATCGCATTTTTCCATACCAGACATGAAAATAACCTGTGGAACATCTAGTTTAGATTTTATAAGCCAGAATTTCTAAAATTTGAATATGAATAAATCAATACTTGTTACAGGTGTTAGCGGTTCTGGAAAATCAGCTATTTGTAATGAATTGAAGAAACTTGGCTATAGGGCGTATGATATTGAAGAAATACATGGTTTATTTAATATGATTAATAAGTCAACGGGCAAAATCACGGACTTGAAAGATTATGATAAACATAATCTAGAATGTATCAAACAACATGACTGGATATGTGATAAAAAGAAACTGCAGAAACTTATTAGTAAAAATGTGAAGAAAAATGTTTTAAATAACGTTGTTTTCTATTGCGGAACTGCATCTAACACCGATGATTTATTGACTCTTTTTGATAAAATAATCTTATTGAAAGCTAGTAAAGAGATAATACGCAAGAGGCTTAGCATACGCACATCGAATGATTTTGGGCATACAGAAGAAGTCCAAAATTGGGTTTTTGAATGGAAAGAATGGTGGGAAAATCATATGGTTGAAAAGGGTGCAATGACTATAGATGCAAATCATGATTTGAAAGAAGTAGTAAATGACATAGTAAAGAAAATTAAGACATAATCAAAATTTTTATTCCAAATTCATATTTCTTATCTTCGAATTTAAACTCAGATTTATTACCTTCAATTCCACCAAATACTATCTTACTTCCAGTAATTCCTTCTATGTTTTCTTTTGATTTTTTGAACAGTTTATTTTCAGGTAGATACAAATCAACTTTTTCTTTTATTTTTAATCCCAGCTTCTTTCTAAATGCTTGAACATTTCTTGTTAACTCACTTAACAACCATTCATCTTTTAGCTCTTGAGTAATTTCTGTATCTAAAACAATTTCTAATTCTTTTTCTGAAGCTTCAAATTTAACTTCTTTAACATTGGCCATTTTTTTAACAATAT
>WVXN01000063.1:6109-7559 GCA_011773475.1 Candidatus Aenigmatarchaeota archaeon
GATATTTCAATTTTATTCCTTTTTCATGTCTTACAGCATTAGATGTTTCAACAATCTTCTTAACAAGGTCCATTTCCTCCTCCAGTTTTTTGTTTATCAATTTCTTTTCAACTTTTGGCCAGTCAGAAAAATGTATGCTCTCCTGCTTTTCAAACTTTTTGAAAAAATTTTGATACAAATCTTCTGTAACAAATGGTGTAAATACTGATAAGAGTTTCAAAGTATCCAAACTCACACTATAAAATGTGTAGAGCATAGATTGTTTATTTTTAGATTTTATACCAGGCTTTATATCCTCTCTTATTATGTGTCCATACCATCTTGAAAGATCATTTAAAAAGAATTCCTCTAATTTATTAGCTGCTAAATGTGGTTTTAATTCTTCTAAATTTTTTGTAACTTCTTGTTTCAAGATTTGAACTCTGGAAAACAGCCATTTACTAGATATGTCAAGTTTTTTCGGTTTTGTTGGTTTGAAATCATTTGCCTCAGCATATGTTTGTAAGAACTTAACAGTATTAAACAAAATATTTAAAATTCTTCTAACCTCTTTTGCAGGAGTATAACCAAATGGCATTGGTTGTCCTGGATTTTGCTTGCAATACATCCACCTCATTACATCAGCTCCCATTTTTTCCAAGGCCTCTTCCGCCCAAATAACATTTCCAGTACTTTTATGCATTTCTTTAAACTTTTCATCCAAAACCATTCCATGCGCTAAAACAGATTTGTAAGGAGTTCTACCTTCTATTGCAACTGAAACAAACAAAGTAGCATAAAACCAAAGCCTAACCTGCTCATGCATTTCTGTTATAAAGTCTGCAGGAAACCACTTGTTCCAATATCTCTTATTATCAAAATAATTAAGAGTTGAAAAGAAAACAACTCCAGCATCCAACCAACAGTCTCCTGTTTCTTCAATTCTTTTCATTTCCTTTCCACATTTTTTACATTTAAGAACAACATTATCAATCCATGGTCTGTGCAATTCCTTTAATTGATTAAAACCTTTAACAGCTTTTTTCTTTAGCTCCTTTTTACTTCCCATAACTTCTAGCTGACCACACCCACAGACCCAAAATGGTAAAGGCAAACCATAATATCTTTTTCTAGAAATGTTCCAGTCTTTTAAGTTCCTAAGCCAGTCCAACATGCTTTTTTTTGTCCATTCTGGATAAAATATAACTTTTTCAATTTCTTCAATTAGTTTGGGTTTTATCTCATCAGAAGATATGAACCATTCTTCTCCAGTTCTGTAAATTAGTTCTTCATCACATCTCCAGCAACAAGGATAACTATGAGTTAAAGTAGTTTCTTTGAATAAAACATTTCTTTCTTTAAGCTTTTCTAAAACTAATTTGTTAGCTTCCTTTGCACCTTTTCCTCTAAGCCAACCAGCATCTTCAGTGAACTTGCCATCCTCATCCAGAGGAGAAAGAATAGGAAGTTT
>WVXN01000063.1:7633-8799 GCA_011773475.1 Candidatus Aenigmatarchaeota archaeon
TTATATTCCACTGAAGAGGTAACAGATCTTTCATGGGATTCTCATATTGCAATTCAACTAATTCTCTTCCATAAAGTCTTTTAATTATCTTATAGTTTTTGTCAGGAAATACAGAATTTAAAAGATTTTTCCCTAGTATGAACCTTTCATTATCAACCTTTACTTTAACATATTCTTCATTGGGATGCACAGCAACAGCAACATTGGAGACCAATGTCCAAGGAGTTGTTGTATAAATTAAAAGATACTCGTTTTCTCCATTTTTTATTTGAAACTTGACATAAATTGCTGGATGAGTTTTTTCCTTGTAACCACTTGAAACTTCATGTGACGACAAGCTAGTTCCGCATCTTGGGCACCAAGGCAAAACTTTCAATCCTTTATACAACCAGCCTTTTTCATGACATTTTTTTAGAAAATACCAGACATATTCTATGTTCGTATCTGATAAAGTTAGATAAGGATTATCCCAATCCATCCACATTCCAAGTTTTTTTGATAAATCTATCCAAACTTTAACATAATTAAGAACAGTTTCTACACATTTTTCAGTAAATTTGCCAATACCGTATTTTTCTATGTCTTTTTTTGTTTTAAAACCAAGTTCCTTTTCAATTCCGACCTCAACCCATAATCCTTGACAGTCAAATCCAGGCTGTTTTCTTGTGTCAAAACCTTGCATTGTCTTTAATCTTAGAAAAAGGTCTTTGTATGTTCTTCCCCAAGCATGATGAACTCCCATCGGATTATTGGCTGTTGGAGGTCCATCCATGAATGAGAAGGTTTTTTTACCCTTCATCGAATTTAAAGATTTCTCTTTCAGTTTCTCATCTTCCCATAACTTCAATATCTTTTTCTCTATTTCTTGAGGATTATAAGTAGCCATTTAATACACCTTTCGATAGAAATAATAGATAAACACCTTTAAATAAATCTTTAGAATAGGATTTGAAGTCCACCGGTCATACCAACCCATTATTTATTTTAAAATGAAATATTTATAATTGTTGGTAAACATGATAGAAGAGAAGATTAAGTGAAAATATGACTGAATGCAAAATTTGTGGTTCTAAAAAAGCTAATAGAAAGGCTAAGATTGAAGGAGCGATTTTAACAGTTTGTGATGATTGTGTTAAGTTTGGCCAAGAGGTAAAAGCACCTGAAGT
>WVXN01000047.1:0-1851 GCA_011773475.1 Candidatus Aenigmatarchaeota archaeon
GACTAACTCTAAATATCTCGAAAGTCTGATAGCGAATAAGTAAGGTGACTGAAAGCTGAAAAGTATTCTTCACCGGAGTTGAAAAGATCTTGAAACCTATTGGCGATAGTCATCCATGGTCTGAAAGGTTCTCTTGTGAAGGAAAACTATGCAAGTAGTATATACGAACAAGAGATTACAGGATTATGGAGTCCGTTTAGAAACACGGGGCAGGGAGTTTGTTCTTGTGGCGAGGATAAATTGTTAAGCAAGATATCCATAGCAAAAGCAAAAGTGCGTAGCGAAAGCATGGCACTAGGTCTGAAAGGGCCTGAAGTCACAGGATCAAGACCAGAAACCGCTTGATCTAATCCCAATCAAGATGAAGCGTAGCGAAAGCTGCGTGGAGGTCTGAACCGATGTTGGAGAAACCACTCGGATGAATTGGGGTTAGGGGTGAAAAGCCAATCGAAAGTGGTGATAGCTGGTTCCTTCCAAAATGTGTCTAAGCACAGCCTCATCTGAGATAGTTAACAGGGTAAAGCACTGATTGGGAAACCAAGGGAAGAAATTCCCAGTTTTCCTGTCAAACTAATAATCTGTTAACATCGTAGAAGATGGGAGTGAGGGTGCTAGGGTAAGCCTGGTATCCAAAAAGGGAACAACCTAGCCTGAGGTTAAGGTCCCTAATCTTAACTAATTCACAAAGCTTGTATCAATCCTAAAACAGGAGGAGCGTAGGCTTAGAAGTTGCCATCGCATAATCAACGTGTAACAACGGACCTCTCGAGGGCTGGTGCGGTGAAGATGGACGGGAGTAAGTTAAGAACCGAGACCTCAGATTGCGAAAGCAATAGTGTAGGAAGGCGTTCTGTATGGGCAGAAGCATCTTTGTAAAAAGATGTGAACCGTGCAGAAATGAAAATCCTGCTGGTAGTAGCATCAAAGAGAAGTTAGAATCTTCTCCGCCTGAAAGGCAAGGGTTTCACGACAACGTTTATCGGTCGTGAGTTAGTCAATCCTAACCGTACTCTTAACTGTTGTACGGGAAGGGAAATCTGTTAATATTCAGATACCATAAACATACGTGTGGCAACACAAGTCTGATTGCAAACACTTTAGAGATATACCTACGTAAGTTAAGCAGTTAAAACTAAGGAGTTCCGTCAAGGAGAGAATTAGTTGAAGCTGCAAATAGCTCTGCTGTATAGTGGAGTTAGGCAAATTCCTAGAGTCCTTGAAAATGTAATCAGAAAGGATTGTTTATGTTTGTACTGAGAACCTATACTGGTACCTTTGCTGAGAAGGCAATGGCGTGTCGGATTATTCCAGTCTAGGGAAATCGGCAAATTAGACCCGTATCTTTGGTAGAAGGGTTGCCTATGCAGAAGTGCATAGGTCGCAGTGACGAGGAAGGGGCGACTGTTTAACAAAAACATAGGTGACTGCTAAGCGGAAACGCTTTGTATAGTTGCTGAGGCCTGCCCAGTGCGAGTGTGTGAAAATCGGTTTCAACCGGTCCAAGCCCTCGTTAACGGCGGCGGTAACTCTGACCGTCTTAAGGTAGCGTAGTCCCTTGTCGATTAAATGTCGACCCGCATGAAGGGCTTAACGACTTCTTCGCTGTCCCAGACCGGAGTCCGGCGAACCTGCTGTTGTGGTGAATAGGCCACAGACCCTCAGGGGGAAGAGAAGACCCCGTGGAGCTCTGCGGTAGCCTGTCGTTGTTATACGGTTATAATTACATAGTGTAGGTAGGAGCTGTTACGCTACTGATTTAGGTCAGTAGATAGGCGACAATGTAACACTGCCTTTTTGTAATTGTATGACTAACCTTCGACTTGGGGGGACACCGATTGGTGGACCGCTTGG
>WVXN01000047.1:1978-64119 GCA_011773475.1 Candidatus Aenigmatarchaeota archaeon
GTTCACTGGTTAAAAGGGGACATTAGCTGGGTTCAGTACGTCGTGATCTGGCGCAGGGTCCTATATTCTTTTCCCTGATTTAAGATAGCATGATTAGCTTTAGCTAGAGCTAGCTATGAAATCATGTTACCTTGTCTAATTGGTGATGAATGGACCGCCCCAATGCGAAACATTCGCTGATGGAGTAGCTGATGAACCAACTTAGAATCCTACGCCAGACGACAAAGACAGTACGGTTTATATCTACTGAGGGTGTTGTTACCTGACTCGAAGGATGGGTGAGTACGAAAGGAACGCTCATTCGTGACCTCTTGTTGACCGGTTATCATTTGGTAATGCCGGGCAGCAACGTCATAGCTCTTAACAGCTGAAAGCATCTAAGCTGGAAACTGCCGGGAAAAATAGGTAACTGGTGCGGATAGATTATCCGCTTAATGGGAGTGAGGTGTACGCACAAAGCTTCGGCGATGTGTTCAGCTTGCACTTCCCAATTCCTTTAAGCTTAGACCCCTTTAAATGTTTCTGCTGATAAATTTTCTTTTGATTTTCAGAATTACTGTGAAGTATAAAAAAGAAAGGTTTTTATATTTTACTACTAATGAGTTATATAGTGTAAATTATGAGAAGAGAGCCCGAAGAGTTTAATAAATATATTGAAAAAATAGTAGATGTAGGTTCTATTGAAACTTTTACAACTTTGTGTGGTTTTACAGAAAACCTACTAAAATTGAAAAGAGATAGCACATTGTATATGGATGGATTTTATGTTTCTTACAGTACGATTTACTTTCCATTTCGAACCCCACCTCTAATTCCAACTTCAATTCCTCCTTCAAATCCATCTCCAATAAAAAACGGTCCGAAAAAAAATATTCTTTTAATTCATGTTCCATACGTTGCATACTCTAGAGAAAAATTTCATAACTATTTAACACTTGACATTAACAGTTTGCAATTTAAACCCGTGGATAAAATTTCAAATATTAAGCCCAGTGTTCATTTTTGGGCTAAAGTTCTAAGATGTGAACATCATAATCGTGATACTATTGATGATCGTATTTTAGAAGAAATAAAAAAAGTAGAAGAGATTGAAAAAAACTCCTATAAAATATAAGTTATTAAGAAAATCTTTTTATACTTTGGAAATTATTTCTTATTGTGGGCTGGGCAGACAGCTGTCCGTACTTCAGTGCGGAGGAAACTCCATCCACCATTAGCCTTGATGGTTTGCAGTTCGTGAGAACAAAGCTGAAAAGTTTGGGATTTAATTGAGCTTAAGATGTTCAAAAGAATCTTAGCAAGGTGTAAGATCAAACAGCTCTGTTGATGAAAGAGGAGCGGGTAGATCGCATAGACGAATGCTGTCAAACAAAGATGAACGTGTTTACAAGATTTGTTACAGAAGATGGGTTATGCCCAGCACACACTCTTGTTTTAACTACTAATCAGTGTTAACAACACATAGGTTTAAATAGTCCCATTCCCTATTTAATTAAAGTAAAGTACAAAGCCTTGTTAAATAGCATTAGTTGAATACACTAATTCTATTGCTTTTGTGACTTGAAAAAAATTAAGAGATGATATTATGAAATTCGAAAATATGAATATTGAAAAAAGTGTATTAGGTTCATTAAATGATATTGGATTCGAAGAACCTACAAGAATTCAGTATGAATCTATACCTATAATTAAAAAAGGTTATGATGTTATTGGTCAATCTGAAACAGGTTCAGGCAAAACAGCAGCTTTTGGAGTACCATTAGTAGAGAAAGTTGTTAAAGGTGGAAAAATCCAAGCACTTGTTTTAGCACCTACAAGAGAATTGGCTAGACAAATAGCAAGTGATCTTAAGAAGTTCTCACGTTTCAAGAAACTTCACATACAAACAGTTTATGGAGGAGTTTCTATAAGACCTCAGATTTCTGGTCTAAGAAAAGCTGAGATAGTTGTTGGAACACCAGGTAGAATTCTAGATCATATGAGACGAGGAACAATGAACACTAGTAATGTGAAAATATTTGTTTTGGATGAAGCAGATGAAATGATTGATATGGGATTCATTGAAGACATAGAAACAATTGAAAAAAACATTCCAAAAAATAGACAAACATTGATGTTTAGCGCAACCATGTCAGACAGTTTGATAAGAATTAGAGACAGTTTTACAAAAAATGCAAAAAAGATTAAAACAAAAATCAAAGTTAGTGAT
Organism: Candidatus Aenigmatarchaeota archaeon; assembly: GCA_011773475.1. Lineage (GTDB taxonomy): Archaea > Aenigmatarchaeota > Aenigmatarchaeia > Aenigmatarchaeales > Aenigmatarchaeaceae > CS1-C013. The sequence continues at coordinate 4,188 of WVXN01000047.1, forward strand.
GATATTTTAAAACAATATTATCGTGATGTTAATCAAAAAACAAAATTCTCATTGTTAGTTCATTTAATTAAACAGGAGAAACCAGGACTTTCAATTATTTTTTGCAATACTAGAAGAACGGTAGATGCAGTTTCTAGGAATCTTAAGGACAATAATGTAAATGCTACAGCTTTACATGGCGGGTTGTCACAAGCAAGAAGAGAAAAAGTAATGGAAGACTTTCATAAGGGAATAACAAGAGTTTTAGTTGCAACAGATGTGGCTGCAAGAGGGTTGGACATAAAAAATGTAACTCATATTTTCAACTACGATATACCAAAGGATCCAGAAAACTATGCAAACAGAATAGGAAGAACAGCTAGAGCAGGAAAATCAGGAAAAGCAATATCGCTTTTGAGTAGAGATGATCATGGTTCATTTACGAGAATAATAAAAACATTTTCTTATGACATTGAAAAAATGAAAATTACAAATTTCAAAGTTTTACCATTTAAAAAATATCAACCTAATAGAAACAGAAATTTTAGAAGCAGGAGACCATTTAGAAAAAGATTTAGAGGAAAATCTAGAAGAAGATGGTAAAAATTTCTGATACAAATCTCGTAACATGTCATCTTAACAAATCCAAGCGTGACCAGCACACTATTGTTTTCATTACTGATTAATATTTATATAATAGAAGTTAACATGAATTATTATGTGCAAGCAGTATAAAATACCAATTTATTCTTTGTTGACTGGAATAATAATTACTTTGATCACAGCACTTTTTCCAAACGTCTTTTTAGTAGGGGTCAGTCATTGGGGTTATCTTTTACCATGGTTAAGAAGAGTAGTTTATCCAGGAGCAGCTTTTGAAGTTCTATGGGTTTATTTTTTATCTGATATAGTTATTTGGTCAGTTTTAATATACCTGGCTTTAATCAGTGTTAAAGAAGAAAAGAAAAAACCAGTTATAAAGAAACCAAAGAAGAAGACAATTAAAAAGAAACGAAGAAAAAGATAGTATTTAAATAATTTTTAGATAAAGTAATGAGTATTGATTATTATGGCTGATAAGAAAAAATTAAGAGCTCCAACAGGAATGGCAGGATTAGTAAGATATGAAGAAGATGCAGAAAGCAAAATAAAGTTAGAACCCAAAATAGTTGTTTTTATTGCAGTAGCAATAATAATTCTAGAAATATTATTGTTTTCTTTTCTTTAGATATAATTTATAAGCTCGTTTTTACAATTATTATTGATGGTAATAGAACACATAGAAAAATCTTGGAAGGCCTATAGAAAAAATTTCTGGCCAATTATTACAGCTATGGTCCTACAATTTATACTCGTTGGTATACCATTTTTAATTGGTATCATACCATGGGTTTTTATTTTCTTATCTTATAGAACTGTTGATATGATAACACTTCTTATGTCTAATTTAGGTGCTCTTTCCTTTTCTTTAATAATGTTTGCAATAGGGTTTTTGATATCAATTGCTTTGACTGGCGGTTTTGTAAAAATGCTTTATGAAGCTTTAAGAGGAAAAACAAAATATGAAACAATGTTAAAAACAGCTAAAGAAAAATTCTGGACAATAATTGGAGCTAATTCACTTTTTATTTTAATTTTATTAGTTCTCTTTATTGCTGTATTTTCCCCTTTGTTTATTTTAACGGGCTTTTCAACAACATTTTCAGGAGCAGGTTCTTTAACCCTCCTAATTACTATTTTTTCAATAGCAACTTTGGGTTCAATACTTATAATTTTAGTTAGTATTTTCTTTGTTTTCATTAATCAAGCAATAGTAATTGATAATCTAAATGCAATTGATTCTGTTAATAAGAGTTTTGAGGTTTCAAAGAAAAGTTATTTGACAATTCTGGGTTTAATGATAATCTTTATTCTATTAAATTCAGCATTGGTTAATCTTTTTTCATTTTTCGGAACAGTTTTAGAAGCTTTTGTAGTAACACCTCTACTTCTTCTTTCTTATACATCTGTATATCTGGAAAAAAGACGTAAAAAGTAAGTTTTATAAGAAGACTATTCTATTAATTAGAATAGGTGATTAGTTGAATTTTAATTTATGGATAGATAGTTTAACGAAACCCATACCAACATTTAAAAAAGAAAAGAAAAATGCAACTCTAGGCGAGGGTGCTTTACACATAGCTGTGGCAGGTCTTATATCAGGTTTTATATCAGGTATATATCAGATGTTCTTCGGTGCAGCATTTGCAAGTTATTTATCTCCTTTTGCTTCAGCTTTTGCAGGTCCAATGATATTTTTAGCATCTTTAATATTAACACCAATAATGGCTGTTATAGGATGGCTCATATTGTCAGGTATATTATATATATTTGCAATGCTTTTCGGTGGAAAAGGAAGTTACACAACCCAATCTTACTTATATGCTATTTATTATGCGCCATTGAGTATTATATCATCAATATTAGTGTTAATTCCAATCGCAGGATGGATACTTTCATTTGTACTCATGATTTATGGATTATATCTTTTAACAATGGCACTAAAGGAAGTTCATAATTATACAACAGGTAGGGCACTTCTTACATGGTTAGTACCAGTTGGTATTGTAGTGTTAATCTTATTTGTACTAGTGGGCATAGCATTCATGTTTCTGATGGGAGCTTTTATTGGTAGTGGATCAATGTCAGGCATGTTCTTTTAATTTCTTTTAATTATTTTTTACAACTCTTGGTAGTCAGAATCCTATATGCTCTACTCTTTATCATATCTAATTTATGGACGAGAAAATAATTTTCGTTTCACATTGTATATTAAATCAAAGTATAAGAAATGAAAAATTCTCTAAAATAAAAGAAGTAGTAAAATTACTTAGTGAGACAGATGTAGGAATAGTTCAATTACCATGTCCGAAAATAGATTGTAATGGAAAATTTATAAAAAACACAACTAACGTCAAAATTTATAAAAAATATTGTGAAAAAACTTCTGTTATTATTGTAAATACAATTAAAAAATATCTAGATGCAGATTTTAAAGTTCTCGGGATTCTTGGAGTAGAGTTTTCTCCAATCTGTGGTGTTTATAGAATTAATAATGGTAGAAAGAACATTCCAGGAAAAGGGGCTTTGATAAAAGAAATTGAAAATGAGATGCAAAAAAGAAATTTTCAGGTTCCAATAATCTCAACCAATCTAAACAATGTTTTTTCAATCTTAGAAAAAATCAATATTCTTTTAAAAAATTCGTAGGAGGTGTTAAAATGAGTATAAGAGTTAGATCAGGAAGGGGTAAAACAACAGTTGAAACAGATTATGGTGGGTCTGAGGTTGATCATTCCATGGTTCACAGAGATAGGGGATTAATAGGTGCTATGAATTCATTTGGAATAAAAGAAGTAAAAAGTTCAAAAAATTATTGTGGTGTGAGCTCTTCTCTAAAAGAAGACTTTGACAGACAAATCAAGAAAAAATATGGAAGGACCCAAGGATATTTTAGTCCTCTTTAAGTGATTTTATGCTAAATAAAAAATCTCCATATTATGTGAAAAGCGAGTTATCTAGGAATTTGTATGGAAATAAAGATTCTACAACATTTGAAAGAAGTCTAAACGTTGTAGGAAAAGACAAAGATCATGTAAAAAATGCAGCATCAATGTGTGCAAAGTGAGGTGATTTAGTGTCATATTATGGAAAACTTCATAATAAAAGCACAATAACAACTAGAAAAGATTATACGAAATTAGAAGGTAGAGGTTCTAGCCGCTCAAATGATAGAGATATTGCAAGGACAATTTCAGAAGGTTTGGCTGATTCTGTGAATAGAGCAAATCAAATAGCATATGAAGCTCATAAAAGGTCCATGGGTTGGAAATAATGACTGAATATTATGGTAAGATGAGCGTTACTTCAGTATGCACTAATAACAAATACTTCTCAGCTATTCATGGTAGAGGTTCTGCTAAATCAAATGATTTAGGAATAGCAAGAGATCTATCCCATAGACTACCTGATGTGCTTGATAAGGCTAATTACTATACTTATGATTTACAAAGCAGGAGATAACATGTACCAATCGAAAATCAGTTCAACAATTGTTATAGACAAAGAAAAAGGAAGTGTAAAATTAAATCAGTTTGATGTTAAAATTGATGGATATAAGAACAGAGGAAAATTAAGGAAAGCTAGAGATGCTTATAATTCAGATAAGAATCTAGAAAAAGAATATAAGAACAATGATTGGCCAGCAGGAATTTGGAACTATCTATTTGAAGACTATTTCAAAATATTAGAAAAATGGAAAAAAAGAATTAACAAAAAGAAATAGAAAAAACAATAAAAAAACAAGTTTAAAATAGTAAAACACTATTAGCTGTATGTTCCAGTTATGGTACCTGATGTGCTAAAGTCAGCTGTTGCTGCGTCTGAGGGATACCTGTAGCTTATGACAGTTGTTGCACTGTAACTTTCCCCTGTGTCTGCACCTGTTATAGGCGTTGGAGCTGATGTGCAAGTGAATGTATCATCTTCACCTGAAGCTATTTCCAATTCTACAGTTGGTGTGCACGTGTAGTCAGTTGCGTCTATAGTCAAAACAGCCTGCGTTATATTGATTGCTCCGCCAACTCTGTTAGCTAGGTTTAGAGTTACAACCCCAGCTGTTGAAACAGCCCACGGGTTAAGAACCTGTACTTGTCCAAACCCTCTTGCTGTTGGGCCCAAGAATCCAGCTGGCGCAAATATTCCATAGTATGCTAGAACTCCAGCTACTATCAAAATTATCAAAATTGCCCATCCATAAGTCATTAGATACTCAACTGCTGTCTGTCCTTTCATTTTTAATACCTCCTATTTAATATTTTATTTTGTCAACTTGGTACTTAAAGATTTCTATAGAGCAAAAAACCCTCCGAAAAACATTTTTACAATCATTTGAGATACCATTAACACTGCTATAGAAGCTATGAGCAAGACAGGAATAAGTTTTAATCCATTTTTCTCCTTGCCTGTTTGTATCAGAGCTATTGAAAGAGAGCCAAAGAAAGCTGTTACTGATATTGCTGATATTGCAAACCAGAACAGATCATCTACACCAATTTGAGGTCCGCCAGCTTTTTGGAACATGCCTCCCATTCCCATTGATGTTCCTGTCACTTCTGCACCAAAACTCGCCGAACCCCAAAGTTCTGTCATAGTCTCAACAAAGAAAAGACTTATTGAAAATAAAAAAGGAGCTGCAATTACAGCAGCAAAAACTATGAATATAGAATAAGTCATTACTGATGATTTTATCTCTTTTTTAAGAGTTTGAGTAACTCTTATATTGTTTGCAGTCTCCTCTAATAAGTGAGCTATTTCTCCACCAGATGCTATTCCTTCTAATAATAATTTTACTGTCCTGTTTAGTATTTTCGATTTAATGTTTTTTGTCATTTCAGTAAGCGCTACTTTTAATGGCTTTCCTCCCATTGTTCTTGCTCCAACTTTTTTAATTTCTTCTTCAAGAACTCCAAATTCGGGTCTCGCAGCAAGCCATATTGCTCTATCAATAGTCATCCCAGCTCTAACATTTGCTGACATTAATTGCAAAGCATCTGGTAAAACTGTTTCAATTTGATTAGCCCTGGAATCTGCAATAAACATGAAAATTAAATAAGTAAAAATTATAACACCAAAACCCAAACCCAAACCAAATAAAAATCCCATGAGTTCAAAACCAAGTAAGAAGAAAATAAAAGAAAAATTAAGAGCTAACAATATTGATAAGAAAAAGGAGATTCCTACAATTCTATTTGTAGAAGCTTCTTTTACTCCAGCATATCTTATCTGCTTTTTAAAAAAATCCCTATATCTTTTTGGGGTCAAATAGTAAATATCTTTCAATCATCTCACCATTAAAGGTCTTTTTGTTTTTATCATTCCCATAAAAAAATATTGAAAAACTGCTAAACCAAGAACTATTAAAGGAAATATTAGTTTTGGAATTTGGAGCCCTGCAAAAGAAGATAAAATAATTAAAAATGTTATTCCCAATGTTGGCATGATTATTGCAATTAACATGTAAATTAATGTGTAGGGGCTTAATTCTTGGCCGTATTTTCTTATTGCTATTATTTGTTCTTGTGTTAAATTATGAACAATTGCTTCAAGGGCATTACCAATATCACTGCCCGCCTTAATCGAATTTGTTAATTGCCACAAAGTTCTTCTAAAGTATAAAGAAGGATTTCTTCTAGATGCTTCTTCTAAAGCTTTTATTTCAGATTTTCCAGCATTTATCTCTTTAACTACTTTTTTAAATTCTTCGCTTATTTCTCCATAACCTGTGCTTATGCTTATCATTGAATTAAAAAGTGGAACACCTGATTTAATTTCTATTAACATATGTTGTAAAGAATTTAACAGATCAGATTCCAGGACTTTCATTCTTCTGCTAGCAACAAGTCTCGGATATTGTATTAAATAAAAGAAAACGAAAAGAGAAAAAACACCACCAACCGCAAAAGGCAAGAAAAAATCTACTTTACCAGCAATAAAACCTATCCAAAAAACCAGTGGTGTCAATATTATAAAATAAAAAATAGTTGTTAATACAATCAAAGATGCATACTCTCTAGGTCTTAGTCCAATTTTAGCCTGATAAAGATTTAGTTTCAAAGAAGGAAAGGATCTACATATAATATCTCCAAATTTCGAAAAATGTGCCACTGCTTCTTTTGATGCTTTTTTAAGTGGAAAGGGAACAAAAGGAATTATCATTTTAAACAGCTTTTTCGAGCTCTTTCATTAAACTTGCATCAAGGACTTCTTGTGCTTTACCTTTTTTATTAACTATTTTTAATATTTTTTCTTTATCATGATAATAATCAGCAACAACTTTTCCTACAGTGTTTACAGTATTTATTCCGTTTTCTAACATCCATTGTAAAACAGTTTCTTTCTCCTTTAAGTCTTTTTCCATTTCATCGTCTGTCATTCCTGTGTGCATTCTTATCTCATCTATCAGCCTTATACTGTCTCTAACTTTTATTATCTTATCAGTTTGAGGTTTCCACCTATACAATGTTTCTAATCTTGCTTTTGCCTCACCTCTTGCACCTCCTGGAAGTAATTCTGCTACTTGTAAGGTTCTTCTTATTCCTCTTCTTCTGTGTCTAAATTGAACTATAACTAAATGTAAGGATTCTAACAAAGATTCTGGTAGATTAATAGGCGGGTTAGTTAGTCTTCTTATTACTTGCTCAGCAGTATCAGCGTGTAAAGTTGCATAAACACTATGACCAGTGTGCATTGCCTCAAATAAAACTTCAGCTTCTGCTTGTCTTCTTATCTCCCCTACAACAACTCTATCAGGTCTCATTCTCAATGAATTAACTAATAAATCTAACATTGATATTTCTCCTTTTCCTTCTGGGTTTGGTTCTCTTGTTGTTAAAGGGATCCAATGCAAGAAATCCGGAAGTCTCAACTCTCTTGTGTCTTCTATTGAAATTATTCTATGACTTACTGGTACGAATGGCATTAAAGAATTTAATACTGAAGTTTTTCCTGAAGCAGTTCCACCAGCAACTAATATGTTCAATTCATATTGCATACACAACCATAATAGTGCAGATATTTCCATAGAAAGTGTTTTATTACTAGGATGAATAAAATGTATCATTGTCCAAGGTTCCCTCCTAAATTTTCTTATCGTTATAGTATTTCCTTTTGTTGATATTGGAAACAGAGTAGCATTAACTCTATCTCCAGTTATTAAGTGAGCGTCCATCAAAGGACTTAAATTAGTTATTTCTCTTCCAACTTTTCTTCCAATTAAGCTCGCATAATTATATATTTGTTCTTCTGAGGGAATTATTATGTTTGTTTTTAACCATCCATACTTTTTATGAAATACCCAAGCACATTCAGTAGAATTGTTTATAACCAGTTCTTCTAAGTCATCATCATTTAATACAACTTCAAGTCTTCCCAAGCCAAGCATCTCGTGAACCAGATATCCGGCTAATATGTTTTTCTCTTCATCTGGAACCTTCGGCATTTCTTTACCAATAGTTTCAAGAGCGCTCGCTAAAAATCTTTTCTTAATGCCTTCCATAGCTTTAGGATCTAAAATTTCACTTACCTCTATTTTTACAACTTCTATTAATTTTTCTTTTATAGAATCTAATATAGCTCTTGTTGCAGGTTCTACTGCTGGAAACTTCACTTCATAAACAGGAGTATATTCTTCAGGTCTTTTTATAATACTAACTCTTCCAGGTACTTTATCTGATTCTATCTGATAAGTATCAATTGTTTCCTTTACCATTCTTTCACCAAAAATCCTTATAAATATTTGACTTTTTCTTGGCTTTAATTTTCTTATTTTTTACTTTTTGTTCTATCTTAGAAATTTTTTTGTCTATTTTTTTATGTTTCTTTTTAATTTTCTCTGTTTTTTTCTCATGTCTTCCAAACAGTCTTCTCAATGGGTTTACAGTATGTATTTTTTTACCTTTTAAAACTAGCTTTGTTAATTTAATTTCTGCGTCCAGATTTTCTATATCGTTTCTTATTTCTTCTCTCATCTCTTCTAGATTTTTTATTTGCTCTCCATGTGCTTCTATAAATTCAATTTTTTCATTTATTTTTTTGTCAATTGATTCTACACTCGATTTTAAATCATCAAAGTTTTTTACTATTTCTTCAGCTACTTTTTCTATTTCCTTTGTATCCTTAATTACTTCCCGTTTTTTACTTTCTAAGGATTCTAAAATTTTAAGGTTTTTTTCCACACCTTCTAATTTTTTACGTAATTCTTTTTCTAATTTAGATACTTTCTTGTCTGTTACTTCTACTTTCTTTTCAGTTTCAGTTATTTTTTTCTCAAAAAGTTTTGACTTTTTTTCAATCTTTTTTCTTTCCTTTTCAATTTTTTTAGTTATTTTTCCACTTTTAATTTTTTTGAGAATTATAATAGGTTCCCCAATTGCTGGATATCTCATTTCTACAAAATCACGCTCTTCTAGAATTCTAACCCATTGTTCTATTTGAGTCCGTGTAACTCCAAGAGATTCGGATGCTTCACTAATACTTATCTTCTCCCTCTCTTTAATTAATTTTATAAGTTTATCAATTGGAGTTTCTATAATCATTTCTTTTAATTCAGTCATTTAATTCCCCTATTCAAATTATAGTTCATTAACACCATATATAGTTTCATGATTTGAGTCTATCTTAAACCAATCAAATACAGGATCATAATCACCATTTCTTATTGAACTTCCTCCAGTCATATTCCAATACATATAATCAACACAACTTAAATTGTAATATACTACTATATCTGCATCAGATATAGCTGGTAAGTAAACAAATGATTCCAAGCCATAATTGTATTTACCTGAGAGTTTTAACCTACCTTCTAATCTATCTAAAAAACTTGCTCCGTCAATAGAAGGTTTATAATAGCCATTCCGCATGGCTAAAGTTAGGTTTTGTAAATCCCAAACCTTTTTTGTTTGTGCATCTAAATATATTCTTGTTTCATTTTCAATTATTGTTACAGCATTTGTTGCTCCTGATATTATAGCTTGTCCTGTAAAAGTTTCGGGAATTGCTGTATCGCCTTCAGATACGACTCCTGCAAACGAGGAAGCTATAGCTTCTTTACCTACTATAGTATCTGTTACAAGTACTCTGCTAGAATTGATATCGACTGCTTGTAAATCTGCGTTTAGCTTAACAAAAGCATAACCACTGTTAGAACCAGATGAATTAGAACCCCCAACTAAATTTTTACTATAATCACTGAAATTATAATATCTTATTACTTTGAATACCCTACCTAATGTATTCAACGGGAACAAAGGATCTTCTATGCCATCTATAGAGACAATAGACTTTGCAGTTATATTTCTTAAAATACCCATTTTTGCGTTCTCATCTGAAATATTTACCAAAACTTTAATTTCAAACAAAATGTTAAAACTACTGTTTTGTGTCACATTGGTTTCTGTAATCTTTAATGATAGATCAAAACCCGAATTACTTGCTATATCACTCACATTTTTTTCCCATCTCTTTAAATTGTCTTTATCGACAAGCGGAGAATAATTTCCTTTTAAAGTTCCATTTTCTATTAACTCTCTTAATCTTAGTTGTGCATCATCAAGGGGAGTTCCACTGATTGTAATATTCGATACTGCTGATATCAAAGCTCTTTTTCCTACTATTTCCATGAATCTTTGTAAATCAGTTTCAATACTGTCTACAAAATATTTGAGCTCGTGAGCTCTGATGCTAATATCAATATTTTTCTGTCCTATTTGAGAATGGAAAAATATGATACCGAATATTGGAACAATAATCAAAGCAGCCATTATACTATAAAGCAAACCTCTCATATCTACACCCACGTTCTAACTCTTGCGCTAAATGGTCCCCACATATAAGGAACACCGGAAACTCTAACAGCATCCACGACCATTTCCATAGCTGAAATGTCATCACCCAATATATCCTCCAATCTTATTACAGCATCATCAATAGCGTCAGTTTCATTTTCAAATGTTTCACCGTAACCTACAGATGCAGGTACTAAAAATGTAACGTCTCCAAAAGAGTCTCCCGGATTAATAGAATATCCATCACTAAAATTAAGTTCAAATTTATTATCACCGCTAATCATAACACCTTCTGGGTTAGTGTCATAACCGAATCTAGCAAATGCCTTAATAAAAGGATCACTTGATGCATTGCTTGGATCATGATTATAAACTGTAATGTCATTTGCTCTTGCAAGCTGTAAAGGATCATATCCATCCCAGTGGCCCCATGGGTATTGCCATCTAGCCATCAAAGGAATTTTGCTTGTTAAGTTAAAGTCCCATCTTATATACCTATAAAATTCTGAAACACCAAAGTTGGGATCAACATCTTCGGCAATATAATCTTCAAGTACTCTTGTCATGTCAATGTAATTATATATTGCTCCTATGTCAATAAGTTGAGAATAATTCAAAGCAATGTAAGAATCTTCACCAACTATTTTCCTCTCGTAGCTTATTGGTTCATTCTCATGGTAAGGATCAATCTCAAAAATAAACCAGAAAAATCTACCAGTTAACATGTTATATGAAATTCCATTAGAATTTAAAACATTTTTTATTTCTGTGTCATTCCAGTCAACTGTTCCATTCGTAACATTCTTTATATTTATATCATAAGTCTCTCCGTTCCACATAAATTTCGCTGTCACATTTTTTACTTCTGTTTCATTTGTAAGATTAATATGAATACTCATGTTATAAATCTCACCAACAGTAAATATCGGTTTTCTATATTCTATAGATGCTTCTGAAATTGTATTTTGAAGATATTGTCTTCCGAAGTCCACCAATGTTGTCAATTGGGAAGTATTGTATACTATAACTAAATGTGTTGCTCCATCATCGCCAGCAGTCGGTTCACTAGCATATTTTCTATACGATATATGGCCTATATTATGTCCTGGTTGTAGTAGATGTATATAATCTCCTGATTCTAATTTTGTATTTCCTATTGCCCCTTCACATCCAGGTATGTTTTCACCATTCATGTAACAACTAAATTTATTTATTATCCCCCAAGTTGCTTCTATGAACCAATAAGTATCTAGAATAGTAGCATCTTCTGGTATATCTGCAATATAACTTACATTTATTTTATTTTGAGCACTCTCGACACTGCTAGTTATAATATCACCCATTACAACAAGTGTATTATTTTTACTTATTTTTCTAGCTATAGCTCTTGCAACATAACCTTCCGTAGACTTACCTCTTTCATAACCTGAAACAATCCTCCCAGAAGAAATCTCTATTGTTGAATTTTCATAACTTGGTCTTACTGTATCTGAAGAATTATAAATGGGGTCATTGTTTATTAGGAATTCATAACCAATGTTACTTGGAACAAAATCATCTAAAATATCTTTTGTCAAATTTGCTGCTTCAGATATATTTCCAGATGACCATAAAGCACCTATAACATCTATTGTTTTTTCATCTAAATCGGTCTGATTTAAAATACCGTCCGTTATATATTGATTTAAAAGAGTTTGATTATCAACAACATCTCTAAGCTTAGAGTTAGAAAGGACTGTTAATATATCTTCTGATATGAAATGTAGTTGTTGTGAAGCCAAGAGTGGTGATGCTACTTTGGTTCTAAAGAAAATTAATCCACTTATTACTCCTATTATTATACCAAGAGCTATCAGAGCATCTATAGTGAAGACAATAGCTTTCATATCCAAACACCAACGTTTAAAATAGCTTTTGTTGTATTACCATTAAAATCAACTAAACATAGTCTTTTTACATAGAAAACTTGACTAGAACTTTCATCTTCTTCAATACCATAACTATAGCCGTCTATAATATCATCTGTCTTATTTCTAATATCAATATAAATTTCATAACCTCCAACACCCATTATCCTCTTTGCAGTATAATATTCAATTTTTTGAAGTTCTTCAAATTTAGTTAAGTTTATCAGACCATCACTAAAAAATCCTATAACTTTTACACTATCATTATTCCAGTATTCTGGAAATCCGGTGCTTGTTACTAGAACATCTGCTATACTATTAACTTTGGCCTGTATGTCATCACGTATTTTATAATCGTTTATTTCTGCATGTAGACTACCATAAAATACTTCAAATATAACTAATCCTATTAAAAATAAGGATAATCCTAAAACAAAATCTGAAGAGAATATTTCAGCTTTCAATTAATACCAACCCCTCGTCATTCTTTATTTTTATTTTAATTAATCCCGGTTCCACTGTTCCACTAACCCTTTCTGTAATTATGTTAGCTATAGCTTTTTTGTCATCCCATTTAACTTCAACAAATCTAAAATCAGTATTAATAGAAACATTATATTCTATGTTATTTACAAGTTTTTTAGGTATTGAAAATTCTCTATAGTATCCTTCCATACTTGCTGCAAAATTAATTTCATTTGCTATTAAATTAGCCATGTTTTGCGCTTCTGAAAAGATAATTGATTCTGATACATCATTATATCTTAAACCAACTATAATTAAAACAGAAATAAAAACAATTAGTATAAAGCCAACTAAACTAATGAATTCCGAAGAAACCTCAGACTTCCGTAATGTTAACATAATTATCCTCAGCTTTTATCTTTACTCTCTTTATTCCTTGCGTATTTGATATAGAACCTTGTAAATCTGCTTTTGATGTTGCAAAAATATCAGTTATGCCACCAGCTACTCTGACTTTCATTAAAACAGTTTTGCCATTAATAGTTATTGATTCCACTCCTTCAGGAATATAAACTGATGTTAGTGTAAGCGAGGTAGGTTTTCCTTGTGTGTTTACTATGTTTGCAGTGTCTACTATTTCATGTGACGCAGCTATAGCGTTTGATATTCTTATTTCTTCTTTATTCCTTTCTGTAATCTGTAATGCATATGCTACTAAAACTAATACTAATGCTATGACTATTGAAAAAATCATTAAATATTCAAAAGCAGCTTGGCTCTTCATAGGTAAAAATTGTTAAACCTTTAAGAAAAAGATTACTTATTTAGTTAAAAATAATAATATTATATGATTTTTATGCAAAATCCTTGGTTAGACTTAAAACAAGAAATAGCAAAACAACTAGACATAGGTATAGAAGAAATAGAAGAACCAGAAAAATATGGAGATTTTGCTTATCCTTGCTTTTCTTTATCAAAAAAATTAAAAAAAGATCCTAAAGAAATTGCCAAAGAATTAGCTAAAAAACTAAAAATAAAACATATTGAAAAAATAGAAGCCATAGGACCTTATGTAAATTTTTATATTGTTTGGAAAAAGTTTGGTCAAGATTTATTAAAATCTGTAAATGAAAAATATGGAGGTTTTATAGTAAAAGATAAGAAAGCTTTAATTGAACATACTAGCATAAATCCCAATGCTTCTCCTCATGTTGGTAGAGCAAGAAATGCTATTATTGGGGACTCTTTAGTTAGATTAATTAAATTCCTAGGTTATGAAACAGAAGTTCACTATCTTGTTAATGATGTTGGAAAACAAATATCTGTTTTAGTTTATGGTGTTATGAATAAAGACACTAAAGATCTGAAATTTGAGGACTTGTTGAAAATATATATTGAAACAAGTAAAAAGGTAAGCGAAAATCCTGAGGATGAGAAAAAGGTTTTTGAAATTCTTTCAAAATTTGAAAAAGGAGATAAAAAAACCATGAATTTGTTTAAAAAAATAGTTTCTTTGTGTATCAATGGTCAGGAAGAAATATTATCTAAACTGGGTATAAAATATGATTTTTTCGATTATGAGAGTGACTATATTATTAATAAAAAAACTAATGAAGCTTTAGAAAAACTTGAAAAAACAGATAGAATTTTTACAGACGAAAATGGTAGAAAGGTTCTTGATTTAAAAGGTTTTGATATACCCATGGAGTCTCCAGCTTTTGTTTTATTAAGATCAGATGGAACAAGTTTGTATAATCTAAAAGATATAGCGTACACTATAGACAAAATTAATAAAGCAAAGGATCTTAACATTGTTGTTCTGGGAGAAGATCATAAACTTTATTTTAAACAATTGTCAGCAGCATTAAGAATTTTAAAATATGAACCACCAAAAGTTATTCACTATGCTTTTGTTTTGTTGCCATCAGGAAAAATGAGCACAAGAAAAGGAGAACTGGTTTTATTAACAGATTTTATTAATGAAGCTTGTGAAAAAGCTTTAAAAGAAATTGAAAAAAGATATCCAGAACTATCTAAAGAAGAAAAAGAAACAAGAGCAAAAAAAGTTGCTGTTGGGGCTATTAGATATAGTATAGTAAAAATTAGCCCTGAAAAAAATGTTATGTTTGTTTGGGATGAAGCTTTAAGATTCGATGGTAACACAGGTCCTTATCTTCAATATACATATGCAAGATCAAATTCTATATTAAAAAAAGCTAAGCTAAAAGACTTTGATGTAAAATATCTAAAAGATGAAAGAGAAAAAAAAATATTAAAATCATTAGCTAAATATCCACAGATTTTAGAAAAGTCTTTGAATGAATTGAAACCTCACTACATAGCAAATTATTTATATGAACTAGCAGATGTATTCAACTCTTTTTACCAATCATTACCAGTTTTAAATTCTGAGGAGAATTTAAAGAACGCTAGATTAAAACTTGTGGATTCAGTAAAAAATGTTTTAGAAACTGGTTTAGAATTGCTAGGCATACCGACTTTAGAGAAAATGTGAATTAAGAAAAATCTAAAAGAGATTGAACCTTTTCTATAGAACTGTAAATATTATCAATATTAACCCCTATTATTGGAACCTGGAAATTCTTTTTTTGCATTTCATTTTCAAGTTCTTCTATTAAGATTCCCTTTCCCGGACTACTCTTTCTACCATTCTTTATTTGATGGACAGCACAGGTGACAGAAAGCTCTACACCTAGAATGGCAATCACACTATAATTTTTTCTAAGATAATTTTCTATTTGATTTATAAGATTGATAGATAGTTTATGGCAGTGCTTTCTATATCCATTTGTTTCGTAAGAATCTCTTGATTTTACTCTTCTGTCCAAACCACCGTTAAAATCTAATTGAGGGCATGGCAGCTGAACTATTCCTACACCTGATGCTGCAAACAATTCTAACAAGTCTTTAAATGATCCAGCAAATTTTTCCCTTCCAACAGCTCTTACATTTTGATTTAAAAGACAATGAGATACAAAAATAATTTTTTTGCTACGTTCCATCTTATTATCACAATATAATATTATAGTTTTTTGGTTTTATAAACTTACTCGTTGTCAGTAGTAAATGTATAAGGTTAAACGACAAATGACGATTGTCGTTTTAAATTTTAAATAATCTTGAAAAACTATTACTTTAATAATCAATTTATCTTTTAAATTTTTGTTTTGAAAGTTTTTTAATTTTATATTTTTAGAAAGATTTTTAAAGTTTTAGAAAGTACTATTCAATACGTCATTTATTAACTAAAATAAGAGAGTGAAAAATAAAATATTAAAAAGTGAAAAAAATGCTTAGGAAAGATGATACGCATAATTTTTTGAATGCATTACAAATGAGAGTATTAAATGATGCTCCAATAATGATTAAACATTTAGATAGTCGTCGTTTTTGGGATTCCAGTTTTGAGGTAACCAAATTTTATGAAAAATCTGAATTTACACCCTACTTAGATCAAAGAATAGAAAATTTAAAAGAAAAACGATATGGTAGAAGAGATTTCATATCAATTACTGGCGATGGGGATGCATGGTCAGTTGGTAACGATAAAAGACTTGCTATGTATAGGGAGTTAGTAGAATCAGGTGTTGATATAAAAATTATGATGACAGAAATAGGAGCTTGGACAATAGGTGAAAAATCTAGTGCTAGAAGACTACATGATATAGGTGTTCATGTTAGGCGTGTAGAAGCTTCTCGTGAATATCATTCTGGAGTTATAGGCGGAGAAGAAATGTATACTATTCATAGATTTCCCGTTGAAGGTGCTAGCAAAGTTCTTGGTAAACCTCAAAAAAGAGGTAAAGTTAATTACACTTTTGTAGCTACAAACCATCCCCAATTCGTTAAGCATGCTCAACGAGAGCTTAAATGCCTTTGGAAAAACCAATCTGTTAATTATGATGAGGTTTTGAAGGAAGAGCAAGAAAATATGAGAGCAAGAGAAGATCTCTTAAGATTAGAAACGCCTTAACTTAATTTCTTCCACCAATAATCAAAGTTTTCTTTTAATGCAATTGCAATTGCGGGATTTTCGATTATAATTAATTCATATCTTCTATTGATGTCTGATTTAGGCAATCCTTCTTCTGCTATGTTAGTTCCTTTTTCTGAAAGTTTAAGTGCTAAAGATGCAATTTTTTTATCAACTATATAACCTCTCAAAGTTCCACTATAACCAGTTTTAATCTCTATTCCTAATTTTTTAGCTTTATTTATGTTTTTTAAAAATTCTTTAGAATCATTCAATTCTTTTGCTAAGATTTTTATTTCAACTCCTCTTTTTTTAGCATTTTTTATTGAATTTATAGTTTCTGGTAACCATGATATATCTCCAGCAAAACTTAATACCTGCTTTTTAGCTGAGATTAGTTGTTCATTTAAAGCTTCAACAACATTTCTTCTTCTGTCAGTGGACCATATCTCTCCTTTTTTTCTAATTGTTAAAGGTTCTATTTTTGAGAGGATTTCAGATATTGTTTCAATGTTATTTTTCAATTTTTTTATTTTTTTATCAAATTCATTCTTTCTTGATTCAATTAAATTATTTAGAGCTTTTTTAGGAGAGATGATTTTAAATCTCTTGGGTCTACCTCTATTTATTAAAACAAATCCTTTTTTTTGTAGTTCAGTTAGAGTATCATAAACTCTTGGTAAAGGTATTTTTCCAGCTTCTGATAATTGTTCTGCTGTTGCTATGTTGAGTTTTGATAGTGTTAAGAATGCTCTAATCTCATATTCAGTCAATTCAAATTCTCTTAAGAGGTTCCCAACTTTTTCCATTTTTTTTCACCAAATTAACTCTCTTACAGTTAAAAAAGTTATCTATTATTTACTAAATTCTTAAATTATTTAAAGCTTTCTTTTAAAAGTCAGGAAATATAATTGAATATTATGAAAAAAAGAAATTGGATTATTTTTATTATACTTTTTATTGTTGCAGACTTGATAATATTTTACATTTTTTATCCATCTTCACCTGCTCAAGATATTTTTAGTACTTCTACTGAACAACAAGAAGGAGAGAATGAAACACAAACTCCAGATGAGTCTACTTTTCCTGAACTTCCAGAAGAGCCTTCAGAAGGATCTGGAGGTGAGGGAGGGAGTGGAAGCGGTGAAGGAGGTTCAGGTGGTAGCGGTGGAGGCGGAGAAGAACCTACTGGACCAACAGGACCTGTAAATTATACATTATATGTAAAATCAGAACCTTCCAATTTATCAGTTTTTGTTAATTATAGTATTGATGGAACTGTACTTACTGCAACAGATGACGCTCCTTATTCTTTAAGGGTTGACGGTAATTCAATTGCTTGTGTTCTGGCTGCTGAATTAAAAGGTAGTGGAACTTTGAAATGGACAAAAGATGGTGAAGATTGTATATCTTCATTATGTTATCCTCCTTTCTTCGGTTGCGAAGTATTAATGGATTCAGACCATACTGTTACTGAGCATTGGAATGCAAGTGCAACTGAGTAATTATTAAAAATTAAAAAACCAATTCTATTCTTATGCCATTTAAATTTTTAGATATAACAACGTCTGATACTGCATTCGAAGCAACTGGGAAAGACTTAAATGAACTTTTTGCTAGCTCTGCTCTGGCAATGTTTGAAACCATGATAAATACAAAACAAATAAAACCTGAAGTTGAAAGAGAAGTTAAGGCACAAGCAGATGATTTGAAAGGTTTGTTATTTGAATGGCTTAATGAACTTTTAGTTTTTTATGGTGCAGAAAATTTAGCTTTTTCTAAATTTGAAGTTAAAGTTGATGAGAAAAACTTTAAACTTGAAGCAAAATGCTGGGGAGGAAAGATAAATCCAGATAAACATGAGACTAGAGCAGAGGTAAAGGCTTGTACATATCATAAAATGGAAATAGAAAAAAATGATATTTGGAAAGCTAGAGTGATATTAGATATTTAACCCTTCACGACACCAAGAGGCACTAATCTTACAACACATTTACTTATTCCAGCGTTTTCAGTTACTTTTGCTACCTCATCTATTTCTTTATAAACTGAAGGTGCTTCTTCTGCAATTACTTTCCAGCTTGCAGCTCTTACCAAGATTCCTTTTTGAGCTAAAGCTGCTTTAATTTTCTCACCTCTAAATCTTTTCAAAGCTCCGCGTCTTGACATAACTCTTCCAGCTCCATGTGCTGTAGAATAAAAAGTTTCTTTTGCAGTTTTAGCTCCTACTAAAACATAGCTTGCAGAGCCCATTGAACCTGGAAGCAGAACAGGTTGTCCTACACTCTGATAATCTATTGGTATTTCTGGATGACCAGCTGGAAATGCTCTAGTAGCTCCTTTACGATGAATATAAACTTTTCTCTTTTCTCCATTTATTTTATGTTCTTCTATTTTCCCAATATTATGACACAAACCATAAACTAAATCCAATTCCATGTCTTCTAGCTTCATTCTTAAACTCTTAACAAAACTTTCTCTTACCCAATGCATAATCATATGCCTGTTTGTAAAAGCAAAGTTAGCAGCACAAGACATTGCAGAAAAATAATCATCACATTCTTTTGTTCCTGCAGGTGCATATATTAATTCTCTATCTGGTAATTTTTTCAATAAATCACGAAACTTGCTTTCTAATAATTTTATATAATCAGTACAAACTTGATGACCAAGTCCTCTACTTCCTGAGTGAATCATTACTGTTATTTGTCCTTCTTTTTCTATTCCAAAGGCTTTTGCTACTTCTGGTAAAAATATTTTATCAACTTTTTGAATCTCTAAGAAATGGTTTCCAGCACCTAAAGTTCCTAATTGGGGAGCTCCTCTTCTTTTAGCATTCATTGAAACTTTTTCTGGATTTGCTTGCTTCATTCTTCCATTTTCTTCTAAATGATTCAAATCTTTTTCTAAACCATAACCATTTTCAACAGCCCATTTCGCTCCATTAGTTAATACTTCATCTAGTTGAGATGTGCTTAATTTAATTTTTCCACTTCTGCCTACTCCAGAAGGAACATTTCTAAAAATAGATTCTAATAATGCTTTTACTTTTGGTTTAATTTCTTCTTCATTCAAATTAGTTCTTAATAATCTTACACCACAGTTAATATCAAAACCAATTCCTCCTGGTGATAATCCTCCTTGTTCATAATCCAAAGCAGCAACTCCTCCAATAGGAAATCCATAACCAAAATGCATGTCTGGAAGAGCTATTGAGTGTTTGTATATTCCTGGTAAAAATGCAATGTTTGCAACTTGTTCAACTGCTCCTTCTTCGAGATTTTTTAATAGTTTTTCTGACAGGAATAACCAGGCTGGGACATTCATTCCTGGCTTTGCTGTTTTAGGTAATTCCCACAAACAAGGGCCAATTTTTTTCAATTTTTCTTTTAACATATTCAACATTATTTCTTCATTCTTTTTAAATGTTAAATATACTAATAATTATAGAGGTGATTTTCTTGCCAATAAGCACAGCACCATACACAAGGTCTTACGCCCATACAAAAAGAAGGGGGAGAGAAGGTTTTGTTAAATGTGGTTTTTGTGGAAAAAGTGTTCCCAGATGGAAAGCTTTTATAAAATATAAAGGATTTAGAATATCTGATCCAGTATTGAGAAAGCAAATAAAAAGACACAATGTTCACATGTTTAGCAGAAAAATATATGTTTGTCCGAGCTGTGCTAGATTTAGAAAAGTTGTTAAGCCTGGAAAAAGTGTTAGAAAAAAACATCTAAAAAGATGACTTACTTTAACCTTTAAAAACTTCGCTTTCTAACTTTAATATGATATTTATGAAGGTATTAGAAATAAAACCAACAGGAATGGCTGAAGCAAAGAAGATTATGCTTAGCCGTGAGAAGAAAAAAGAGCTAAGCTACGAACAAAAGCTTGCTTTGGATCATTTAAATAAATTTTCTAAAATATCTGATTCTGATGCTAAGAAATTTTTAGAGGAATTGTCTCAAGTTCTTAGAATGTCTGATGAAACTATGGTTAAAATCCTTGATTTAACCCCCAAAACTCCAGATGAATTAAGAATGATATTTGCGAGGGAAAAATTTAGTCTAAAAGATAAGGAAATTAAAAAAATTCTAGAGACAGTTAAGAAATATTGTAAATAGTGTGATGGCTTATGCCGATTCTAAAAGATGAAAACGTTATAGTATTGGATTTCCTTCCAAGAGGACATGCTAGTGGTAGACAGGAACCCATAGCCCAGGTTATAGGTGTTAAATATTTCTCTCTTTTAGAGCTTGTAGTCAAAAGAGACGTTACTTTAAAGCCAGGTGATACAGTCTATATCGGAGATTCAAAGAGAGATCATATTGATCATATTAAAAGAAGACTGACCATTAAAGATCTAACAAGTTTTGCTAAGTCAGAACTGCCTTTCTTAGTTGAAAAATTAGTTAAAGACAATGAGAAAAAATTTGTTAATTTCTTTAATAATGCACGTCCATTATCCACAAGACTGCACCAATTAGAACTATTGCCCGGAGTTGGAAAAAAGCATATGTGGGATGTCATCAAAGAGAGAAAAAAAGGGGAATTTAAGAGTTTTGAAGATATTAAGAAAAGAATAAAATTAATGCCAGATCCTAGTAGTGCTGTTATAAAAAGAATTATGGAAGAATTAGAAGGAAATAATGTCAGATACAGATTATTTGTTGCTGGACCTGTTAGGAGATTCTAATGAATAAAATGAGAGAATTACAGATTCTGTTAACAAAGATTCCTAAAGGAAAGGTTACTACATACAAAATTGTTGCTAAGAAACTAAGAATACATCCCAGAACTGCTGGGAGATTGTTAAGCAAAAACCCTTATCCAGATAAATATCCCTGCTATAGAGTTGTGTTCTCTGATGGAAGAGTTGTTAGGAAACATGTTAAATTACTTAGAAAAGAAGGAATAGAAATAGAGCAAGGCAAAATTGATTTAAAAAGGTTCTTGTTTTCTTTATAAGTTTTTACTACTGACCGATGGTTTTATAAGTCTTTCTATCTATATATTTATTACGGATAAGTGATAAAGTGATTCATTATGTTTCCTAATGGTGATTTCGTGTTTAGAAAACTAAAACCTCAAAGGCCCACTGTAATAAGAATTAAGGATACTGTTAAGACTTGTTTTTATTACAGAGGAACTAAAACATGTCTAGGACCTTTGTGTTTTTGGACTAAAGTAGGAGATTGTCCTATTTTTAATAGACTAAAAAATAGAAAAAGAGTTCATTTCACTGCAAAATAGAAAATAGTTAAGAAATTAATCTACAAAATTTCTTATAATTAGCATCAGTTTTTATAGCAGTTAGGCAAAAATGAGTTCTAGATGCTTTAAAACCCTTTTTCTTAAGTTTTTTAATTAGAACTTCCATTTTGGGAATATTCGTT
Source organism: Candidatus Aenigmatarchaeota archaeon (assembly GCA_011773475.1). Taxonomy (GTDB): domain Archaea; phylum Aenigmatarchaeota; class Aenigmatarchaeia; order Aenigmatarchaeales; family Aenigmatarchaeaceae; genus CS1-C013. Next base: position 26,315 of record WVXN01000047.1, read on the forward strand.
TTCACTTTCTTAGCTAAAGAATGCAAATCATAATAAAAAGCAGACATTTCAGCTTCTTCTATTAGCATTTTTAATAGTTTTTCCTCGCCTTTTTTCAATCTAAAATATCTTTTTCTTATATCAGCTAGTACTTTTTTGCAGAATTTTTTGTCTAATATCTTTCCTAGATAAATCAAACCACAATTTTCAAAAACATGCTTTTTACTATCAGTTTTTTCAATGTTCCCGATGTTTCTTTCCAAACATTTAGGACAATAATTAACATAACCAAAGTCTTTTAACAAACCTGCTATCTTTCCTGCATGCTCAATTCTCCCAAAAACCCTGTAATAGTGCTTTGTAGAAAAAGATAACAAAGGTATGAAAGCCCTATCATATCTTGCTAAATTTAATATAATAAAAGAAATCAGGATTCTAACTCCCAATTCATTATAAAATTCAGTTTTAATTGATTTTATTCCATATTTTCTTAAACAAGACTTTGGATAGGTTCCAGCTAAGGCTGATTGATCTGTTGCTGTTACACATAGGAATCCTTTATGATAAATTGATCTTGAAGCAGAGTCCATAAAGATATTTGGAGAACCAAAAGGATCCAAATCAATAACAACAAAAACATTATTCCTCAATAGAATATTTGCATCTTCATTACTCGGTATGCATTTTCTAGAAAGTTTGTTTTCTTTGATGTTTTTTCTTATTAAATTTACTGCCTTCGGATTTTTATCATTTAAAATGACTTTTTTAATTCCTGATACTTCTTTTGCATATCTCAATCCTCTTATTCCTGTTCCTGCTAATGCATCACAGATTGTTATTTTGTTCTTGAATTGTTTTTGAAAGGCTTGGATTGCTGAAATTGATATGTCTCTCGTTAATTCTGCTTCTGGATTGTAAAATACAGGAGCATCATAAATTCTTCCTTTTGGAGCAAAGAAATTTATTTTTCCTTCTTGAATTTTCTTAGATTTCATAAGAATATGTTATTTTTAAAAAGAAATAAGCTTTTAAAGCTTACCTTATAACTATTTGTAAGTGGTAAATAATGTTGAAAGTTATTGATGCTATTAGTCGTAGGAACCCTCTAGGAATAGTTTCTGATTTAAATGGCACCATACATACAGGAATATACGGAAATATATGTGCAGATATAATATATCATCTCGATAGAAGATTAATATATAACGGAAAATATAAGGATCTGTGGGAAAAGGCTAAGAATCATTGGGCAACTCCCATGGAATGGGAAGATAGAGTAAGGGGTGTGCCTGGTCTTTTACGAGATTTTGCTGTTACGAATATCGACTGGGTTGATTCGGGTTTATATACAATAAGAAACACAAAAATAGAAAAACCAACAAAAGAACTTCTGGAAGTCATTAATACAGTTCCATCAGTAGAATTTCATATTTTCACAGGTTCTGAAAAAAATATTGTAAAAGAATTTCTTAACAGTAGAATATCCAAACATGTACCTAATGCGAAAATAGAAATTTATGGAACTAATTTAAAATATGATGGTGGAAGATATTTCACAGGTGATGTAGAAGAGCCTTTATGGAATTCTGAAAATAGGGCTAAAAAAGCTAGAGAACTAACTTTAAATAAAATTTCTGTTGGTATTGGAAACAGCTTATCAAACGATTGGAATATGCTAGAACAAGAAACGCAATCATATTTTTTAACTGGACCTGTGACTGCATATTTAAACGGATATACGAAAGGAAATATAAGTTGTATCAAAAGAGAAAATTTGTCTGGAGAATTAAAGAAATTTTTAAAGAGCGATTTAAAGGAAATAATGCCACGAATAGCTGGTATTAATCCTCCACCAATTATAGCAAGGAGGTTTTAAATATGGATAAAAATCTTGTTAATGAATTAATTGAGTTCGGATTTAGTGATTATGAAGCAAGGGTTTTCTTAGTTTTATCTATGAAAGGATCATTAACAGCTTCGGATATAAGTAAGAATACAGAAATTCCATATTCAAAAGTTTATGAAATATTGAACAAACTTGAATCAAAATCAATACTAGAAGTCTCTTTAAATGGTAGAAATAAAAAATACAAGGTTTCAGAACCTTCTCAAATTATTAAAAGAATAGTCGAGGAAAGAAAAAAGAATGCTGATGCTCTAGATAAGAAAGCAGAGGAAATATTAAAGAAAATTAAAAAAAGAACAACGAATGAAGAACTTAAAGAAAGCATATGGACATCCCAAGGAAAGAAAAACTTCTTAGAAAAAGTTTCAACAATGATAAAAAATTCAACCAAATATGCTTATGGTATTACTAAAGAATTTTCTAGAATTCCAGAGTTAGACCAACAAATTATAAATGCTACTAAAAAAGGGATTGATGTTAGATTGTTAAGTATTACAAATGGACTTGAAAAATTAGATTCAGCAAGAGCAGACTGGTATTCTTCACACAATGTTAAAATAAGAACAATGCCATTGAAAATTCAACCACGTATTTGCTTAGTTGATGACAAAGAAGTTTGTTTAAGAGTAGACAATGAATATGATTCTGAATTTATATGGTCTAACAATCCAGCTTTAATAAATGTAATAAGATCTTATTTTGAAGTTTTATGGATAAACGCAGAACCTCTCAAAAAATAGTTCATTTTTTGTCGAACTATAAAACATAAATTTATAAACATCGATTATCTATTTAAAATAAGTTATTTTTAAGGAGATGTCAGAATGTCTGAGATTGATATTAAAAGATTGTTAGCAGAAAAAAAGCCCACCATAGACAAAATAATTGAAAAGTGGATACCTAAACAATTTGACATGGATTTTATGAATTTTGTTTTTGGAGAAGCTAAGTATAAGTTTAATTTAGATTGTGTGAATAAAACCATTACTGAGCCTATATGGGAATTCTTGGACAGGGGTGGAAAAAGATGGAGGCCAAGCTTGTTTTTGTTAACTGTTGAAGCTTTAGGAGGAGACAAGAACAAAGTTTTTGATTTTGTTGTAATACCAGAGATCATTCATAATGGAACATTGTTTGTAGATGATATTGAAGACAGAAGTGAGATAAGAAGAGGAAAACCCTGTACTTACAAAATATACGGTTTGGATGTAACCATTAATACTGGAAACATGATGTACTACCTACCTCTAATGCCTTTGCTAAAACACAAAGATAAATTTGATCCAGAAACCCTTCTTAAAGTCCATGAAACTTATGTCAGAGAAATGACAAATCTAGGTTTAGGACAAGCAATGGATATAGCATGGCACAATGGAATGTGTAATGCAGATAATTTAACTGAAGAAGAATATTTGCAAATGTGCGCATTTAAAACAGGGACCTTAGCTAGAATGTCAGCTAAAATCGCTGCAATACTTTCAGGTGCAGACGATGAGTTAATAGAAAGTATAGGTAATTATGCTGAAACAGTTGGGATTGCATTTCAAATACAAGACGATATCTTAAACCTAGTTGAAGGAGAATTTACAGATAAAAAGGGATTAGGAGAAGATATAACAGAAGGAAAAAGAAGTTTGCCAGTTATAAGAAGTTTAAGAAAAGCAAATGAAAATGATAGAAAAAGATTATTAGGAATTCTCAAGATGCATACAACTGATCAGAAATTAAGAGATGAGGCAATAGCAATAATCAAGAAATATAATTCCGTTGAGTATGCAAAAGAAAAATCTAGGAATATGATAAGAGAGGCTTGGAGAGGACTTGATAAATTACTACCAGAATCAGAAGCTAAAACTAAGTTAAAGGCTTTTGCTGACTACCTGATTGAGAGGAAGATTTAAAAAGTTTCTTAAACCACTAAATAGTAGTGATTAAATGACCAAAGTAGATGAGATTGTAGGATTTTTAAAACAAAATATTAAAGAACCTCCAAAAAGGATTTTAGATCTTTGTTGTGGATACGGAGAGTTGGTAAACGCATTTTCATCCACTTATCCTCATAGCACAGTTTATGGTCTAGATATTAATCGTGAAGCATTAGCCTTTGGAATAGTTAAAGGAAGATTTAAAAAAGCTGTTCCAGTTCATGGTGATGCTTTTAATTTAGGTAAAGAAGATCCTAACTTTACATTAGTTCATTTTGATCCGAATCCGAAAAATTACATAGAAGGACATGTTGATTTAAGAGAAGTAGAACATACAAAATTAAAAGAATCTTTAAAAGATTTTGATTTAGTGACTGCTGTTAATCCCTTTAATAAAATTCCAACAAGTCTGTTTTATCGTTTTCAATTAGGAAAACTGCAAGAAGTTCCTATAACACCTGATATAATTTCTTTACCAGCAAAAAAAGGAGGACATGTTCTTTACGAAATGGAAATAGCTCATCGAGCAGGTATGAATTTCCGTTATGAACCTGAAGATATTACTGAAAAAATTACTGGAAAATTTTTAAATAAAATGATAAATAATATTAAGAATCCAAATTTGGAATACGTCTCTCATAATGTCATAAATGGAAACGATTCAAAAGATTTAGCTGTTTTATTTAAAAAAACTTAAATATTAATGGTGCTGTTTATGGAAAATCTCATACTTCTTAAATTAGGTGGAAGCTTAATTACTGATAAAACTAAACCATTCACTACCAGACCAGATATCATCAAAAGATTAACACGGGAAATACATGAAGCTAGAAAGAAAAAGGATATTAAATTAATTATAGGACATGGTGGAGGTTCATTTCCCCATAAACCTGCAAAAGATTACAGAACAGATTTGGGAGTAATAGATAAAGATAGTTTCAAAGGAATAGTAGCAGTGCAAGATGCAGCAGCAAATCTAAACAGAATTGTTGTAAACTCTTTAATAGAAGCTGGTGAAAATGCCATTTCTTTTAACCCTTCTTCATCTGTTATAGCAGAAGAAAGTATAGTCAAGCATTGGCATTTGGAACCTATGAAAATGATGTTGAAATATGATTTGGTTCCTGTTGTATATGGAGATGTGGTAATAGATGTTAGAAGAGGCTGTTCCATAATTTCTACAGAAGAAATTTTAAATTTTTTATCAAGAGACCTAGATTCTAAAAGAATTATTCTTGTAGGAATAACAGATGGTGTTTTTGATAAAGATCCTAACAAGTATCCAGATGCAAAATTAATACCAGAAATAAATTCAGAGAATTATCTAAAAGTCAGAGAACATCTTGGAGGAAGTGCAGGAATTGATGTTACCGGTGGAATGCTTCATAAGGTTGACCAAATGTTTTTATTGACAAAATTTGGAATTGAATCTGAAATAATAAACGGAGAAAAAGAAGGTTTTCTTAAAAGAACCTTATTGGGAGAAAGAGGATTGGGAACAGTTATTAAAGCTTAATTTAAATTTCTTTTACCACCTTTGGTGGTAACAAATCTATTTTCAATCTAAGCTCTATTAGATTTTAATATGCCTGAAGAAATAATAGGAAACAGATTAACTTCTGAAAAAATTAAAGTTCTAGGAAATTCAGATGAAATTTCAATAAAATTTTCTCCATTTGAAGGTTATACTGAAATTGGTAAAAAAATTGAAAGTGAATTGAAAAGAAGATATGGAACAGATGGAATAGAACCCGATTTGGATGGAAATAAAATGAGGTATGAAGGAGAAAAGCACAGATCTTGGTCTCATGATTGTGGCAGTACTTACTGTAATGGTTTAGGAGACACCTACTATGTCAGCGGAGAGGAGCTCCAAGAGATTGCAGGAAGTTAAAGCTTCTGCTCCCGGCAAAGTAATACTATTTGGGGAGCATTCTGTAGTTTATAACGGGTTAGGAATAGCTTCAAGTGTTGATAAAAGATGTTTTGTTACAGTTAATCAAAATATCAAAAAAAATGTTTTGATTTATAGTAAAGATTTGAATTTAAAAAGGTCTTTTAAAGAAAATGAACTTTTTAAATTTTTTGACAAAATTGAGGAATTAAAAAAAGAAAATAAGTTTGATGAAATAAAAAAAATTGGAAAGAAACACAAACTAAATGCATTATTTTTTGTGATAGCCAGTTTAATGAAAAAGTATGGTTTTAAATCACTAAATATTTTAATTGAAACAGAAGTTCCTAAGAATTTAGGTTCAAGCTCTTCTCTATTTTCTTCAATTGCTTTGGCAGTTTCAAAATTTCTAGGGAAAAATTTGTCTAAAAAAGAAATTTCAGATTTTGCTTATGAGGGAGATATAATTGCACATGGTGGTACACCATCTGGCATTGACAATTCAATAGTAACTCATGGAAAATATATTCAGTACAAAAGATCTGAAGGAATAAAATTTCTTGATATTAATTTTAAACTTCCTTTGATTTTTGTGGATAGTGGAGAACCATCTAGAACAGGAGATACTGTTCCCTATATTAGATATCAGAGAGAAGAGAATCAAAAATTTGTTGATCAAATATTAGAGAGATTAAATTATATTTCTATTCAATCTTTGGATGCTTTGAAAGAACAAAACTTAGAATTAATAGGAAAATTAATGCTAGATTATTATTCTGAATTGAAAAAACTGAATATCTCAACAGAGAGATTAGATAAAATAATTGATATTTCTGTTGAGAATAAAGCTCTTGGAGCAAAACCAACTGGTGGTTGGGGAGGTGGTTGTTGTATTGTTTTAGCTAGAGACCAAAAGCATGCAGAAGATTTAATAAAAATCTATAAAAACAATGGTTTTCACCCTTTTCAAGCTAAAATAGGAGTAGGAGGTGTTGAGGTAATATAAATCTTTATTACCACTGAGGGTGGTAACAAAATACCATAGGAGTTTTTTCGATAAATAAAATAGTGAAAGGAACTGCTATAGCAACTCCAAATATAGCTTTAATTAAGTATTGGGGCAAAAGAAATGAGAAACTGATATTGCCAACAGGGAACAACATATCCTTCACATTAGATGAACAGCTCGCAACAAAATCCACAGTAGAATTTTCTGAAAAGTATAAACAGGATGAACTTTGGATTAATGGTAAGAATTATTCAAACCCCGAACAAATGAAAAAAAGTAAACCTCAATTAGATTTCATACGTGAGATAGCTGGAATAAATACAAAAGCTAAAGTTGTTGCTGAGAGTTTGGTTCCAGTAGCAGGAGGCTTGGCAGGATCAGCTTCTGGTCTTTGTGCTCAGGCCTTGGCAGCTGCCAAAGCTCTAAATCTTAGAGTCAGTAAAAAACAACTTTCAATTATTTGTAGAATTGGTTCTGGTTCTGCTTGTCGTTCTGTCTATGGAGGCTTCGTTGAATGGGAAAAAGGAGAAAGCCCAGATGGTTCAGATTCTCATGCAATTCAAATTGCTGATGAAAATCATTGGCCAGAATTTAGATGTATAATTGCTATTGTTGAGAAAAAAGAGAAAAAGGTAAAATCCAGAGCAGGAATGAAAAAAACCGTTGAAACGAGTGTTTTATATCCTAAAAGAATTGAATATCTACCTTTAGCTGCTAATATTGTAAGAAATGCCATATTGAAAAAAGATTTGCCAACTTTGTTAGAAGCTACAATGCGTGACAGTAATAATATGCATTCTGTTATGCTTGATACATGGCCCCCAATAATTTATTTGAATGATGTGTCAAAGCAAGTGATTAATTCTATTCACGATTTTAACTCTGAAGGAATAAAAGCTGGTTATAGTTTTGATGCAGGTCCCAATCCAACTATTTTTACTGTCGAAAAACATGTTAATGAAATCAAAAATGTTCTAAAAGAAATTGAAAGAATTAAGGACATTATTGTATCTAAGTCAGGTAAGGGACCGAGAATCGTTGAAGATCATTTGATTTGATGATTAAAATGGTCAAAGTCTCTGCTCCCGGAAAACTAATGCTTTTCGGTGATCATGCTGTTGTTCATAACAGGCCTTGCATAGTTACTGCTGTTGATCATAGAATAAGTGTTTCTTTGGATAAAAGAAATGATAATAAAATTATTTTAGATGCTCCTGACATGAATATTAAAAATTATAAAATTTCTTTGGACAATTTAGGAAAACAACCTCCTAAAAAAGTTAGGTTTGTTCTTACTGCTATTAAAAATTTTTTTGAAAAATATAAAGTTGAGAGTGGTTTGGACATTAAAACTAAAAGCGAATTTTCTAGTGAATTTGGTTTAGGCAGTTCTTCTGCAGTTACTGTTTCTACATTAAAAGCATTGTCTGAATTATTTGGAATTAAAATTAATAACAAAGAATTGTTTGATCTTTCTTACAAAACTGTTTTAGACATTCAAGATGTTGGTTCAGGATTTGACGTGGCAGCTGCAATATATGGTGGGACATTATATTTTGTTACTGGAGGAAAAGTTATAGAACCGATTTATATTAAAGAACTTCCTATGGTTGTTGGTTACACTGGTATTAAAGCAGACACAGCCACCCTGGTCAAAATGGTTTATAGGAAATTAGCTGAAGAACCAGAAATAATTAATAAGAATTTTGATGATATTGCAAGAATAGTAGATAAAGCTAAAATTGAAATCCAAAGAAACAATTGGAAAAGAGTTGGGGAATTGATGAATCTAAATCAAGAATTGTTAAGAGATATTGATGTTAGTTCTAAAGAATTGGAAAGATTAATATCAGCAGCTAAAAATGTGGGAGCATATGGAGCAAAATTATCAGGAGCTGGTGGTGGAGACTGCATGATTGCTGTAGCTGATAAAGAAAATTATAATAATGTTATAAAAGCAATTGAAAAAGAGGATGGAACATTCATAGAAGTTAAACTTAATGCTGAAGGAGTGAGAATAGAATAATTAATAAAAAAATTATTTTTCTTCACTAAATTTTTGACCAGCAAATTTACTAAATGGAAGTGTGTGATATACTGTTTTCATGATTAATCTTAAAAATAGTAATCTTTTTATGCTTGATGGGAAATGGGTTTAAATTTTTTAGTATTCTTTATTGATAATATGAGTTTGTACGAAGAAAAACAAGCATTGCCTTTTGATGTCTATTTCGAATTCCTCCAAAAGTTGAAGGTGGAGGATGAAGAATTGCATAGATATTTGTGCGAAATGGGTTTTGTAATAAAAAGCAAAGAATACTATGACAATTCTGTCAGAAGAGCTAAATATATAGAAAGTAATGATTATTCTAGAGAAGTCTGGGAAATTTTGGCTGAGAGGGTTAAATCTAATGATATTGTACAGATTGACACTTACTGCTCCCAGTTGAAATTCTTGCAAAATTCCATTGTTAAAGAAGGTGTTATAATAGATTTAGGTTGTGGAAGCGGAGATACCACAGAATGGATAAGAAGAAATACTCAAGCAGAAGTGATAGGTATTGATTACTCTAGAAACATGTTAAAAGAACATAAAAAACTCCAATCTGATCTTGTCCTTGGAGACTGTGAAAGGTTGCCAATAAAAAACTGTTCGATAGATCAAGCTCTCTTAACCTGGTTCACCTCAAACACAGACAGAAGAAAAATTTTAGATGAGGTTAAGAGAGTATTGAAACCTGAAGGAGAGGTTAGGTTATCTAGCATAGGATTTGTTGTAGGAGTGTGTTCGATTAACGCTAAAACTTATGACAGCTTTCTTAGAACTTTTATGGATAAATTTTATGAAGATCCGGAGGTTCGAAAAAAGATATGCTTGAATATGGAATTTAGATATTGTAGAGATAAGAGTATTCAAGAGGAATTGGAAAATCTTGCTAGACTTGGGTTAGAGGAAAGTTATGAATTTTCTAGATTTCCTGTAATGCCAAGAGGTTCATCAGAATATTTTGTTTTTAATGTGCCAATGACGGTTGTAGGTAAAAAACCTAAAGCTTGAAATTCTTGAAAGAAAGATTAAATAGTAAATTTAGATGTTTTTCTGTTTCTATCCTTCTTTAGTCTAATAATAATTCCCTCTTCAACGTCTCTTAGATGCCTTAATTTAATATTTCTATAAATATCTGCTACAGAATCTCCAGCTTGAGATCTCAAATCATTCTCAAATTTTCTTCCCATAGATGCTGCATCTTCACATTCTGGTCTGCATGGCAAAAATTCTTCTAGACAAAAAGAATCTGGATTTATTTTTTTGTTTTTCTTTTGATAGGATTTTACAAATTCTCTTATTCTTTCATCAGGGTCTAAAGGGTAAGAAAGATCTTTAATATATGCATTAATACAACATGTAGGATAATTCAACATAGTTCCAATTTTTTGGTGGAATGGTGGAAATATTTGTTCTAGAATATCTAAATAGTTAAGGGGTTCTAAAAAATGTAAATTATCAATCTCATCTGATTTTTCTTCAGTTGAAAATGTAAAACCTGTATAGCCAAATGGCTTTATGACGGAAAATGATAACCTGTAAGATGGTCTAACTTTGAATCCTAAACCTAATCGTTGTGCATATTTTCTGTCTTTTTCATATTGGATTTTAGATCTAACATAAAATCGAGAAACATCTCTACTACCTGTATTTAAGAGTAAAAAATCTTCTATAAAGTGTATAGCTTTTCTTGATTTTTCTGAGATATTAAAACTTTTAACTGCTTTTTTGGGTCAAGTATTTTATTTATGTTAATATCTTGAGAGTAGCTTATCGTCATGATTAATCTTAAAAATAGTAATCTTTTTATGCTTGATGGGAAATGGGTTTAAATTTTTTAGTGTTCTATCTAAAAGTATGGAAGAAGTCAAATACCTAACCTTTGAAGAAGCAACAAAACTAAATGGTTTCAATACTCCGTATGAAGTAAAAAAGAAAGGTTTTGAGCTTCAGCTAATAACATCTGAGTCATTTAGGGAATTACCCAAAAGAGGGAGTAGAGCCTTTATAGATGGTGATAAACGTTTGTACATAAACATTGGTGAAGAACGCTATTTTGTTTATGTCGGATCATACGATGGTGGTTTTATATTATCAAGAGAGCCTGTGGTTGGTGTTGGACTTTCTCTTAATACTATGGCAAAAGTTCTAACGAAAGAATCTTCATGGAAACATGAAAAATTTATGAAAAGATTTAAAACCAAACTTGGGGAACATATAAAAATATTGGAAGAGGCTGGGTTGGTTGATCCTAGCTTAAAACAATTAACTCTGGAGATGGCAGAAGAAATAAAACTTAAATCCTGACTTTTCTATATATTATGTATGCATTAATAAACTGAATTCTCTATATTCTTAGATATGAAGCAATTTTATAAACGAATAGGTTATGAAGGAGAACTATCTGATATATCTCGATTGATATGTAAAGATTTTAATCTCGGAGAGTTTGTGTCAGATAGATTAGTTGAAGTTGGTTATGAAGACTTCAATTTCATCATAGAAACAACAAAAGGTAAATACTTCATCAAGATTTTCTCTAATTTCAGAAAAGATAATGACTGTCGCAGATATGTTGATATCATGTTAAAGGTTATTGAAAAGAACATATCATTCCCAGAATTATTCAAATCTGAACAGGGCTATCTTCATATAACAGATATCAACAAGATGAAAATAAGATTCGTTGTCATGCAATTCATTGATGGTGAAAATTATTTCGAGTTAGGAGAGAAACCCACTTCTAATGAGATAAAGGAATTAGCCCGCCAAGCTGCTCTCATCAATTCAATAGACATTAAACCTCCATTTGTATATGATTCCTGGGCAATTGCAAATGTTCTGAAAGAATACGAGCAGAAGGGAGAATACCTATTACCTGAAGACGCAAAGATAGTGGAACCTTTGATAGAGGCATTCAAGAATATGAAAGTGGATGAACTTCCTCATTGTTTTGTTCATGGTGATTTTATTACAACTAATATAATGAAGGATAAGAATAACAAGCTCTGGATTATTGATTTCGCTGTTTCAAATTATTATCCTCGCATTCAAGAACTTGCTGTGATGGCCTGTAACATATTATTTGATGAGAAAAATAAAGAAAATAGCGAAAGAGACCTTAAAATAGCTTTAGATGAATACCAAAAGACTATTAAACTAACACCAAGAGAACTGGAAGTTCTATCAACTTACATAAAATTGGCACACGTGATGCATGTTCTAAGAGCAAACTTTGAAAAGGCTGTAGGAAAGGATAATAGTGAAGAGAACGAATATTGGCTTAATCAGGGCAGAATGGGATTGAAACAAATGTTAGATTAATTTAAGCTTGAAAGAAAAGGGTTTAAATTATAGTTTTAAAAGCTTAACTTTCTATAATTTTTCTATGGTAGAAATAATAGGTTTGATATTTAGTATATTATGCTTTATCCTAGCTTTATTTGCATTTAAAAAACCAGAAAATATCCTTAATTCAAGATCGTGGCGAAACAGACTATGGATAAAGATTTTCGGTGAAAGAGGGACTATTATATTTGTTAGATATATAGCTGCTCCTATTTGTATATTATTTGGAATATTTTTACTTTTATGGGCATTTTCTTGATAACCCTTAAATCCTGACTTTATGGAAGAACTTAAATATCTTAGTGTTCTTTCTTAAATTATGCAATTAATACCACTTAAAAGATCTCAAAAAAGACAATTACAAAAAATTTATGCAAATATGAAAGATGGTTCAGAGTTATGCGACCTCAATTGTCATAAATGTTGTATAGAGGGCGTGAAACTAACTTACATAGAATTTGCTTTCTTAGTTGATAATTTAACTGAAAAAGAAATAGTAGATATCTTTAATAAACCAAGAAAACTTAGGGACGATGAAAAATATTTTCTTTGCCCAATTTTAAATGATTCAGGACGATGCTCGAGATATGATAATAGGTCTTGGGTATGTAGAGCGTATAGAAAAGACCTAGATTTAGGTTCGTGTGTACAAAAGCCTTTAGAAGAAGTCAATAAAAAAGCAGCCAAAAAAATACTCCAACTTAATAATACGCTTGACATTCCATCTGTCTTTAAAGACTATTCTCGACCTGAAGAGTTAACAATAAGAGACTTTTTTGAGATTTTAGTGGAAGAAAATGAAGGAAGTGGGTATTTAATACCTTCTTTAACTATTTTTCCAAAAATTTCACTTATATCTCCTTTCAATACAGATTCTGTTTCTTCATCAACCTTTGGTAATTTGCTTTTATCCTTAATATTGGCCAAAGAACTTTCACTTGTTTCAAATGCAGCCTTATAATCTACTCTTTGTATTTTACCTCCTCCAGCTATATAAACAACTTCAACAACAAGATTTGAATTCCCCTTTCTAAGTAAAAGCCTTTCATTTATTTCATTACCTTTTCCAGGCCAACTACTTTCACTTAATAAATAACAACTTCTCTCTGCAAAACCTCTAGATACTGAATCTCTCACTTCTTTCCATGACTTTAAAACCATTTAATCACTATCAAATTAATTGATAGAAACAAATTTATACTTTAATCTCAGGATAAATGTCTTCCCATTTTAACAAGTATTTTCTTGAATGTTCATTACCATGCAAGAAGTTCCAACAATCTCTGCATCCAACTAGAAAATCCCGAGCACGCCAATAGTATATCCTATCTGTGATATCACCCAAATGATAATAATTTAATATATAATCTCCTTCTTCAATCAACTTAGACTCAACTTCTTTACCTTCATGCTCTTCATGCCACAACAACATGTGATATTCATGTATTATGCTTCTGAGCTTAGCAGCTAGTGTTTGTTTATAGAACTCATGCTCACATGCATTTAAATAATCTGAGAAAAGTTCTAGTGAATTTTGCAATCTTTGTTCAGTTTTCCTATCATCTATTTTAACAGTTCCTATTTTTGGATTTGCCTTCCATTCTTTCTGAAATTCACGTTCCTTCTTTTTTTGATTCGAATCTTTAGCTAATGGTCTTTCACCACTAGCCATACGCACTAACATATCTATAAGATCATACTGTATTTGCACTTTACCTTGTGGTAGATATTCTCTGAATCCAACTTCTTTAAAAAATGAAACTTCTTTATCTAGGTAAAAAGCTCTTTTAATTGCTAATCTCAGATTTTCATCTTCTAGTTTACTTAACAAGAGTTCAATATTACCATCAATGACTTCTAGTTTTTCGAGTGTCTGTTTTTTAGTTTTGTCATAATCTTCTAACTGTTTAGATGTCATCCAATCAGCAACAGGTATTGATGCTAATTCTCTAGCAAAGTTATGATTCTTCCTAATTCTTCCAATGCTGCGTAGTTCTATCATAAAAAGATTTTAGAATTAAAGCTTAAGCGTGTTTTGGTTAGAGGGAAATTTAAATTCTGATATTTCTATTTAAGTATTCCTATTATCTTTTCTTTTGTTTTAGTGAAAAATTCTTTATCTATTGGTTCAGGTATCTTTCCCTTTCTCCCGTCTTCAAAATGTTTCAAAATCTCTAGTTCATCTTCATTGGGAAGAGGTGTGCCATGGAATGGATCAAAACCTTTTCTGAATGCATTTAAGTTTATACATGATGCTGTCTGATGAATGTGGTAATTATGTATTGTTTCAATTTTCTTTCCCCTTTCTAAAAAATATAATAATCCATCAGAGAGAGCAAGTTCTTTTTTTATAAGTTCTAATTCAAAATCCTTTACCCTCTCACCAGGATTCTTATGACTCTTGTCAAGATCTACCAAACCTATTGCTACACCACCATCAGAAGGATACAAAACAACGTTGTGATCTCCAACATTTGTTTGAGGATATGCTAAATCAAAGAAAATACTTCCCCAACACAGATTAGATCTTTCTAATGAACCATACCAAAACCCTATCCAGTTGCCTATTTTGCTTGTGAATCTTTCTTTGATACTTGATATCTTATCTTTATTCCTAAGATTCTTTCTAAAGGCTTCTTCAATTATTTCTAACATTTTTATATGAATTATCTCTAGTCTATTATCACCTCTGACTATTTGCACTGGACAACAAACAGGTTCACCTTCAAACGAAATTCCATATCTAAAATAGGAAACTGGCTCTAAGGCAGATTCAACTCCGTTTTTTTTACCAAAATCACTCATAACTTGGCTTGCATTTAATTCACTTAAACAAGAAGATTCCTTCATGCAGCCAAAAGGCACGCCTTCTTCTTCATATGCTCTGTTAGTTGGTATTATTCCTTTGAGTTTGTAGACCTCACCACCTGTTTCTATTAATGCAGTTCTTTCTCCAGAAGGAACACCAACAATACTAGTTACTACATCGCTTTTCTTGAGCGGTGTTCTAAACAAAGGAGGAATTTCATTATTATTGTAACTAACAGTGTCTCCAGAAGTTCCCTCCAAATATGTTTTTCCTGTTCCTCCTTCGAAAATGAATATGTCTTCAATTGTCCTTACCATAGTTTAATAATTAAAAGTAATCTTTAAGTGTTTTGTTGGTTTTGGTAAAAATTGAAGGACTTAAATTTTTAATCTTCTTATCTTAAATATGAGAAATAGAAGAAGGAGAAGACATGATGGCTGTAGATACTCTTCTATTTGTAACAGGACTCTTGAAGAATTAGAAAATGATGATAGTTTCAATAATGATGAGCTTCTAGGCAGATGGAGAAATTTATTGACATATGAAAAAAGTTTTGGTGCGTGCAGCGAAAGAAATCCTACTTGTTTTATATATCGTGAAATTAGATTAATAGAGACCTGCGAAAGACCAAGAAACAATAGAGAATATATTAATCTTCTTAAACAAGAGCTTAAGAAACCCTTGATTTAAAGGTTTAAATTATTTATTATTCTTCTTCAATTAAGTGAAAAAAATGAAAAATAAAAAAGGACACGTACTTGTCAGTGTTTCCCAACGTACTGCTGGGAGTTTTTTTTTAGGTCATTTTAAGGATGGAGATGAAAACGAATATGTCCAAAGAGTAAGTTTAGATACTTGGATTTTTTTTGAGCATGAAAGAAGAAGTGGAAAACATCTTTCAAAGGAAGATATCAGATTTTTATATCATGAGACATTTGGTAGAAAACCTGATAAAACTGATTTAGCAACTCGTCTTGAAGATTTAGTAAAAAAAGGCGAACTTAAATACGATGGAAAAGGTGGAACTTATTTTAAAAAAGATTAATGTTTGTAGTGTTTTATATTCTCTTGACTATTTATCTATTTTTACTTTGCTCAGTTCATACAACATATGTTATAGCAGAAAGACTAGGTTTTGATAAACTGCCAGATTTCATTTGATTTAATTGGTCTTTTAAAAGTTTTGCTGTATCATTTTTTTCAGAGGCTTTAAACAATCTTATGGCATTCTCTATTTTTCTTGTAGCACCATCTTTGTCTTTGTCATGCCAAAGACTTTTCATAGCCAAGCTTAGATTTTCATATGCCCTGAAACGTCTAGTTGTTTTTTCTGGTTTATAGGACCTGAAACTACCTAACTTTTCAATGGAACCTCTTAATGCTTTCAAACCTATTTCTAAGTATTGTTTAGCTTCTTGCGGATTTATTTGATAACTGGAATCCCATCGATTCATCCAATTTAAATAGCGTCCAAATAGAATCTCTGCTTCTTCACCTAGAAATATGTCTTCAATCTGACCACTTACATTCATATTAATTTTTCCTATTGTTTTAGCTTTCCTTCTTGCTTCTTCGCATGTTTTGAAAGCTTTTTCTAGTTGATCAGGATGATTTTCTCCTTCCCATTCTAGAATTTTTGCTTGAATTAAATGATTAGAAAGTATAGATGCTACTTGATAGTGCATTTTACTATCAAAACAACTTGAGCTAGAAGATATTTCTTTAGCTTTCTCAAAAAATCTTTTAACTTCCATTAATGGTTTTTTATGTAAAGATTTCAATCCTTCTGAAATTGTATCGGATGCTTTTTTACATTCATTGCAAACAGGAGGTCGAGATACTCGTACTCTTTGTACTACAATTACAGATGGTTTTTTTGGTTCTGGAGTTTTAAGTGAAGATTCATATCTGTTTGTATCTATACGATTTATTTCTTCTATACTAGAAAGATAGTTTTCCTTAGAATATTCCGTTTTTATATTAATTCTAAATTTTTTACTATCTCCATGGTTGTTTAATTTATCTCCAAAAAGTGGACCCTTCTTTTTCTTTTTCTTTTCCCATAAGTCACCATGATACATATTTTAATATTTCTGAGAAACCTTTAAATAATCCATTTCAATAATCCTTTAATTATGATTTTTGTATATTGAAAAATACTTAAAGATTAGTTTTCTTTTTATTAATATGACTGAACAACGAGCACAAAGAATGCTTAATAGAATCGACTACAATAATATGGCAAAGGTAGCCATTGATATGGCAAAATATGTAGATAAAATTAGACCAGATGTCATAATACTTCCTTTAAGAAGCGGTCATCTTCCTGGAAAGCTCGTAATGGAAGCATTAAGAAGTAATTTAGATGTTTCTGTTTCTGAATATGATCCTCCTCTAGTTTATATGTGTTTAAACCATCATTCTTATTGCCATCCAGAAGAAGATTTGAAAAAATTAAAGGAAAGACGCCCAAATTGGAAAAAAATAATGATAATAGACAGTACAAATCGAGGGGCTTCTCCAAGTACTTATTTAGAATGTCTATTAAAAGAATCCAAAGGACTTGATGAAATTCATGTAAACTTTATGGGGGCTAATAGAAGAGAAGACCAAAAAAATAATTTAGATGAATTTTTAGAACATTTTAAGTTTAATATTAGTAGACTTAAAGAAAAATGCATTCTATTTGATGATGAAAGTGATATAATAGGAATGGAAAGAGATATAACTAGGAGGGGAAATTTTCATATGTTTAATTATCATCCTTTTGGTTTTACTGCACCTCATGAAAATTTAAGGGAGAAACAAAAAGCATCAGAAGAATTTTTTTCACGTGCTAAAAAAGCTATTGACAGAAAAGGTAGGATGAGAAGAAAAATAAAGGGATTTTTAAATAAAATATTAAAAACTTGATCCTTAAATCCTGATTATTCCATATTCTTACTGTGAGAAAGAAAAAGTTAGCTAGTAAAATTGCAGTAAAATGGTCTAAGAAAAAGAACCCTCCTTTAATGGAGCCTTGCGAAACAGACTTGCTCATCAAATATGTGAAGAAATGCAAGATTCATTTTGTTGAAATAGGAACCTACAAAGGTGGAGCTGCATCATTGATAAGCAAATTCTTGACTAAAAGAGTGAAGCTAACAACCATTGACATATTTGAAAAAGCACCAAAAGGTTCTTTACATCCAAAGAAGCCACCAACATACAGACAAGCAAAGAAAACCATAGAAAAGCAAGGCAAGATATCCAAGGTTAATATCATTAAAGGAAACAGTTGGAAGGTCGCTAAAAAGTGGAAAAGAAAAATAGATGTTTTATTCATTGATGGAGACCATAGATATAAAGCAGTTAAGAAAGATTTCATTGAATGGGAACCTTTTGTGATAAAAAGAGGTTTTATACTCATGCATGATACAAATTTCAAAGGCGTTAAAAAAGCTTTGAAAGAAGTTCTAAAAAGTTCACGGTTCTTGCTCAAGGAGAGGGTAGTCTCGCTCGTTGTGATCAAGAAGTTGAGATAGTTTGCTGGTTTTGGGAAAGAGGTTGAGAAATAAAATTAAAAAGGAAAGAAGAATATTATTCTTCTTCTGTTTTTTCTTCAGTTTTAGCTTCTTCTTTAACTTCTGTTGCTTCCTCTTTAGCAGTCTCTTCCTTAGTTTCTGGTTTGACTTCTCCAACTGCTTCTTCTTTTTTTGTTTCTTCTTCCATAACAATCTCTCCTTAACTTTTGAATAAAAGCTTTTATTTAATATAATTTAAATAGTTAACTGATTTTTAGATATTACAACGTAATAAAGTCCGACAAAATTATATTTTCTTTAACCATTAAATCCTGATTTTTGTATATATTATGTAATTTTTGATTTCAGTTCTTCTATTCCAGAATAAAATTGTGATTTCATTTCTTCTACTTTAGAATCAAAGATTTTCTTATCTCCTTCAAGAATGACAATTAATTTTTCTCTATTAACTCTTTGAGATTCTGCAATATTTTTAAGACGTATAACATGTTGATTTTGAATTGTACCAATGAATTCATAACGTTTTTTTGCTTTCTCTTCCTCTTCTTTGTTACAAGGAAGCGGATAAAACGGAGTTCCGGGTGGTTTATGTTCATCACCACAAGTTATAGATTTCTGAGTAACGTATTCTCCTGTTTCCTTATCTTTCCATATATCTATTTCTACCATAATAATTAAATTAATGTAAAACTTTAAATTCTTTTTAATTTAAATCCTAATTTTTATAAAGAAAGACAACCTAGATTTTCTCTTTTATATTCAAAATTCTTGATAGAAAACTTTTTATTTCTAAGCATCAAAGCATAGTAATGGATTTCATAAGTGCTTACAAGACGACTAAAAGTAAAATACCGGAAACAGTTAAAAATGGTCCTTTGAATGAGCATATTTTTAAACTTCCTGATTTGGCAGTATCAGTAATAGTAAAGGGGCCTAAGATTATATATGAAAATAAGGAAATAGTGGTCCCACTAACATTAAGTTTAGTTTCTTATACAGTAGCAAGCCAACTCGGGATTCCATTTCTAAATTATGATAAAACCATTCATTTTTCCGTTGGTTATTCAACTTCAAGATTTGGAAGAAAACTTACAAGAAAATTTAATAAAGAAAAATATGAAAGTTTAGCTTCTGTTTTAATGAATCTAGGATTAGGTGTGATGCGGGAAGCATGCCAGTCTAGATTTGATATCTTTGATTTATTAGGTGATTTGAGTGGTTGTGCAACTGAAAACCTAAGAGAGTACATAGGAGGGGCTAAAAAGAATATTTTTAAACAGTTTGGAAAATCCTGATTTTTGTATATTGAAAAACACTTAAAGATTAGTTTTACATTTTAGATTATGATTAAAACGAGAAGCATTGAAGAATTAAAGAAGATGACAGAAAAAGAGTTATTGAAAATTTCTAATATTTCGAAACGTGAGGTATCATTTCTGCAATGGGTCTTAAATACTAATTATGTTCCTGCTATTACAAACCATGATAAAAGCATAGAAGAAATGGAAAATGATACTGGACTCGATAAAAAGGCTATAAAAATTTGTAGATCTGCTCTAATGAAAGCTGGAGCAGAGGAAAAACTTAAATCTGGAAAAAGAATAGTTCTCCAAGAAATCAAAAAAGTAGTGTATACACTAACAAATGATCCATCATTATATAAAAAAAATGGTAGAATGAGAAGGGAAGCAAAAAGACAAAAAATTTGGGAAATTAGCTTTATAAAAATTGGTAAAAATATAATTAGATACTTGCAAGAAGCAAAAGATGATTGGAAACCAAAAACCTATCTTGCAAACAAAGTTAAAACTAAGTCTAGACGAAATAAAGAATACTTAAGTGTACTTGTAGAAGCTGATCTTATGGAAGAAAAAGAAAACCTCTTTAATGGAAATAAAAGATGGCAATACAGAACTTCTGAAAAAGGTGCAGAACTTCTTAAATCAGTTGGAAAACTATAAATAAAAATTTAAGTTTTTGTGGGTATGGATAGAGATATTTAAGTTTTAAACATTTTTGTGTTTATAAGAAATGGGTTTAAATTTTTTAGTGTTCTATAGAAGGATATGGTAAAAACTAGGCCTGTTTATGCTTTGGAGCTTGATTTATCAGATTTAACAAAAAGAAAATTTAGTCTAACTCCAACCCAATCCATAGTTAGTAAACCTTCAGAACTTTATGAGAAATTCGTATTTCCAAAAGATTTTGAGTGTGGAGATAAACATAGTAAATGGACAGATATTCCAAGACCATCTAAAGAAAATATAAGATATATGGTTTCAGCTGTTCAAATTGACCCTAACACTTTGAATGATGCTGTTTATTTTGAAAGAACCAGAGATGTAATTTTACAAGAGAAAGCTGTTAGACAAGCACATTTAGAGATTGATAGAATTAGTGTTAATGTATGTAAATTCCTTGATTCTCCGACCAATCATATGAGAGTAGAGTATTATATCCCACGACAAGAAGGTGTTGTCAGAGCAATGGATATTAAAGGTAATATATTCAAAAGAAGATTAAATATACAAGATGTTCTAAAAATAAAAATGATAGAAAAGGTTAAAGGGTCTGTTAAGACACCAGCTCCTATACTCTCCTTTGAAACTGAAAGTGATCCATTAACTTACTTTGCTGCATTTAATTGGGATTTTAAAGATGAAGATGAACGTTTCAGTGTTGAAGTTGCACATTGGTTAAAAAAATTCACAGAAGAAAATAATCTATAGTTAAACTTCTTTAAAGAAAAAATAACTCTTAAATCTTGTTTATTCTATATTCTTAGATATGATTTGGAACATTAAATTAAAAGATATAACTACAAAAAGGCTGACAATTGCAATAGTCATTTTATTTTTACTTTTCATTATTATGCGTATCTTATATGAATATATAATATAACATTTTTATTCTGACTTTTCTTAACCAAAGGGTTTAAATGTTTTTGTGTTATATTTTTGTTTATCTGATTAAATGAAAAAGTCTAAAACTGTTTCAACTGCTATAATTGATCTAGTAGAAAATATAAGAAAAGAGTGTAAAAATCCAGACACTCTACTTTCAAGAGTCAATCTCCTGATAAGTGGTGAATCCATAGAAGCATCTTACATTGTTGATGAAAAATGTGATGGATGTGAACATTATAGATTAGGACGTACAAGAGGACGTATAACTCATGATACATATTCTACTTGCAATATTATTCTGAAGGCCTATAATTCTCTTAAAACTTAACCCTTAAATCCTCTTTTTTCTATATTTTAGATATGAAAAAGAAATACTATTGGGTTATTGGAATTTTAATAATAGCAATTTTGATTATCTTTTTAGTTTGGTATTTATCTGAAGATTGTGTAAAAGGATATGGTGAACTTAAAGAGGGTGAATATTGTTGTTTTGGTTCATCCGAAAAAACTGTAAAATCAGGTGCAACCGTCTGTGAACCATTTGGCGTTATTATAGATTGACGATTTCTATGACACTCAAATAATTCCTAAAGCCAGACCTGTTAAGGATATTTGAGATGGGAAACATACTGCATGATTTTGTTGTGGTCGTGCTGAAGAGTGAAAAGACGCCTGAGGTTGAGGTTTTGAAATTGGAGTTTGTGTTTAAAATAATAAATAATTTCTAATCTATAGTTTTAGTATGAAAAAATTATTGTTGACTTCTGAAGGGTTATCGAACCAAAACATCAGAAATGAATTTCTAGATTTGTTGGAAAAGCCTGCCTCTGAAACCAGAATTGTTATTATAACAACAGGCTCTAGGACAGAAGAAGAACTGAAATATGTCGAGGAATCAAAGGAAGAACTAATAGAAACTGGGATTAAAAGAGAGAACATCAAAACTTTGGATTTGAAGCATAAAATAATTTACGGGGATGTGGAGAGATTTGATGCCATCTATTTCTGTGGTGGCAACACCTTCTTTATACTACACAAGGTAAGGGAAAACGGCTTTGATAAGGTAATAGAAAGGTTCGTTAATGAGGGAAAGCTGTATATCGGAGTCAGTGCAGGCAGCATAATAATGTCTCCTTCAATAGTCACTTCATCTGACGAGAACAATATTGGCATAAAGGATTTGACAGGATTGAAGTTGGTTGATGTTTTGATAGTGCCCCATTACAATGAGGATAAAAAATCAATTATTGAAGAATATAGGAAAAAATTATCATATGAAATAGTTTCACTGACAGATAATCAGGCTTTAGTTGTAAAAAATGGGAAAATGGAAATTGTTGAATAACCCTTAAATCCTGATTATTGTGTACTCTTTTTTTTCCTAAGGTTCTTTCTCATCAGTATAACTAAAACAGTAAACAATTTAAGTTTAAAATCCTTGACAGAAAATAGGTTTAAATGTTTTAGGATTTGTTTCTTTATTATGAAAATCTACCAATCTGTTCAAGATGTTAGAAGATTTGACTACAATAAACTAGTTAAACTTATAATATTGGAAGCATTAGAAAATAAAGAGTTAACTCTTTCTGGAATTCGGGAATACGCCAAAGACCAGCATAGAAAAGGTTTAACTGAACGGGGTCTAACTTCTCATCTAACTAGACTTGGAGATATTTCTTTTATTGAAATAAGAGAAAATGAAGAAGTTCATTATAGATTATTAGAACGCGGTAGAAATGCCTTAAAAGAACATAAAAAATACGGAATAGAACCGAGTGGAATGGGTTTAAGAAATTTCATTCGATGGGAAATTGTAGAAAACGGTAGTGGAACAACAACGAATATTATTGATAATTATAGTTTTATGTTCGGATTAGCTAAAGTGGGTAGAAGAAGGTCTAATGAAAAACATAAAATAATTGATGAGATTAACTCAATGATGAAAACTCCAGAATTTGAATTTAATGGAGGGGAGTTAGATTTTACGGCACCAATATAGAAAAATCAGGATTTAAATTTTCCTTACATATTAATTTTATGTTTTCAGTTAGTAAAATCGAAAAAGGAATACGTATTGAAAATCTAGCATTAACTCTAAAATTTATTATATATTGTAAAAAACGTCAATTTAAAGCTAAAAATTTAGCAAACCAATCAGGATTAGGTGGTCGTCTTTTCGGTGGAAGTCTCCGTACTTTGGTAAGAGATGGTTATTTAACAGTAGAAAGAAGTAGTCGAAGTAGTCGTATTTCAAGATACAATGTTAAAAATTTTGAAGAATTAGAAAGATATTATGAAGAAATTAAAAGTAAACTACCTGAAGAATTTGTAGAATCTGTTTTAGAAGATGTCTAAAACTTTCATTTTCTTTTTATTTTAAACAATCTAATTCTCTATATGATCGACTTCAAGAGGCTCATTGATTCCCATATATTCCGCAAATCCAGACCAAAGGGAATTTAAAGTCTTCTTCACATTTGAAGAATATGGGACTTAAGAACTTGCCTCCTATAATAAGTGATAAAGCATTTTATCTGATCTTTGGAGATATTTTTGAGAATTTTGAATCATTTATCGAAACAATAAATATACTAATGAAAAGAAAATACTCTTTTTCAGAGGCATTGAAAGACCAATTTGAATTCGAATCCTATCTTCATCAGAATTTTTGGAGAGTAGGTGGAGCGCCAACTCGCATTGATGATTATTTGGAGTTGGCTGACATATATATTTTTGATAACTTTGTCAATCGTCATATGAAATGTAAAGAAAATGTTCCAATTCTTATGCCTTTAATTCCTAAATATCAAACAGAAATTGATGATTTTGTTTCTAAGAAATGGGTTTAAATGTTTTAGTCTTTAAGTCCTTAATATGGTTTCAACAAAAAGAATTTATAGAATGGCAAAGCAAAAACTGCCAGCTGTGATGAAAGAAGCATGCGAAATATTTTCTGTTGATAATTTTGATTCAGAAATTATATGGGACGAGACCCCTAGAGAAACGCCTTTTCATTATGGTTATGATAGTAGAAAAATTGAATTTTCTCCACAGGGTTTTTTGAGGGTGTATCCTTTAATGAAAAAAACTCTTTCTCAAAACCTTAGAGATTTTACTCCAGAAATGTTTATAATGTCTTATCTTGGTCATGAAGCTTCTCATAAAGTGCAAGATAAAAAATCAAAATATGAAATAAGTATGGAAATGATGGAACTTATAGTTGCTGATGATTTACATAATGACAAGGAAGCAAGAGTTATACGTCATGTCTGTAGTGGTATAATGGAAGGTTTTGCTGCTTATGCTGAAGATATTATATTTGAAAGATTTGGTTTACATGATCTGAAAACTGAAAATAATAAGATTTTTGAATTAACATTTACAATGGCTACAATTAAAAATTTAAATGTAGCATCTGAAGATATACCAAAAATTTTCAGTGAAGAGCCGGAAAGAGCAAAAGAATTCATTTGTTTTGTAGAAAAATTACAAAAAAGGGTTTATGAAAAAAGAGGGTTAAAAACTTTTAGAGAACATGCAGAAATATGGAGACCTTCACAAATAAGTTATGAAATTGCTAAAACTTTGTTAGAAAACTCTTTAAATTTCTCAACGGCTCGTTATTTAGGTGTTTAACTGTTGATTTGATGGGAAATGGGTTTAAATAATTTTGTGTTCTATTAGAATATGTGATAAAATGGGTAGTTCAAAAACCGAGGAACAATCATGGCATTCATGTAAAAGTTCAATCGGTTATTTACCAATTAAACTACATTTCTCACCTATTGAAGAAGGTGGCGAACCAACTCAATTAGATCACAAGCCAGTCTATGTCGCTTTTAGTTGTAAAAGAAAAGAAGTCTTAGATTCAGGGGTTTATAACACAGCTATCATTCCTGTAAGCGATTCCCCTCTTGAAGTTGCACGACTTTTCAATCTATCAGATATGCTGAATAGGGTGCAGTTTGATGCAGAAAGCTTACAAAGATTAGAAAACAAAATTAGAAGGGGACTCGTAATTTGTAATTTTTGTAAATTTTACGAACAAAAGAAATAACCCTTAAATCGTGATTATTGCATATTTTAGATATGAAAAAGAAATACTATTGGATTATTGGGATTGTAATAATTGTCTTAATTTTGTTTTTCTATCCAAAAAACTGTGGAAACTGGGGAACAGCTATTGACCCAAATTTAACTTATAAAGAATGCACTTGCTTTGGTATAAAATACAGTGAACCTTTACTTGGTGGAGGTTATATTGATTGTTTTGGAATACCAATTTCATATTCTTGTTATAAACAATTCCCAAGTGAAACTGGACTACAAAGAATAGATATTCCTTGTGATTAAGCATGTCTGAAGAACTGAAAATAAGAATTCACGATTACCAGAAAATAGAAGAGAATCTTAAAAGATTGGGAGCCAGATTTACTGAGGAGATCAATGTTGTTGATACCTATTTTAAACAGCCAGCTGGTGAGGTTCTTAAAATAACTGAGGATGATAGGGGAAACTTCTTAGTTAATTTAAAATTAAAAGAAGGTAAGTTTCAGATCTTGAAGTATGAGAAGATTGATGATGTTGATGGTTTGAAAAAAGAATTAAATGATAAGTTTGGTGTGAAGTGTGTTTTGAAAAAGAAGAGAAGGTTTTTTGACTTTGAAGATTTTGTTATTAATATTAATTTGATTGAGGATGTTGGAGAGTTTCTCATTGTTGAGGGAGAGAAAGTTTCTAGTGAGGTTATTAGTAGATTAGGTATTGAGAATCCTGAATATATTAGGGTTAGTTTTGATGAGTTGAAGAAGTGATTTTAAATAATTTCATTATATCAATCCACACACCATTATAAATAATCCTATATAATATTAATTTCATGAACATCAAAAAATTGGATATAATAAAATCTGATGAACGCGGAACAATTTTTAACTGTGAAAAAATAAACTATCTAACAAGAAAAAAACACACCATTAGCTCAGACCACACTCATGCTGAAGGTGAGGAAATTTTCTTGGTTGAAGGAAAAATGGTATTAACAGTAGGAGATCAAACCAAAGAGGTTGAAGCTCCTATAAAAATAGACATTCCTCCTAATGTATACCACAAAATAACTGCTCTTACAGATATAAGGATATTGTATTTCTACAAATAATAGTTTATACTCCAGTCAAATCTTATATTTGGACACCTTCAATTTCTGAATGATTACTTAAAAATTGTTCTCCCATACGACGAATTGTTTCTCCAGCAAAATATCTTTTAACATGAGCTTCTCCCTCTTCTGTTTGTTTCTTAGCCCAACGACGTGGCATATGAACTTTAAGTCTATCAAGACTTTTACTAACTTCTAATCTTGCTTTTTTTTCTTCGTATCCTTGTTGTCTAAGAAATTCTATAAATTCTTTTATACTTACTCCAGTTTTTCTTAAATCTTTGTTATCAATACATTGTTTTAGCAAATAAGTTACTAATTTTACATCAGTTTCAGAAAATCCATAAGGTGTTCCTTTTACTATAGATTCTAATTCGCTTTCTATAAGTAATTAATTGATAGAAACAAATTTAAGTCTTTATCAAGAAAATAACTTTTCTAATCCTTTATTCTTAAGAAGTTTAACAGACTCTTTTAGCCATTGTGAAAAAATTTCAGGATTTTTCTCAATTTCAGATAAAAGTTCATTAAAACTAATCCATCTAGATCCATATGCAACTTCAGGATTCATTCTTAATTCTCCATTATACTCTCCAATAATCAGAGCGCAATGTTCATTTTCACAACGTTCCTCATCCTGTTTAAAGTAATTGTATGATCCTATTTTTTTAAGTTCCACATTTTCTATTCCCCATTCATCTCTTAAGCAACGCAATGCAGCTTCTATATAAGTCTCGTTTTTTCCGTCTACATGAAGAGGATGACTTGCAGCAGTTAGATCCCAAATCTTATCAAAAACTTTATGCTTCCTATGTTGCAAAAGAATTTTCTTATCTTTATTATAAATCAATATTACAAAGGCTCTGTGCCTCTTACCTTTTCCAGTGTGACAAACATTTCTTGGAGCATAACCTAGAATATTATCATTATCACCAACTAAAATCATGGTTTGTTCCATGAATCTTATCTTTTAATACTAATATTTAAATGTATAACTGCATTTACGAAATTGTCGAACTTGAAGAATTGCCAAAGACTTAAATTATTTATTTTCTTGATATTCAATATGAAGCTCCCAAAAATATTACCAGAGCATCTTGTTAAAACAGACATAGATATTGAAGACATTCCAAGAACCAGATTTGGTAGATCTGGTTATGAGCTATTTAGATTAGCTATGAGATCAGTAAATTTATCTAAAAAATATCTACATAAATTTGATGATAGGTTGGTGTTCGACTTTAGAAACAGATATTTTCATTTGTGGGTCATTGAAGGCAATGAAAAACCAAAACGTGAAGTTAGTAAAGAAGGGTGCGGCACTACACCAGCTAGGGTATGCGTAGGTGCTAACTACATAGCTGCTTCAAGAGGATGGTTCGGAGAACCTGTTAAGATATGGGAGTTTTCAGAAGGAATACCTAAAATTAGATACAACGATGAAACGATGTTTCCCACATTGAATTCAAGTGTTGTAACTAATTATTTTAAAAGAAGGATAGGAATAGATGTATTTGGTTATAATAAGAAAAGAGATACAATTAAACTAACATTCGTACCAAGAGGAATTATACCCCCACAATAAAGTATTTAAATATTGTTTCCCTTCTCGACAATTATCTTATTTTTAAAATTGTCGTAGTCATGTTTATATTTCAACTATGTAATATTTTTTGTTAATGGCAGTTAAAGTTTATGGTCAGACAAAAAAATACAGTGTTAGAGATCCAACAAGAAAATTAGAAATGCTTATTCCTTGTGGAATAGTTGGTGGAGAAATTAGGAATTATCCTAAAGCAGATTTTATTTTAAAAAGAGTTTTGAAAGTTGAAACTGCAGATAATTTAGCAGAGATTATGGCTTCAGTTAGTCTTGCTGGAAATCTTGCTGCATTAAGCATGTTATCAACAATTGGATTGGAAGAAGGTCATCAGCCACATAGAAGATAAAACCTTTTAAATAATTCTAAAATTAATTATTCTCTGATACTTATGATTAGGCAACCTATTGTAGTAACTATTGGTCATGTAGACCATGGAAAAACAACTTTGCTAGACAAGATTAGAAAAACCGCTGTTCAGTCAAAGGAAGCAGGAGGAATAACGCAAGCAATAGGTGCAACAGAAATCCCAATTGATGTTGTAAAAAGAATATGTGGACCTCTTTTAGAAAAATTAAAAATTAGTATAACTATTCCGGGTCTGTTGTTCATAGACACTCCTGGTCACGAGGCATTCACATCAATAAGAAAAAGAGGATCTTCAATTGCAGACCTAGCAATCTTGGTTATTGATATAAACGAAGGATTCCAAGCACAAACAGAAGAGTCATTGCAATTTTTAAAAGAATTTAAAACTCCTTTTTTTGTAGCAGCAACAAAAATTGATAGAATAGAAGGCTGGATTCAAAACCAAGGAGAATGCTTCTTAGACAGTTTTGAAAAACAACCGGACTGGGTCAAACAAAAGTTTGATGAAAAATTCTACAAATTAGTTGGACAATTGTCAGAAAGAGGTTTTGAATGCGAAAGATTTGATAGAGTAACAGACTTTAAGAAAACAGTTTCAATTGTTCCTTGTTCTGGAATAACTGGGGAAGGTGTTGCTGAATTGTTAGTTGTTTTAGCTGGATTGGCCCAGACATTTCTTAAAGAACAATTAGAAGTTTCCAGAGGAGTAGGCAGAGGATCCATTTTAGAAGTTAAAGAATTACGAGGACTGGGGACAACAATTGATGTTATTCTTTATGATGGAGAAATAAAAAAAGGAGACTGGATAATAATCGGAGGAAAAAAACCAATTGTTACAAAAATAAAGGCTTTGTTGAAACCAAGACCATTAAAAGAAATAAGAGTTGAAAAAAGATTTGAGAACATTGATTATGTCACTGCTGCTGCAGGAATAAAAATTGCAGCACCTGATCTAGAAAATGTAATTGCAGGGAGCCCTCTGGCTAGTGTGCATGAAGGAGGCCAGATAGAAGAATTGAAAAAGGAATTACAGGCTGCTATAGGAGAAATAGAATTTGAAAAAACAGGGGAAGGTATAATTCTTAAAGCAGATAATCTAGGAAGTCTGGAAGCACTAATAGGAATTTTCAAAACTAGAGTTTCTATTAAAAAGGCTGAAATAGGAAAAGTCCTAAGAAAAGATGTTATTGAAATAGAAACTGTTAAAGACAGAATGAAAAAAATTATAATTGCTTTTAATGTTGATGTTGATGAAACAGCAGCAAAAGAAGCCGAAGATAAGTCACTAAAGATTTTACAAAACAACATAATCTATAAACTCACTGAAGGTTATGACGAATTTGTTAAAGAAGAAAAAGAAAAAATCAAACTAGAAAAATTGGAAACCATAACTTTGCCAGCCAAGATTAAGATTCTTCCAGGACATACATTTCATGTTTCCCATCCTGCAATTGTTGGGATAGAAGTTTTAGCTGGAACAATAAAAAATGGTTATAAGTTAAAAAAGAATGAAAAAGAGATTGGAGAAATAAAAGCAGTGCAGTCGGAAGGGGCGTCTGTGGAAAAAGCTGTTGCAGGTGACAAGGTTGCTATTTCTATTGAGGGGCCAGTTGTTGGAAGACATGTAAGTGAGGGAGACGAGTTAACAACTATTTTAACTGAAAATGATTTGAAAGTTTTAAAAGAATTGGACATGAAAGAAGAGATTGAACTGGCAAAAGAGATTTTAAGTCGATGAAAATATGATAGAATACTCCATCTTTTATATTATTTTAGCTATTATTAATGGAATATTTGGACTAATAGTTGGAGCAGGTAATCTCCTAGTACCTGGTTTATTAGCTGTAGGTATACCAGCTCATACTGTTTTGGGTACAATCCGCTTATCTTTTTTAGGTGGTTCTTCAACATCTTCTTGGCGTTTCAAAATCAAGGGATATTTAAAGTTCCGAGAAGGTGTGCCTTTGATTTTTTCTTCTTTTTTTGCTTCAATTTTAGGAACTTTCTTTATTCTAAGCATTGCTGAAAGAATTGCAACATATCTTCTAGTTTCAATCATAATTATATCAGTTGTGCTTCTTTTATTTCGTAAAAAAATTGGAGTAAAAAGAGAAAAAAGAAAACATTCTACAGTTAACTTATTACTGATAGGTATAGGTTCTGGTTTTGTTAGCGGAGCATTCGGAATAATGGGTGGTGCTGTTTCTGTTTTACCCCTAGTTTTTTTTGAACGATATACAATGAAGCAGGCTATTGCATTAAGTTCGATTCGAGGAATTGGAAGTCAAACTGCAGCATTAATTGTTTTTGCATTAAATGGTGCTATTTTATGGGATGTTTCTTTAATGCTTTTAATAGGAGGAGTCATAGGTTCATTAGTGGGAGTTGAAATTGCACATAAAATTCCAGAAAAAATTATAAAGTTCGCTTTCGCTTTTTCAACAATTTTATTAGCAATAAAAATTCTTTTCTTTTAAATTGTTAAAATATCTTAAAGCCCAGAATTAATAAGAACAATACTAATACAGGCTGATGAACAAGATAAATAATTAATGATTTTCTTCCCAAATATGTTAAAAATTTTACAAGAGATAAATTTGAGATGTTCTTTATTTTAAATCTTCTTTTTCCATTTTTGTATAAAAGATTTCCAAAATATATGCCCAACAAAGTAATACCAAACCATGGAAAGATCGGAAAGTAGTCAAATGTATAAAAGTATGTTGGGGTGAAGCCTAACCATAGAAGCCATGGAAAATCGAAAATAAAGTTCTTTAGATAAAAACCTAAAACAATAATTAATATTCCTAAGAAAAGATTCAATTTTTCAAATTTTAGGAAGAATTGTCCTAATATTATAGAAATTCCTATGAAATGAAGAATTCCAAAAATTACAAAAACTTCAGGAAAGGTCAGAAATGTGATAACAGTTATTAGAATACCATAACCAAATATTTTCAGACCTCTTGAAAAATACTTTTTATATAATTTCCTCCTTTCCCATTTTTTAACTCTGCTATAGCTTATTGTTAATGACAAACCAACTAGGAAAATAAAAACCGCTGCAGCTAATCCAGGGAAAGCCATTCCTTCTTCAAAAAAATATATTCCAAGATAGAAAAGTGCGAAGGACCAGTTAAAAATTACCATTTTAATTATTGCAATTCCTCGTAAGAGATCAATTTCCCAAAACCTTTGTTTTTTCATAGAGATTATTTAGTATTTATAGTTAAAAATAAAGATAAAAAAAGAATTAAACACAAGCTCCATCGTAACAATTTGTTGTTGTATTTGTATAACAGTTATAATCTGAGTAAAGAGGTTCAATTCCTGAACAATAATATTCTCTTAGAGTCATGCTAGTTAAGCAATAGTCTGTATGACTGTAAGGGTTCCCTTCAGAATATCCTGAGACTGTTCCCTTTACAGTTGGTGCAAATCCGAAATCAGTATCTGAGCAAGAATCTGGTTCTCCGCAATCTTCTGGACATGTTTCTGAAGTTTCTCCACCTTCACAGACACCATCTCCACAATCAGTTTCATCATTATCATTCTTTGAATCACAACCAGTATCATTTGGCCAATCTATATTACCATCTCCATCATTGTCTATTTCATCTCTGCATTCTTTTGGAGCTTTAGGAGCTCTTCCAGGAATTCCTCCTTTTGCTGCAATTGCTAACTGAACAATTAAACCAATAGCCACTATGAATACTAATAAAGCAAGAATTTTTTTGTCCATTTTTAATATAATATAAATTAGCTTTATATATTTTTGTAGTGGATTATAATTATTAAAATAACCCGGATATGTGCATTATAAGCAAAAACTGGGGAGGTGTAAAAATATGGTATTTAAAATTGTAATTTCAGAGCCAAAATCAAGGAAAGCCTGGCAAATAGAAAAAGATGCTCCTTCTTTAATGGGAAAGAAAATTGGAGAACAGTTTGATGGTTCTTTAATAGGATTATCTGGTTTTACTTTACAAATAACTGGTGGAAGTGATAAAGATGGATTTCCTATGAGACCAGATTTAGAGGGTTCAGTTAGAAAAAAAGCTTTGTTGTCTAAAGGAATTGGTTTTAGAGGATTTAAAAAAATAAAGAAAAAGAAATACAAAAGAAAAGGAATGAGAAAAAGAAAATATATAAGGGGCAATACAATATCTGAAAATATTATTCAAGTTAATTGTAAAATTTTGGAAGGTGAAGGGAATATTCCTATGATTTTAGGTATAAAACCAAAAGAAGAGGAAAAGAAAGAAGAGGCACCAAAAACAGAAGCTCCAGAACCTGAAGTCGAACAACCTAAAGCTGAAATAAAACCAGAGAAACCAGCAGTAGAGAAAGAAGAAAAAAAAGAAGTTAAAGAAGAACCTAAGAAAGAGGATGTTAAAGAGGGATAATGATGGAAAGATGTCCTGAGTGTGGTTGTGAACAGTTCTATGAGGATAAAACAAGAGGAGAAAAAGTTTGTGCAGTTTGTGGTTTCGTCATAGATATTAAAAAGAAAGGTGAATAAAATTCCCAAAAAAGAAACAGACCCAAGATTGATACCAGAAGTTAATATTGGCACACTTGGCCATGTTGATCATGGAAAATCTACTTTAGTTCAAGCCATTTCTGGTAAATGGCCTGCAGTACATTCCGAGGAATTGAAAAGAGGAATTACAATAAAACTAGGTTATGCTGATGCAACAATATACAAGTGTAGCAAGTGTAATGCTCTTTGTTCAACAGAAAAATGTTTAAATTGTTTTGAAAAATGTGAACCTGAGAGAACAATTTCTTTTGTTGATGCTCCTGGTCATGAAACTTTAATGGCAACTGTTTTAGCAGGAGCAAGTTTAATGGATGGCATTCTTTTTGTCATAGCAGCAAATGAGGAATGTCCACAACCACAAACAAGAGAACACATGATGGTTCTAAACATAGTTGGAATAAAAAATGTAGTTATTGTGCAAACTAAAATAGATATAGTCAGCAAAAAAGAAACTTTAGAACATTATAAAAAAATAAAAGAATTTGTTAAAGGAACAGTTGCAGAAAATGCTCCAATAATTCCTGTTTCTGCGCAAAACAAAATAAACATTAAAGCTGTCTTGGAAGCCATTCAAAACAACATACCAACACCCCAAAGAGATAATTCTAAACCTACTAAGATGTTGGTTGCAAGATCATTTGATGTTAACAAGCCTGGAACAGAAATAGAGAAATTAAAAGGAGGTGTTATTGGAGGTGCTTTAATAGAAGGTGAATTGAAAATAAATGATGGAATTGAAATAAAGCCCGGAGTTTTCTTAAAAAATAAGTGGGTTCCATTAAAGACAAAAGTTGTTGGCTTGCAAAAAGCAGGAAAGAACTTAGAAAAAGCTGGTCCAGGTGGTTTATTAGGAGTTCTAACAGAATTGGACCCCGGTCTTTCAAAAGCTGATTATCTAGCTGGTTCTATTGCAGGAGTTGAACTACCTTCTGTTTTAGACAAACTAAACCTGAAAGTTAATTTGTTTGAAAAATCCCTTGAAGAAAAAGTGGAACCAATAAAAGTAGGAGAAGAAATAATGTTAAATGTAGGAACAACAAGAACATTGGGAATTGTTAAAGATGTTAAAAAAGATGTTATTGAAATGGAATTAAAATTGCCAGTCTGTGCTGATAAAAATGATAAAGTTGTTTTGTCTAGAAAAATATCAGAAAGATGGAGACTAATTGGCTATTCTGAAATCGTTTAAATGATAACATGAAATGTGAAAGATGTGGGAAAGTAGAAGGAGAATATTTATGCTCAGTTTGTAAAAGAGTTGTATGTTCAGACTGTAAAGTTGTGGACAAAGGAAAAGTTTTTTGTGCAGACCATGCCCCTAAAACTATTGCTCCAACTAAAACTCCTGCCCCAATTCAACCTCCTCAATCAAAAAAAGAGCCTACAATTTTTAAAATCTTAAGAGAACTTATTTATACCTTTTTAATACTACTTATTGGAATTATCATAATCTTTGCTATTTCCAATTATTTTATTTCTGACTTATTGAGTTCAATTGCAGAAACAGTATCTGATATCCTTCCCGAACTCGAATTTGTATTTCTTTTTTTAACATACTTTGAGTCAGCGGGTCTGTATGCGATTATAACACTAGTTATAATTGTAGTGCTCTTAATAATGGTTTATAAGCTAAAAAAGCGTTCATATAAAAATATTTAAACTTGAGCGTACAATTGTTTGTTATGAAAAGGGTTGTATTTTCGTTTCTTTTAACATTTCTTATACTCAGTTCAATAGGACTGGCTCAGGATTTTTCAATAGATGTGGATGTAAAGGACTTTTATGTTGCAACTCATACAGATTACATAACTTTGAAAATAAACAATCCAATGTCAGAAGACTGGTTTTCAATAAGCCTTATAGGACCAGAGGACTGGGTTAAGGCTGAAGCATTTTCTTTAAGAGTTCCAACAGCTGGAAGTGAAACAACACTCATAAAGGTTGAACCTCCAAAAGATGTTGTACCACTACTTTATCCTTATCAATACTTTCTTAAAATAAAAAGAATTAGCACGGGTTCTGTTTTAGAAGAAAAAATATTATTAAAGATTAAACAGATAACAAATGCTATAATAAAAGATTTTAAATTGAGTTGTACTAGTTGTATGGACAAGGTTGATATCTCTGGAACAGTTTATAATGTTGGTTCTAATCCAATAGATCTTTCAATAGTTTTTAATTTAGGAGGCCAGACAAAAACACTTCATATAGGCTTTGTTAATGTATTTGGTAAAGAAGAGTTTGAGACTAGCTTTTCTTTGAAAAACTGGAAACCTGGAGATTATAATGTTGAAGCAAAATTAATTGATGTTGAAGGAAGATTAATGTATGAAGAATCAGGATCATTTAAAATACCATTTATAGAAAACATAATTTATGATAGAGATGTTTCATCAACAATTTTTGGTGCCACTGTAACAGTGACTGCAACAAACGAGGGGAACAGTGCTTCTGAAGCTGATTTAAAATCTGTTGCTCCTCAAACATGGTATTCTATATATTCAGGACCTTCACCAACAGGAATGGCAATTGGTGAGCACTACTATTGGAAAGTTCAATTAGAACCAAATGAGAGCAAGAGCATAACTTATTCAGAAGTCTATTGGCCAACATATGTTATCATATTATTCATTATTGCGATCATAGGTTTAGCTTATTGGCAATCAAAAGCTTTTGACTTTTCTAAGATTATTCATGGTAGCAGAAGAGCTAAAGCTGGAAAAAACATTTCAGTCTCTTTACATATAAAAGGCAAGAAAAACGGAGTTGACAGAGCAGTTGTAAAAGATGTTGTTCCTTCTGGATATTCCATTGTGGATAAATTTGAAACTGTGAAACCTATAATAAGAAAAATAGCTAATGGTGTTGAGCTTAATTGGAAAGTAGGAAAATTAAAACCACAAGAAGAAAGAGTTCTCCATTACACAATCAAACCAACAGCAGAAGCTAAAACAAAGAAACTACCTCCAGCAAGAGCAAGGGCGCTCCATAAAAAGAAAATTGTCCATAGAAAATCTAATAAAATTTCTTTAAGCCCAGAAAAAGAAGAAGTAAAATTCGTTACAGTGAAAGTAAGGAAATAATTACAAACCTTTATAAACAAAATATTTTAATAAAAAATATGAAGAAACAAAAGGATTTTTCTAAGAGAATACTGGTTGGAATTACTGGACATAAAGATAGCCATTGGAAAAATAAGTTAAAGGAGATTAATAAACTTGAGATTTCTAAAATAGCTTTGTTCTTAGAACGTTTTAGCAGTCCACAAAGGAAAAGAATCTATAAAGCTCTTTTAACTTCTAAAATCAAAAAAATCCCTTTAGTTCATATTAGAAATGATATGAGGAAAGAAGAACTTGTCTTTCTTGTTAAGAATTTTTACTCTTCATACCTTACTATCCACGAAGATAGTTTTAAAGTTTTAAAGAAATGGAAGGGTTTCTACAAACACTTATTTTTAGAGATGAATACAGATAATTTCGTTTCAGATTCTGTAAATGTGGGTAAAGTTGGTGGATTTTGTGTAGATCTTGCTCATTTTAAAAAAGAAGAAGAAAGATGGTCAAAAGAATTTGAATATATTATTAAAAGAAGAAAAATATCTAAGTTTTTTGCCTGTAATCACTTAAATGGATACACATTCGAGAAAGATACTGATCTACATACAATAAAAAATCTAAAGGATTTTAATTATCTAAAAACACTACCAAAATTTTTGTTCGGAGACATTATTGGTTTAGAAACTGAAAATGGGATATTTAAACAATTAGAATTTAAAAAACATCTAGTTAAATTGTTGAATCAATTGTTTAACAAGTAAACAAATAAATTTTTAAATACTTGTAAAATTAATTCTGAATATCCCGACTTAGCTCAATAGTAGAGCGATCGGCTGTAGAGTTTTACTTTATAGTATTGCTCACCAGCAATTGCTCAGAAACCGATAGGTTGAGGGTGCGAATCCCTCAGTCGGGACAATTTTAAGAATTCTTTTCATTTTTAGCTTTTTCCTTTAATTTTCTATACTCTTCCCTTCTAAGAAACTTCTTAAATATTTTTTTAAAAGAATAAGATATAGTTACTTCAAAACCTCTTTTTTGTTCTATTTTAACATATGACATTTGATAGGATAATTCTACTCCCTCGGGAATTTATTAAGAATTCTCTTTATTTCCAAGAAATACGATATTAAAAGTGGTATTATAAATAATCCAATTCCAGTTAGATCATTGAAAAAGCTACCGAAACTAACAGATATTACATAGAGTATGAAAGCAGTGTCTATTCTTCCTTCAAAACTGGTTTTCTTTCTAAAATGATTAAATATAAGAAAAATAATAAGTGAGAAAATAACAGTCGTTGCCATGATTGAAATAATGTAATAAATTAATCGGAAATTAAAAAACAAGAGAAAATTATTTATTAAAATATTGTATATTGGGAATAAAAATCCTATTAAAAATAGTAAAAGCCACTGCCAGATTTTCAATTTCTTGGTTTCCATCATATTATATAATTATTTAGCCCGCTTAAAAATGAAACCTTTAAATATTTTTGAGAATTAACTAATGATTGGTTGCCGATCAAAGAGAGATGGCAAGACCCGTTCCCATTTCGAACACGGCAGTGAATCGTCTCATCGATCTGGGTTGTACTATCGAAAAGATGGGAAGCTCAGAAAGTTGGCAACCGCTACTTTTCTGGAAAGTATTTAAATATAATTGTAAATAAAAGAATAGATATGCCTCGGTAGTATAGTGGTTAGTATACGAGCCTGTCGAGCTTGTG
>WVXN01000024.1 GCA_011773475.1 Candidatus Aenigmatarchaeota archaeon
GAGAACATAAAAGAAAGTTGTGCAACAATCATGTCAAAATCCGGAGCAAGAGCATCTATGAGTCATTTAACACAGTTAGCTGCGAGTTTAGGACAATCAAGAGTATTAGGTGAAAGGATAAACAGAGGTTATAGAGATAGAACATTGTCTCATTTTGCTGTTGGTGATCTTTCACCAAAAGCACATGGATTTTCAAGAAATAGTTTTAAATCCGGATTAAATCCATTTGAGTTTTTCTTTGATGCTATTTCCGGAAGAGAATCTCTCATGGATAAATCTCTGAGAACAAGACATAGTGGTTATTTGGAAAGGAGATTAATGAACGCATTACAAGACTTAAAGGTAGATTATGATTATACTGTGAAAGATAACAGAGGAATAATTATACAATTTGTTCCTGGAGAAGATAGAATTGATCCATCAAAATCAGAATGGGGATTCCTAGATGTTAAGTCAATAGTGCAATCTGTGGTTAGGTGAAAAAATGAAATTAAAAGAATTAAAAGATGTTTTACCTCCTAAAATTATAGAAGATCTAAAAATTGTATTTAAAGACTTTAAGTTAACACAAGCTCAAAAGAAAAAAGCAATAAGTCGTATTATTGAAATATATAAAAATAGTTGTTATGAACCTGGTGAAGCAACTGGTGTTGTAGCTGCTCAGAGCATATCAGAACCAGCAACTCAGATGACCATGCGTACTTATCACTTAGCAGGAGCTTCTGAAATTAAAGTAACATTAGGTTTACCAAGACTGATAGAAATATTTGATGCAAGAAGAGCACCAAAAACACCAACAATGACTATTTACCTAAAGAAAAATTATAATACGATGGAAAAAGCTTATAAAGTTGCAGCTGATATTCAAGAAACCCAATTAAAAGATGTAGCAACAGAACCTGCTGTTGATATATTAAATATGAGAATTGAAGTTCCTTTAGATTTCAAAGAAATAAAAGAAAGAAAAATAAAAATCAAACAAATCTTTGAAATTTTAAAAGAATTATATAAAGATTTAAAAATCAAAGTTACAAAAGAAAGTATTTTTTTAAAACCAAAAGAAGAGATGACAATAAAAAAATTACAAAAATTAAAAACAAAAGTTCTGAAATCTCATATAAAAGGAGTCAAAAACGTTTCAGAAGTTAGAGTTGTAAAAAAGGAGAATGAGTGGGTTATAAACACTCTTGGAAGTAATCTTCCTAAAGTTCTGGATATTCCTGGTGTTGATGCTAGA
This sequence comes from Candidatus Aenigmatarchaeota archaeon, assembly GCA_011773475.1. Classification (GTDB taxonomy): domain Archaea; phylum Aenigmatarchaeota; class Aenigmatarchaeia; order Aenigmatarchaeales; family Aenigmatarchaeaceae; genus CS1-C013. Next base: position 1,238 of record WVXN01000024.1, read on the forward strand.
AGAGCGATTTCAAATAATATACATGAAGTCTATAAAGCTCTTGGCATTGAGGCGGCAAGACAATCTATAGTAGATTTTGCTATGGGAACAATGAAAGAAGGTGGTTTAGACGTAGATATAAGGCACATAATGCTTGTTGCAGACGTTATGACAGCTGACGGGAAAATAAAAGCTATAGGAAGATATGGAGTTGCGGGTTCGAAAGGTTCTGTTTTAGCAAGAGCAAACTTTGAAGAGACTATAAAACATTTAACTGCTGCTGCTGTAAATGCAGAAGTTGATCCTTTAGATTCTATAATAGAAAATGTTATAATAAATCAAGTTGTTCCAGTTGGAACCGGGATGTTCAGACTAGTTTTTAAACCTAAAAAGTAATTTCTATGAATAATCTCATGATTTGGATTTACGATAAGTTTAAAAAAGTTAAAAGTAAAAAATGATTCTATGTTAGAAGATTTAAAAAATGCATTAAAGGAAAATAAAGTTATCTTAGGCAGCAAGAGAACAATAAAATATTTAAAGCTAGGAAAAGTAAAAATAATTGTAATAGCAAATAATTGTCCTGATAATGTTAAAAAAGATTTGGAACACTATAACAAATTAACTGGAATAGGTTTGGAAAATTTTGATGGAACTGCGAAACAACTCGGTATAGTTTGTGGAAAACCCTTTTCAATAGCTACTTTAGCGATTTTAAGTGAACAAAATGAGAAACTTTGATAACGATACAATAAGAGTAATAACATCATTTGAAAATATAACTGGAACAGAAGTCAG
>WVXN01000093.1 GCA_011773475.1 Candidatus Aenigmatarchaeota archaeon
AACCAAAAAAGGGTATGTATTTAATGATGGAATTATATCCTACTCAAAATCAAAATATAACAAAATAGATTTTGATTCTTCTGTATCATCTTTTTACACTAGCAAAAAACTTTATGATGCAGGCTATCCAATTATACTATCCCAACTTGTTAAAGAGATGAATTACATAAATTGGAATAGTCTTAGGAATCTATTTGACGAAAAAATAAAACTCTTGCTCAATTCAACAAAAAGAAAATTATGCTCATCAAGTCTGAAATACAATAATAAGACTTTCCAGATTTTCGGAGTAGATTTTGTTGTTACAAATAGTATGGATACTAGAATATTAGAAGTTAATGTTGGTCCCGGTATGGAGCCTTATTGTGATATAGATAAAAAAATGCGTATTAAACTCCACCAAGACATGTTATTAATAGTAGGAGTGGTGAATAAACATCCATCTGATCCAAAATTATCTAATGGATTTAGGAAAATGTGGGAAAAATAATTAATATTATCTTAATCTTATACAACTATTACTTTATCCTTAAATTTGTGACTGACATAGTGAGGGTTATCAACTTTTGCCCGTTTACTTTTGAATGAATCCTGAAATCCTCTTCGATTCCAACTCCAATTTTGTCCGTTTCTATATGTATGATTATATGAACGATTACGTATATTATATGAATCAAAATTGTTCCAACCATTATTATAATATCCAGAGTGTCTATTATATCTACTACCACTTACACTATCACCTACACTATCACCTGCATCACGAAGCTTTAATGGTTCTACTCCACTACCTTTATTGGTTTCAACATGTATGAAATTATTATCATAGATGATTTCTAACTTTTTATCTTCCAACAAATCTTTTGGTATTTCACTCAAGCGATTATGAGAAACATCTAAATATTTAACTGAGTCTGGAATATCAGAAAGTTCTACCAATTGATTGTTACTGAGATCAACTGAAACGACACAAAGTGGTAAGTTAGGTACTTCGCTTAAATTATTGCCCGAAAGATCAAGAAGTTCTAGCCCAGCTGGGAGTTGTGCAGAAATTTCATCTATGCCTGATTCATACGCTTTAAAAATGTTCAAAGATGAAGGAAATGGTTTATCAAGAACTGAGAAATTAATATTATGCGAAATATATATTTCCTTAACACTATCCGGAAATGTTGGAAATTCTATAAGTGCATTTTGGGAAACATTAATTATTTCCAATTTGTCATTAATTTCAGGAAGTGTGGTAATACAGTTATTAATAGCAACTAAACTCAAAAGAGTATCCGGAAAGTCTTCGAGGCTAGTTAAACAATTGTTCGAAACAGAACAACTTTGTATATTTGGAGGGAATTTAAAATTTCTTATATTATTATGATTAAGTAGTAAAACCTTGATTTTTGCCAAACTACTACCATCAAAATCAGTGAGTTGATTGTTAGATAAATCTAGAGTAACAACTGATTCTGGAATATAACAATCTTCAAGTGATTCGATTTTATTTCTTCTTAAATTTAAAACTTTTACATTTGGAGGCAACTCATCCTTTGCTATTTTCTTAATGCAATTTCCATTAAGATATATTCTTTCCAAATGTGTCATATTTCTAACTTCTTCTGGAATCTTATCAAGAGCCATATACATTAAATTGAGAGTTCCATTTGATGTATCTTCTAATGCTTTTTTAACTAATTTCTTCTGTTTATCAAATAGCATATTGAGTTAAATAGATATAACCATTATTTTATTTCATTATAATTTTTTCTTATCAATTTTTTCTACTTTAGATCTATAGATGAGATTTGATCAATTACTAGATAGTGGGAAACCATTAAAATCGAGAGTTATCAGAAAGCCAAAATTTTTACCTATTCCTCCAAAAAAATACAATCTTTCTGATTATGCGCTAAGTTATTTTGATGGTAAAAGGTGGAAGATTGTATTCTTGGATGATGCACTACAATATCCAGTTATCCACGACCAATATTTTGACGAATTACTCAAAAAAGATGATGAGAATATAATAAGTGATATTAGTTTTACATTTTGTCCTTTTAGTTTTTCGGGAGTAGTATATTTTGAAAAATTTGTTCCATCAGGGGAAGTTTACAATAATAATATGATTTTAAGTGATGAAGAAAATATTAAACTGCTCCACCAACTATCTGGAAAAATGTATATCAGAAAGTCAACGGAAGAATTAAAAGATTATCTTAGAAAAGGCGAAGTTAAAATAATGAGTTTTAGATCAGCCCTATCACTCTATCCAGATTGTTTATTTTTTCACAACAAGAAACCCCAAACAGAACTTGTAGATAAATCATACATTAATAATAAATTCATTGTATATGGAATCTTATACAATTCTAGTAATGTTCGTAAAAATACAAAAAGTAGCATGGTTGTTATTTCAAAACAGGAATCATTTGATTATTTAAAAAGTGGTTATCATAAATATTTTGAAGAGCATATGGATAAGATAAAGGAGAAGGGTGGTATAATAATTCCATGTTTTTGGTCTGCATGGAAACTAAATTTTCCAGATTCAAAAATAGTTGAGATTTAATTGATTTAATAATTAAATAAATCTATTTATCTAATAATAATTTAGTTAATTTATCTCTAGCTTGTTCTGCTAGATCCTTAACATTTCCACTAGTATTCTTAATATAATCATTCAGATTATTGATGACATTATTTAATACTTCTTTAACACTATCAATATAGTAAATGGAAGTTACAATTTCAAATCCTTTCTTACCATCAGCACTTAATTCACTTACTATCTTATCAACTTCATCTAATAATTTTTCAAGGTCTTCTTCTTTTGTTTCTGATTTTAGATCTAGATAGTTGCCCAAATTACTTATCATGGTCATGATTTTGTATGTAAAATTAAGTTCACTTTTGTCAAATCTTGGGAACAATAATCCTTTAGCATTATCCATCATCTCTTTTTGTTTTGCAATAGTAGATGATAGAGCATCTAATACTCCTCCACCTACTCCTCCACCTACTCCTCCACCTATTTGATTTTCTGGCATTTCTGGTGCTTCAATTTCTTTTGGCTCCTGAGATAAATTTTGAATGAGACCAGTAATTCCTTCAGATAACTGACTATGTGATTCAGCAATTATTTTTTCATATTTCTCCGCTAAATTTTTTTGTTCTTCTAATTGTTTTTCAGCATCCTCAACTTTCATATTTGCTCTAAAAAGATCATCGACTACTTCTTTTGTGGTCTCGATA
>WVXN01000045.1 GCA_011773475.1 Candidatus Aenigmatarchaeota archaeon
TAAACTGTACCATTTTTAGGATAGTACCAATAATCTTCAACTTTTGAATATTTGACTTTACCTTCTTCTGTTGGTTTAGATAATTGCTTAACTGCTTTTATTTTCATAACTTTTATTTTAATTGTCATAGATCTATTACTGTTGCTACCATTATCCATTTTCATATCATCGTATATGTCTTCTTTATATGCTGGTCCAACATATTTATCAAATAAAGATGGTTCATCAAATTGGAAGCACTTGTATTCTTGTAACAACATATTATGATTTTTATTTAGAGTACAATCAATTGCAACTTCTTTTATTGCATCCAAGAATGATTGAATAAGGCCATCCTTACTTCTAGCAACATCTTCAATATATTGATCAGTTGTCCATTTATCACCTTTACTTCTAACAGATTTATAGCGATATATATTTACATTTCGTTCATCTAGCGGCAAATCACTATGAGAACATTGGCGAACAGCACGACCTATCATCTGATTAATACGAACTTCATTCCAATAAGGCTCCATAATATGTACCTGTCTTACATTTCTCAATGATAAACCTTCAGAACCAGCAGGGGAGATTAAAATTATTCTTATAATGTCTCCAGTTTTATTTTCTGGTTTGTTGTACTCTTTCATACCTCTATATCTTTCTTCTAGATCTTTAATACCCCCATGAAACTCTACATACCCAATCTTTCCTGGAAGAGCACGTTTTTGTACCATATAGTTGTAGAATCCAAAATATTTTAGATATATTTTGAATATCTCCAGACCTTCCATTAATACATAATTTGAATAAACAAGAACAGGGCCAGGAGATATCATAATATTAAATGCAATATTTGTCATTTTTCCAGAACACTCGCGCATGATTTTATAAAGATTTGATTTCTTCTTTTCTTTAGTATCGAAATCCATAAAATTTCCTTTATATTTGTCTCTGAATACTCTAACATCATCCAAAATGGTATATTTTTGCGCTGTATCTTTTTTATCAGCTTCAGTAAGATATCCATCAAAACCTTTAACAAAAGCTTCCATTGCTTGAATATATTTTGAGACATTCATAAATTTATCAGTACCTTTTTCCACTTTAAGTTTTCCCTTTTCTTCTTTCTTATCTCTTGCCTCAACCATTTTTGTAGCTTCTCTTTCAGAAACTCTAAATTTATTTGGTCTTGGCCTTGTTTCTCCATTTATTCTTTGAGATATCGGAGGAAATACAAAATTACAAGCCTGTCTGGTATATGATTTATACATCGATGGTCCTTTCTTATCCATAAA
>WVXN01000081.1 GCA_011773475.1 Candidatus Aenigmatarchaeota archaeon
AACCTGAAAGCAATATCTGTAGCTGAATTTTTCGAAAAAAATAGACATTTGCTAGGATATGAGAACACTACTAAAGCAATGCTTACTGTTGTGAAGGAGCTTGTTGATAATAGTATTGATGCTTGTGAAGAAGCAGGAATTCTGCCAAATATTAAAGTTTTTGTAAAGCAATCAGGAGAAAACAGGTTTATAATAAGAGTAGAAGACAATGGGCCTGGAATTATAGAAGAAAAACTTCCATTTGCTTTCGGAAAACTATTATATGGAAGTAAATTCCATAGACTTAGACAATCAAGAGGAACACAAGGAATAGGTGTAAGCGGAGCAATCTTATATTCTCAGTTAACAAGTGGAAAACCCATAAAAATAACATCGAGTATAGGAAAAAGATACATTAGTGACGTAGTTTTAATGATTGATGTTACTAAAAATGAGCCCTATTTAATTTCTAGCAAAAAGGAAAAAAATCCTGAAAAATGGCATGGAGTTAAAGTTGAAATGGAAATTGAAGGAAGATATATTGAAAAAGGACAATCAATACCAGAATATCTTAAAGAAACTGCAATAATGAATCCTTATACAAAAATAACATATCAAGGACCTAATGGTAAAGTTACATTTCCTAGAGCAGTTCATAAATTACCTAAAAAACCTAAGGAAATAAAACCGCATCCCTATGGAGTAGAATTAGGAATTTTAAGAAGAATGGTTAAATCAACCAAAGCAAAAAATATTCTTAGTTTTTTAAAAGCAGATTTTTCAAGAGTAGGAAAGACATCTGGCTCACAAATGTGTAAATTAGCTAAAATTAATCCTAAAAGAAAACCTCGTTCCTTAGATCATAATGAAGTAACTAGATTGCATAAAGCAATGCAAACAGTAAAACTGGTTTCTCCGCCTACAAATTGTCTTTCTCAACTAGGAGAGGAAACAATAGTAAAAGGTTTGGAAAAAGAAATCAAAGCAGAACATTTTGTATCAATAACAAGAACTCCAGCTGTTTATAGAGGAAGACCGTTTGCTGTTGAAGTTGGAATAGCATATGGAGGAGAATTAAATCCGAATAAGACAGCTGATCTTCTTAGATTTGCTAATAAAGTTCCTTTAATGTATCATCAAGGTGATTGTGCAATTACAGAAGCAGTTAAAGGTGTTGATTGGAGAAGATATGGTTTGCAACAATCTTCTGGTTCTTTACCAACAGGTCCTTTAGTTGTTTTAGTTCATTTTGCATCAGTTTGGGTTCCCTTTACTTCTGAAGGCAAGCAAGCAATAGCAAGTTATTCTGATATAATAAAAGAAGTTAAATTAGCTTTGCAAGATGCTGGAAGAAAACTTAAAAAATACATAAGTGGAAAAAGGAGAAGACATGAAATACAAATGAGAAGAAACTTGTTTGAAAGATATATTCCTGAAGCAGCAACAGCAATCTCAAAGATATCTAACACTTCAAAAGTAAAAATTGAACATGGGTTAAAAAAAATGCTTAAAAGAGGAGGATTAAAAGAAGTTGATGGAGAAGTTGAAGAAGAGGTAGAATTAAATGAAGAAGAAACACAAGAAGAAGATAATAGAAGCGAAGAAAAATCTTAAAAATTTAGGTAAAAAATTAGTTGATGATATAAAAGGTCGTAGAAATCCGTCTCTAATTGTTCCTATAAGAGCTTTATCTAATGTTGTCTTTGATCCAAAGACAAGATTAATAACTCTTGGAAATAGAGCATCAAAAAGATATTTCTTTAATGTTGCTCATGTTAGAAAGTTTGTTCAGACTGTAGAAGTTGCAGCAACTGCCAAAGAATTATTAGATGTTAATAAACATTTGAGCTTAAGAGAAGTTTTTTATAGAATTAAAAGAACAATACCTCATACGAATATTAATATTGTAGATGAACAGAAGGAATCAAACAAAGCAATAGAAGATTTAGAATTAATAACTGATTGCTCTAGAGAACAATTACATGTAAATGCTAATAAAATGGGATCTGTTGCTGGGAATGTTGTTATAAAAGATAAAGGAGATACTGTTAACTGGTCAAAGCTAGGTTCTGGTGGATGGTCAATACCTTCTAATGTTGAAGAAATTGAATTCAAAAAAGTAGATGCTGATTTCATAATTTATATGGAAAAAGCAGCGGAATGGGAAAGACTTCATGAAGATAAAGTATGGAAGAAATTAAATTGTTTGATAATGTCTTCTCAAGGACAGGCAACAAGAGGTGTAAGAAGAATGTTGCAAAGATTACATATTGAACATAAACTTCCTGTCTATGTTTTAGTTGATTTAGATCCATGGGGAATTTATATTTACTCTGTATTAAGATTTGGAAGCATTTCATTAGCACACATAAGCGAAAGATTAGCAATTCCGGATGCAAGATTCTTAGGTCTTACTCCTTATGACATAGAAGAATTTGATTTGAAAAGGCATCTAATAAAGTTTAAAGATGTTGATATAAAACGTTTAAATGACTTAACAAAATATGAATGGTTCAAAAATAAAAAAGAATGGCAAGAATTCTTTAAAAAAATGAAAGAATTAAAAGGTAAAGTTGAATTAGCAGCATTATCTTCTAAAGGAATTTCATTTATATCTGATACTTACATACCTGAAAAAATCAAGAAAAAAGAATGGTTAAAGTAGAAAGAAGGCACTATAGCAATATGGTTTTCTAAGAATATAAAATTTTCTTTAGTATTCTTGAAAATAAAAATTTTTATAAGATGTTGGAACCTAAATATAGGAGGCTTTTTCTCCTCCCTAGGAGGTATAAACATGTTAGAAAAATTATTAGAGACTAGGGAGAGACATAAAATAACAAACACAGAAGAGTTAGCAATTGTTGCAAGAATTGAAGCAGCTTTATTAAAAGGGGCAAGAGATTTTTTCATAAAAAACGGGTTTATAGAAGTAAATGCACCTCATATAACTAGAGCAACAGGAGCATGTGAGAACATAGACACATTATTCGGATTAAATTACTTCGGAGTTCAGGGATATCTTAGCCAAACACAACAACTATATCTTGAAGCAATGATACCAAAATTAAAAAAAGTCTGGTGTGTTGGACCAAGTTTTAGAGCAGAACCGGATGCAGACGAGAGACATTTAACAGAATTTTCATTAATAGAAATAGAATTTGAAGGAAATTTTGAAGAACTTCTAAAATACATAGAAGGAACAGTCTGCAGTATGGTAGAAGAGGTCTTAAAAGAAGAAAAACTTCTCAAAAAAATAGGAGTTGACGTAGAAAGACTAAAAAATGTAAAAGCACCATTCAAAAAAATAACATATGACGAAGCAGTAAAAATAGTTGGATTGGAATGGGGCAGTGATCTAAAGAGTAAACATGAAAAAATGTTAGTGGAAATGTATGGAAATCAACCTTTGTTCATAACGCACTTTCCTAAACCAATAAAATTCTTTAATATGAAAGAAAATGATTCCAGACCTGAGATAGTTAATAGCACAGACTTAATTTTACCAATAAGTGGAGAAGCAGTTGGAGCAGCAGAGAGAGAACATAGACATGATAAATTAAAAGAAAGGTTAGAAAATTCAGAAATGATTGCAAAATTAAGGATTAGAGGCGGTGGAATCAAAGATTTTCAGTGGTATTTGAATTGTGTAAAATTAAATGGAATAAAATTACATTCTGGTTGTGGAATTGGATTAAACAGAGTTACACAATTTGTTTTAGGAACAAATGATATAAGAAAATCTACAGTCTTTCCATTAAATTCACAAACAATAATGTAAAATTAATTAAAATTATTAAAAAAAAGAATTAATTAGAATTTTTTATTTAATTTTTTAATAAAAATTATTTTTACAAAAAAATAATAAAAAAAAGAAAAGTTTAAATATCATTAAGTATTAAATTTAATTACGAATAAAATAAAATTTATTCGTAATTTTAGTTAATGAGGTGTAAAAATATGGCAGCAAGAAGGAGAAAGGCAAAAAGAAAGACAACAAAGAAAAAGACAACAAAAAGAAGAAGAAGAAGATAGTTTTAAGCTGACCTGAGACGTCGATGATGGTCTTTTATTTTTTTACTAACTTTTTTTTCTTTTCTTTTCTTTTCTTTTAATCTAGTTCTAAGTCCCAATTACAAAACATTTAAAAATATATTAGAATAATTCTTATCATTTGTTAAGGGGACGGTAGCTCAGCCTGGGAGTTAAAAAACCAAAAGCGCACGGCTGAAGACCGTGCTGTCGTGGGTTCAAATCCCACCCGTCCCACTTATAATATAATTTTACTCTTTCTTGTTGATTCTATCGGTTAAAACATTACAAAAATATAAAAGCATGATATTAAGAATTATTATTGTAATGAAAAGAACTTCAGGTCCGAGTAACAGTTTTTTAAGATCAAGAGTAAACAGAACAATTTCGCATTTAGAAGAACTTGTATGGGTACCTACTGATGTATGGAATGATAGGAGATATAGTTCTATAGGACTTGAAAGAAAAGTTCATAGAGCTCTAGACATGCTAGGAGTAGAAGAGCAAATGAAAAGAAAATATTTTAGGTTTCTAAGTAGATTAGGTGACAGAGAATTTCTAGAAATAAACAAAGCTATAGTTGAAACTGCAATAGAAGAAGCTTATAGATTGGGAGCTCACAAATATTGCTTATTATCTAAAAGGAGAAAATAATCATTTTTTTAACCTTTAAAATCTAAATTTAATTATGTTTCTTAGAATAGTTCCTGTAGGTAACTTACCTAAGGAAACCGCTGAAATAGTTAAAAATGAATTAGAAAACTTAAACATAAAATGTAGAATAATGCCTAAATTATCTGTTCCTCAAGAGGCATTCAACCATTGGAGAAAACAATATAATGCTGAAATAGTTATGAATTCTCTTTCTCGAGCATCAGAAGTAAAATTCATTGATAAAAGCATTCCTAGTTTATTAATAACTGACGTAGATTTGTATTATGGAGGATTAAACTTTGTTTTTGGATTAGAAGATCCTGCAAAAAGTTGTGCTATTGTTTCCTTATCCAGATTAAGACCTGAGTTTTATGATGAAAGAGCTAATAAAAGTCTTTTAGAAGAGAGGATTGCAAAGGAAGTTATACATGAGATAGGACATTATTTAGGTCTAGGTCATTGCAATAAATCAGATTGTGTAATGAGCTTTTCGCCTTCAGTTTATGATGTTGATAAAAAGCAGAAAAGTTTTTGTGAAGATTGCAGAATTAGATTAATGACAAAGGGAATAAGTTTAGGGTAAGATGGGAAAATGGGACTAGTAAAAATAGGAAGACCTGTACTTGTTGTGAGTGCATTCATAAGAAAAGAAGATAAATTTTTACTTACTTATGACCCGAAATTTGAATTCTGGAGGGTTCCGGGAGGTAAACCAAATAATGAAGAGAAAATTGAAAATGCGTTAAAGAGAGAAATGAAAGAAGAATTAGATATTGAAATATCTGTTGATAAATTCTTAGGTTTTGGTCAGGATGTAGTCACTATATGGAAAAAGAGAATAGTAACAAGACTAATTCTTTATTTTGAATGTCATGTTGCTTCCGGTAAAATAAAAAAGTCAGAGGAGGTTACAGATTATAAATGGTTAACACTAGGAGAAATAAAAAATCATGATAATCTAGAGCCTGCCATGGTAGATTTTTTTAAAAGGTTTTTAAATAGAGTAAATATATAGTGATTATATGATAAAAGCTTATAGTGATTATATGATAAAAGCTGAACTTCAAGAAGAAAGAGTAGTAATTTGGAATAAAAAAGAAGCCCAAAAAATATTTGAAAGTGGTTGGTTTGGAGATTTATTTAAAGATAGATTAGAACTGTCTTTAGTGGAAGCTACCTTCTTATTAGAGAGAGAAAAGATTCAAATCAAGAAAAAAAAGTCCTTTAAAGATTTCTATAAGTATTGTTTGAAAACAGATAAGAGATTTCGTATAAGATATGCTGTTTATAAAGATCTAAGAGAAAGAGGATTGCCAACAAGAACAGGTTTTAAATTTGGTTGTGATTTTAGAGTTTATGAAAGAGGAGTAAAACCCATTAAAAAAGGTCCGAAAGCTCCNNTCTTTCCAAGAATTATCAAGAGCAGTTAGATTAGCTCATAATATAAGGGCAAATATGCTTTGGGCTGTTGTTGATAATGAAAACGATGTAACATACTATAATGTAACTTACATAAGCCTATAGGAGGTTTTTAAATGCTTGTAAAAGACATAATGACAAAAAAATTTATTTCTATAAATCCTGAAGCAACATTAACAAAATTAATTTCTTTAATAGAAAAACATAATTTAAGACAAATTTTAGTAACTGAAAGAAGAAAATTAAAGGGAATCATTTATACCAAAGAACTAGCAAAAAAGGGAATTAGCAATCCTGAGAGAACAAAAGTTCATTCAATTATGAGTTTTATGCCTACTCATCTTTCTCCTGAAAGTAAAATAAACGAATCTGCAAAACTAATATTGAAAACCGGTTTGAGAGCTTTGCCCGTCTGTGAAAAAAACAAAGTTGTTGGAATAGTTTCTATGTTTGATATAATTGAAGCAGCCTCTAAAATGAAAGAATTCAGACAAACAACAGCAGAAACCATAATGTCTGTGCCAGAAATAATAGCTAATGATGATGACATAGGAAGGGCTAGAATTTTAATGAGAGAAAAAAACATATCTAGACTTCCTATTATTGATAAAAATAGAAAATTATGCGGAATTGTAACAATTTTTGACTTATTAAAAGCAGTAAAACCTCGAGATAGAATAGATTTTTATTCTATGGCTGCTGAAAAAGAAACCATAATGAAAATACCTGTTTCAACAATCATGAATAGTTCTCCTTTAATTGTTGGTAGACGTGCAACGTTAAATGAAATAGTCAATTTAATGGACAGGAGAAAAAGTGATGGTGTTATTGTAGCAGAAAACCAATTTCCTGTTGGTGTAATAACAGCAAAAGACTTGTTAGAAGTCTATGTTTCTAGTTTAGAGAAAAAAGGTATTTATTACCAAATTGTTGGTTTGGAAGATGAAGACGATTTTGTGGTTGCAACTGTAGACAGAATGATCAGAGATGTCATACAAAAAATATCTAAAGTCTATAAACCACAGTTCTTCTTTTTACATATAAAGAGATATGAAAAAACAGGGAAAATTAAATATTCAATAAGAACAAGACTTTTAACTAATAAAGGAGCTTTTATAAGTAAATCTTATGCTTGGGACTTGAGAACTGCTGTTGATGGAGCATTAGAAAAATTAGAACGCATAATGTTCAAGGAAAGGGAACTGAAAAAAAGCAGATTAAGAGAAAGGTTAAGATTTAAAAAACTGAGCAGGTAATTAAGTTTATTGGTGATTAAAATTCAAACCTACTGTGACCGTTGCAAGAAATCGGTTAAAGACGTTGGAAGACTAACAAATGTTAAATGGAAAGGTGTTAATCTAAAATTATGCAAGGATTGTAGGAGAAGAATAAAAATCAGAGTAAGATAATATTAAATCTTTTTCTTTTTTAATAAATATATGACGGCTTACAAATGTTCTGATAAGGAATGGAACGAGATAATAGATATTTTATTACATATTTGCACAAAATATGATATTGAATCTAGATCTAATTTTGGTGATCATTGTGCTTGGATAAGACCGGAAGAAAATGTTGCACCGTTTTTTGTTTACGGAGAAATTGTAAAACGTTTAGAGTATAGAGAAAATATAAAAATTAAAGAACCAAAAGAATCTTTTATAGACAAAAATACTATAGAAGTTCATAGAAAATAATCACATCCACCTATCTTCCCATTCTCTAATTCTTTCTTCACTAACACTTGTTTTTGATTTTCTTTTTAATCTTATATTTTCACCATAGTCTTTTTTCAAATAAAAACCGTATGCTAAACCAAAGGCTAATCCAAATAAATGAGCTGCATATGCAATACCACCAGCAGCTGAAAAGAATCCTAGAAAATCAAGCAAAGCCCAAAAGAAAACTGCAGCAATCATTGGCATTGGAACTCCGAGACCCATATAAACAGTCATCTTAGGTCTTAAAATGGCCAATGTTCCAAAAATTCCATAAATTGCTCCAGATGCTCCTATTGAAGCTTCGTAAAATGTAATACTTCCCATTCCAGCTATTATTCCTGAAACAAAAAACATAATTAAAAATTTCTTTCCACCAATAATTTTCTCTAGTATTGAACCAAAAAGAGCTAAAGCAAACATATTACCAAATATATGTGATGCGTCTCCATGAAGAAAAAGATAAGTTACAATTGTCCAGGGTTTAAATAAAAACTCCGAAGAGACCAGAGCAAAATTCTCAGTTATTGGAAATATAAATTGTAGGATAAAAACTATTACACAAATTATCACAATTTTTATAGCATACCAATTGTATTTCATTCAAATACCATTATAAATAATACCTGATTAATCTTAATATATTTAGAATAAAATGTCATCAAATATCATTGCAGCAGTAATAATGATATTATTTTTATTTGCTTTCATAGCAGCAATCTATTTTCTCGTAGCAGAAATTCCTCCACCCTCAATACCTGGTTTTGAAATGCCCTGTGTTGAACGTTGGGGTTGTACAGAGTGGTCTGAATGCGTGAATGATACTAAAACAAGAACTTGTATAGATGAGAATAACTGTAACACAACTAAGAAAAAACCAATAGAAATTGATTCTTGTAGTGAACCTATATCAGATTGTGGAAACGATGTGTGTGATGATGATGAGTCCTGTAGTTTATGCCCTGATGATTGTGGAAGGTGCAATGGAAAAGACTGTCTTGTAGATGAGATGTGTGAATCAGGACATTGTGTGCATGGTATTTGTAGAATTACTGACCCATATTGTGGAGATGGTTATTGTGATTCAGGTGAAACATGTGAGACATGCACTAGAGATTGTGGAGAGTGTCCAGGACCAGGACCATGTACACCATCTTGGGGTAGCTGGGAGAATCAAGGATGTGGTGTGAATTGTTTTGATGCTGGATTATGTTTAATTACAGAACAGTGTCAGAAAAAATCAGATGGTTGTGGAAATCATCAATATCAGTGTGTTGTTGATGATGCTTGTGAAGTTCCATCTGAAACAAATGTTAGTAAACAAGATTACTTTGATTTTGGCGAGCAATTATTGAAGAGGATGATAAGTTATACTGAAACAAAATATGTTGACTATAAGGGAGATAAAATTCCTGTGGTACATTCCTCAGAATCGTTTGGTTCAAATAGTGGAAATACTAGACTTGCTCTTGCTTTGGCTATGTATTCAAGCATAACTGGAAAGGAAGAGATTGAACTAATACCAGATTTTAATTCTAGTTTTGAATCTAAAACCTATAAAGATGGTATAAAGTCTGTTAATATAGAAAATGAATATAAACATGGAGCACCAGATTGGGGAGAAATTTGGGCTCCTGTATTTTTATTCGAGAATGAGCTAACAGGTAAAGCATGGAAATGGGGAGGGAATTTCGAGAATATTCGAATTGAGTCTATTTCTTATTTAGACTCAGAAACTATTCGAATTTATGGTGAAGGAATTGAATTTATCCTAAAACCAAAAGAAGGATATAGAAAAATTACTGTTGATGAGAATTTTTTAACTGCTAAAAATGATCGTCCATTAAGAGATTATATTGGGTGGCAACCAGTTCAAGTAGGAGATGTAGTAGAATTCCAAGCTTATGATCCAAAAGCAGTCTATTGGAACAATCGAGGAGAGCCATTTGACTTAGGACAAACTAAAAATGTCATGCATTATCATTCTTATGGGACAGTAAAACTAAAACGAGGTGAACAAACCTTTGAAGGTGTAGGTTCTTTTCAACATGCTTGGATGGATTATGGTTTTTATACTACTACAGGAAAAATTAAATTGAGAAATGCTTTTCATATCTACACTGAAGAATTTATAATCCACCTTCAAAGTATTATAGCTGGAGAATATGGTTGGCGAGACGGAGGAGTATATTTCTTAGATGATGGCTCTTACGACGTATTAGGTAATAGTGTAGGTGGATTTGCTTATGAAATTATCGATGGTCCAGAAAAACTTAGTTTCAATATATTAATAGATACACATAAAGGTAAAGTAGAAATTGATTTAACGGATCCGAATCCTGATGTTCCAGCATTTGGTTTTCAGGATCATTGGATAGATGTTAAAGTTACAATAGATGGGCGGTCTGTGAATGGAATTATGGCCACTTCTGAAACAGAGCGAAAAATAGTAACAAACATGATAACTCTTGTTCGTGGTTTAATCAACAGTCAATTACTTAAAAGACCAATCACTTTTTCAATGGATGCTAGTTCTGCTCTGCATTTATTTGGAGACAATTTAGATGAAAATTCTCTCTGGCAAAATCTAACAGATATAGAAAAAACTTATTGGAAAGAAAAGATTTTACCAATTCATACGCAATGGAACAGTGAGAGTTTTGAAGCATTTGCTGCTTACTATTCTTATAAATTTGGTTGGGATATTGATAAAACTCCTGAATGGTTTGATGCTCAATTAGATTTGTATACATCACAGGGTTGGCAAAGACCAGAATACAACATATACTCATGGTTCTCACTTGCTTTAATGAGAAATCTACAACAAGAACGTAAATCAGAAGGTTTTAGTTATGATAGGATAACTGAGTTTGATGAATATTATGATAGACAATTAGATCATATCAAATATGCAGCTGGAACAAATGGAGAAGTATGGACTTGGGGAAGAAGTACTGGTACATATGGGATAGGTGGATTTATTGGTCCATTAGAAAATGCTATAAGTTTTGGAAAAGTAAGCGAAAGTAATAAGGGAATTTTCAAAAGAATTGCACACTTGAGTTTTCTAAGAGCCAAAGACTATTATTATAATGAAACTTTGGGATTGCTCGATGCTAGCAAAAAACCATATCCGGAAATGATAGTCTATGGTTTTAACAAGACTATACCGAGTAATGCTCAGTTTGTCCAATCGCTTTTTATGGGATACATGAATGCTGATGAAAGTGTTAAAGAATCGGATATTCCTGCTGAAACTCATGATTATGAGAAGTTCTTTCCGTTTGCTGAAACTGGTGGGGTTCGTGTATACAATGAAGTAGGTGTAAAACATTATTCAGTGGTGGAACCTGTAATGCCTATTAGTAAAACAGAAATTGATAATTCTTTAGAATATTTGAGGGCAAGAGGTTTAGGAGTTCAAGATACAGCTGAATACGTTATTTCAAAAAGTTTATTAGGAACAGAGATACCTAACAAAAAGGAAATAATAGATTATTTTGATGCTAATCAAAATGAATTAGACGGTGCTTGGCATGTTGGTTGGACCCCAATGTTCACAACACATAGAGTTTTGCTAGCCTATTACATGTTGAATGCTACGCCAAAGAAAAGTTTGGACCCATTCTTTGCCAAATACGATGAATGGTCAGAAGTACAAGAATATGATAACTTCTTCCATCCGGAACCGGGATTTGACGGCAGAAATGCTTATCATATTGCTTTCGGTTGGGTCATCTATGGAGTAATTTCCGACTCGACATCTGTTCGAGGTTATCCTCCATGGCTAAATCAATATTTCAATCAAATGGAATACGATCTTTCATGGACAACAAGCGAAGATTATCATAAGAGAACGCATATTCTGTATACATATGTAATAGCTAGACATGATTTTCCAAATCTCGATGACATTATAACTGAAACAATAGATGAACAACGTGATGATGGTCATTGGGATCATATTTCAGGTGAAGGTAGAAATAGAACAGTTTACGGTACTTCCATACAACTTGTCTTATTAAGTCAGATACAAAAACTTTACCCTGGTTATAGAAGTTCAGATATAAACAACTCTATACAAAAATCAAGACAATGGTTTATTGATAATTATCATACTCAAATTTTAGATAGCAAAACTTGCGGATACTTTGGTGATATTCTAAGTATTGAAGATGCACTAATGACTGGTATTATGTCAATCGGTATTAATGAATTGTTGGACATAAACGTTGACATGACGTTTGAAGATTTAGTTAAAGGGATTCAAAAACCAAAAGAATTTGAATTTGATGTAGAGGCTTACAAAAACTTCTTAGATTACGGTATTAACACAATCTTAGAAAAACGTGTCATGAGTGGTTCGGAAATAATAATGATGGCTTATGTGGTCGATGGTTACAATATACTTCAATCTGAAATTCCAAGAAAACAAGAAGTCATCAACTATTTCAATTCTGCTCAAAGAGATGATGGAACATGGCCGGGGGAATGTGAAGATGGTGCGCATTATGCTCCTGCCACTGCACATGTGTTAATGAAATTCGATGCTTTAGGTGCTGAACCATCTAAATCATTAACCCCTTATTATGAAAAAGTTAACACATGGGAAAAGGTTGACAATGAGATACGCAAAGAACAGTGGTGTGCAGGATATTGGGGTGAATCTTGGGGACATATCGCAATACCTGTTGTTGACAAAAAACAACAGCCATTGTGGATAGACGAGTGGTTCCAATATTCAGAAAATAATTTTGATAAATGGGTAAATAATAGCCATCAGAGAGTTCATTACAGTATAGGTCTATATCATTTGTGCATGGAATCTTCAAGAAAGCAAGAGGTCATTGATATCATGTTAGAGAGTCAACTACCTGATGGAAGTTGGGAAAATAAGGATACTGAAACTGCTGCTTCTATACTTGCATTGAATTGGATTGGTGCTTCTGGACCAGAAGTTGAAGAAGCAAAACAAAAAGCATTAGATTACTTATTGCCTCTATATCACGAATGGTATCAAGATGGAAAGAAGATGGCAGCATTTAAATTTAGAGGCAGAGACCATCATCCAGGTCATAGTATCATGACTGCTCTAGTTCAAGAAGGAATAATCTCAGGACACGACCCATTTGTGGATTATAAAGTGTGTGAAAAGCTTCCTTCAAATAGTTATATAATGGATATGCCTGTTTTCCCAGAAGATGAAGTACCAAAGGTTATACAAGGGAAAGAGGAAGTTGCTAGAGAATTGATGCCTTGGGTATATGGAATTGGTTATGATGAGAACGGCAAAGTTTTTAGATTTCATATTGGTGTTTCAAACGTTCACGCAACTTGCCTTTTCGTAATAAATGGTAAAGAATATAGGAGAGATTTTGATAGTTCTGATTTTACATACTCTGATGGTGTGCTGACAGCAGATGATGGTTCAAGCATGATGACAGTTGATTATCATGCACCGCATGCTGTTGCTGTTCAATTTGACCCTACATCATCAATCAACTTTGTGGCGACTTACAGAGGTCCTCCATTGTGGTATGGTAAAACAACTAACCCAGACGATACATTACCGACACCAGATCCAGCAATAAGACTTGGAGGTTATGACGCACCAATAGAAATTGTTGGAAAAATTATTCATGATGAACAAGTTACGAACTTTAATGCATATGGAATTTGGGAGCGTGTATGGTGGACAGGAGGGCGGTGGGAGTCAGGTCTGCCTTCTCGCTCATGGATGTGCTTTAATAGTGAAGATTATTATGCTGTTGTTGCAGAAGTAAAATCTCAGGATGATATTTTATCATTCCATGTAGGCAGGGTTGCTGAAGCTGGAGGTTCGGCATATGTTTTTGATAATTTTCAGTGGTCAGATGATGGTGAAGAAGTGCCACTAGATGTTGAATTAAATGGCCCAATAAGAGACGCACAGGGAAATATTAAAGGGACTTTTAACCTAAAGACAAATCCAGAAAAAGCTAAGGTTATTACCAATATATGGGCAATTTACGGAGATGTTTCTGGAAATGTTCTAGGTAATGTTTTTACGAATGGAACTGCATGGGTGGAAATGCATAGGTAGTGGGAATAAAAATTCCCATAGCATAATATTTTAAAATAACATTAACATCGTTTAACTTCCTGTTGAAGTGTAATGTTTTAAACTAAATCTCCAAAATAAATAAGAAATTATTAAAGCTACAACTCCTATTATGGGTGCCAAGTAGGCAAATTGCAAGTGTAATCCTTTTCCTAGAAATACTTCTGATGGATAATAATTAATAAAACCTAATGGTAGAATGAAAGTTAATAAGAAAACTATTGCTGGATTGTATATTTCTAAAGGATATTTAACAAAAACCATAAAATGCCATATGATCCTTGATATTGAATGGATTCTTGTTGTCCAGAATGCCAAACAAGAAAAAATAGTTATGATTGAAAAAAATATCAAAATACCTGAAACTATAAATGTTGCTAGTAAAAGAATAGTTTGAAAGTTCCATATGATTCCAGATAAGTGGGCTCCTGTAAGTAATATGAAAAAAGCTGCTATTAATTCTCCAAAACCATCTTCATCAAGATTACTCATTAAAAAATATCTTAAAGTTCCAATTGGCTTTAATAAAACTCTATCTAAAATTCCTCTTCTAATATATTCTTCTAATCTCCAAGGTGATGATCCTGAAAGAAATGAGTGCCAGAAACCACTAACAACTGATAACATTCCTGACAAAAATAAGATTTGTCCAAAAGACCAACCATTTAAACTAATAACATTTTCAAATATAACCCAAAAAAATACTACGCTCATAATATTAGCTATAAACATTGCAGCTATACCAATTACAAAATCAATTCTATATTCTTTCCAGCATCTAAAAACCATTTTCAAGTACATAAACCATAATTTAAAAAAATCTTTCATTTAGCCACCTTGTACAAATATTCTTTTTTGTGCGAATTTCCAAACTATAAGAGCTATTAAACCCAAGAAAATGAACCAAAAAACTTGGATGAACAAAGATGTGTATATTTCAAAGCCACTGATATAACCTATGTATATTGATAATGGTATGTTGTAAATTGCTTGGAAGGGTAATAAATAAGCTATTTGTTGAAACCATTGTGGAAACAAGAACAGAGGAAATATTGCACCTGAAGAAATGTCAGATATAACATTTTTTGAAAGCCTTAGTCCCCAAATGTTACCTGCCCAAAAACTCCAAAGACCTACTAAAAGAACTATAAAGAAATTGATAAAAAACCCTAAAATAAAACTAATAAAGAAAAATAATGGAGAAACAGGTAAAGTCATGCCTAAAAGTATAAATGCTACCAAAAGTATGGGAATTCCTCTTGCCATAAATCTGAAAAAAGTAATTCCTAATTCTCTGGAAAGAACAAAAAAGACATAATTAATTGGTTTGGTTATTGCAACAACTATGCCACCATGCTTTACTTCATCATGTATCATATATTCTGAGTAAGAATGACTGTAAATTCTAATAACTATTGAAATAGAAATATAAGTGATCATAGCTGGTAATGTTATTCCTTTTATAGTTGTAGCACCGCTTGATGCGTATATTGCATTCCATATAAACCATAGAGCTGCTAATTCAATAAATGAGTTGATTATACCTCCAATAACATCAGCTCTATATACAAAATTCTCCTTGAATTTTGTAAAAACTATTTTATGATACATTAAATCCCTTTTTGTATATTTTTCTTATTACCTCCTCGATTTCAGGTTCTTCCACAGTTATATCATAGATCGGCCATTTAGAAAGAATCTTTTTTATTACATCAGATGCTGTAGTTTTTGTTGTGTCTATAATAAGTGTGACTCTATCTCCTTCTTTTTTAATGGTTTTTATACCTTTCCATTTTAATTTACTTTCATCAATTTCTTCAAAAAAATCAATTACTAGAATTCTTTGTTTTCTAAATTTCTTTTTTACATTATCTACTAAACCATCATATATTTTTTTACCTTTGTCTATTATTACGATCCTTGGACACAATTCTTCAATGTCACTCATGTCATGTGTTGTTAAAATTATAGTTGTTCCATTAGCATTCACTTCTTTTAAGAACTCCCTTATTCTGAATTTTGCCTCAACATCCAAACCTATTGTTGGCTCATCTAGAAAAACTATTTTAGGTTCATGTAATAAAGAAGCTACCAAATCACAACGCATTCTTTCTCCTAAAGAAAGTTTTCTAGTTGGGGTGTCTAAGTATTTGTCTATATCTAAAACATCAACAAATCTGTTCAAATTGTTTTTAAATTTTTCTTCAGGGATTTTGTAGATGTATTTAAACAACTCAAATGTATCTTTAACAGGAAGATCCCACCAAAGTTGAGTTCTCTGACCAAAAACAACTCCAATATTTTTTGTATATTCCTTTCTTTGTTTGTAAGGAATGTAATTCAGAACCTTTACAGTTCCAGAACTTGGAGTTAAGACGCCTGTTAAAATTTTTATAAGAGTTGATTTGCCCGCTCCATTAGGACCTATCACTCCTACGAACTCACCTTCTTTAATTGTTAAGCTAACATTGTTTACTGCTTTTATGATTTTATAGTCTCTACTAAAAAAATTAGTAAAACTACTCTTTAACCCGGTTTTTCTTTTTAAAACCTTGAATTGTTTTAATACTTTTTTAATCTCAATTATGTTCTTCATTTTAACCACTATATTATACTAATACATTTTTTAAATAGTTAGAACTTAAACTTATATTTATGGAGATTAGGTGCAAGAGATGCAATAGCACCAACGTACAATTCAGAGACTCCAAATTTTCTTTTGAAGAGGTTAGGAGCAAAATTAGTAAGAAGTTTTTCTGTATTAATTGTGGATACGAATTTGAGATTATTGAATAGCAAAAAATTCTGATGTTACAAAAATTAAGTTACTCGAATTCTATTGTAGCTGGTGGTTTAGGTGTTATATCATAATATACTTGATCTATTCCGTCTGGAACTAGTCTGAGAAGTCTTCTACTTATTATATCTAAATCTTCATGTTTTATTGGCGCTACTTCTGCTTTTGTAAAATCTTCTGTAAGTATTGACCTCAAAACTGCAATATATTCTGCATCTCTATCAATACGAGATGATAAAAGAACTGCAACTCTTCCTATTCCTCTATCTAAGTTTTCTTTAACTATTCGTTCTGAAGCATCTATTAAAGCTGGTGTTTCATCATCTGGTGCATCAATTAAAAGTAAGTTATTATATGCTCTTTGATTTTCAACCATACCAGTAACTTTATCTTCTGTTACCTTTGGTTTGCCTTTAATAGATATACCATAATTTCCATCAATATCAAATTCTGATGTCTTGTTATCTATTAATGCAACAAAACATTGAAAATCTTCCGGAGCAACATCTTTCGTATATCTTTCTAAATCTTCCATTACAACAGCATCTGCTTCTCTTAATTTATTCATCTTATCTCTGGTAACCTGACCAACTGCTCTACAATATAAACCTGGACCAGGAAATGGTTGTCTCTCTGTAACAAAAGCTGGAAGTCCTAAATATCGTGCAACTTCTCTAACATGGTTTTTACGTAAAAGAATAAGAGGTTCAACTACTTGTACTCCTGCTTCTTTGAATCTTTTCTTTTGTTTTTCTAAAAGAACATTATGTTGTGTTTTTAATTTAGAACCAGTTGTTTCTATAACATCTGGTTCTAATGTGCCTTGGACCCAATAAACCCTACCTAGTTTTTTAGCTTCTTCTAGTGCAAGATCAAAATAAGCTGCACTAATTCCATAAATTCTTTTATCTTCAGAGTCTGGGCCTGCTGCTATTACTCTTTCTAAGAAAATTTCACTGTAGTCACGAAATATAGTTAGAATTCCACAGTCTCTGTTTAAAGTAGGTAAAGCATTTTTGCACTCTCCTTCTCTCATACCTCCATGTTCAAAAAGTATTCCTAGAAAATTTGCTTCACCAACTGATTCAACAGCTAATTTACCGCATGTTGTTGAATCTATACCAGCGGAAATATAGGCAAAACCTTTTTTATTACCAAGGGCATCTTTAAATTCTTGTTTTGTGTCTGCAACAAAAGTCTTTGCATCAGTATATTTGACAGGTTTAAAAGTCATGTCTTATTTATATATGAAAAAAGATTTAAGGCTTTCTAAGAATGAACCTTCATATAAATAATTTTTACCAAATCTTCTATTTTTACTCTATCTTGTTTTGTAGTGTCTCTGTATCTTAATGTAACAGTATTATTTTTAATTGTATCATAATCGATTGTAATGCCAAATGGTGTTCCTACTTCATCTGCTCTTGCATATCTTCTTCCTATAGAACCTGAATCATCGTAAAAAACATCAAAATGTTTTTTTAATAGTTTTAAAACTTCTTTAGCCTTTTCCTGCAAACCATTTTTATTAACTAAAGGAAAAACTCCAACTGAATAAGGAGCTATACTTGGAGGAAAAGCAAACCATTCCCAACCTCTTTCTTTATCATCTCTGTAGCAATGAAACAAAATACCATAAATTGTTCTTTCTATTCCAAAGGAAGGCTCAACAACATGTGGTATGACCTTAGCCCCATCATCTAATCTTACTGATAAATCAACTCCAGATTTTTCCATATGTTTTTTTAAATCATGATCTGTTCTATAAGCATTACCAACAACCTCTTTCCAACCAAAATCAAATTTTATTTCTAAATCAAAGTTTCCTTTTGAATAATGTGGTGTTTCTTCAGGTAACATATGCCTGAATCTAAATGCTTCAAATGGTAAACCTATTGATTGGTAGAACTGGGTTTCCCTAGCTAAAAAGTAAGCCAGATTCTGGTTGGGAACTATTCTTTTTCTAAGAGCTTCACTTGCTGTTAATATTGTTTCATTTCCATTTTCTTCTTGAGCTTTTCTAGTTAGAATTCTTATTTTAACTTTTTCCACTTCTCTAAACCTTGGATGTATTTTTATTTCTTCAGGAACTACAAACCATTCAATTTCCATTTGACTAAAAGCTCTTAACCTGATTAAGAATTGTCTTGGTGATATTTCATTTCTAAAAGAGGGACCAATCTGTGCAACACCGAAAGGAAGTTTTACTCGGGTTGCAACTAATATTCTTTTAAAATCAATAAAAATTCCTTGAGCAGTTTCAGGTCTTAAGTATGCTATCTCATCTTCTGTTGGCGAAAGAAAAGTTTTGACCATTAAATTAAATATTTTTACTTTTGACAATTCTGATTTACACTTAGGGCATTTTATGTTGTTTTCTTTGATTATTTTGGTTAATTCCTCTGGTTTTTTACCTTCAACAAATTCTTTAGTTTTTTCTTCAATTAGATTATCTGCCCTAAAAATGCTATTGCATTTTTTACATTGGGTAATAGGATCTATAAAACTATCTAAATGTCCAGATGCCTCAAAAACCTTTTCAGGTTGAATTATACTTGTTTCAATTTCAAAAATATTGTCTTCTTGTTTTACAAAAAAATTCCTCCATTTGTTAATTAATTTTGTTTTTAATAATAGGCCTAATGGACCATAATCAAACATTCCACTAGTACCACCATAAATCTCAGAGGATTGCCAGAAAAAACCTCTTCTTTTGGCTAAATCAATGAAACTTTTGGTATTTTTATTCTTTTCCATATAAACCCTATTGTAATTCAAATATAAATAAAATCTCTATGAAATATTTTATATGAATGGTTCTATTTTTATCAATACTGTGGCCCTAGAACAGACTTACCTTCCGAAACTTTTGCCTTATAGACAAGAGCAACATAAATATCTGGCAGAATGCATAAAACCCTTATTCAAAAGAAGGAATGGAACAAATCTATTAGTAATGGGAGGACCAGGAATAGGCAAAACTGCTTCTGCAAAATATGTTCTCAGAGAGTTAATGGAGAATACTGATAACATAATGCCTATTTACATAAATTGTTGGAAAAGGGATACAAGTCCTAAAATAATAAATGAAATAGCCAGATTAATGGACATAGTAAGTGTTGAAAAACTGTCTTCTGATGAATTGTTTGATAGAATCATATTAAGGTTCAACAAGTATACTGGAGTTGCTTTTGTTTTTGATGAAATTGATAGAGTTAAGGATTTTGATTTTCTCTACAGAATCTTAGAAGATATTCCACACAAAACAATATTTCTTATTACTAATCTGAGCGAATGGATAGCTAAATTGGACAGAAGACTAGTATCAAGATTATTATTAGATAGAGTAGAATTCAAACCATATAATTTTGAGGAAACCAGAGGAATTTTGTATGAGAGGAGAAAATATGCTTTTATTCCTAATTCTTGGGATTACGATGCATTTGAAAAAATTATAAAAAGGACTTTTGCTTCAAAAGACATAAGAATGGGTTTATTTTTAATGAAAAATGCAGGAGAGAATGCTGAGAGTAGGGGTTCTGAGAAAATAGAAGTAAAAGATGTTGAAAAGGCATTAAAGAAACTTGAAGACATGCCAAAAGACATAGGAAGTTTTATTTAATCAATTAGCATTTCTTCTTTTGTTCCAGAAACAAAAGAAAATATAACTGCCACTAAACCTAACAAAATCAATGTATTAGAGAAAGACCAATCTGCAAGAATACCTATAACTGGATTAATAACAGCAACTGAAAGTCTTCTTAACATTGTTATTGAAGAAAGTACAGTTGCTCTTTTATCAGATGGTATATATTTATTAAAATAGCTAGTAAAAAGAGGTTCTCGCGATAAACCAAAACCTCCTCCTACAATAATAACAATTAACACAAGTGGTAGGAATATTGTTAATCCGCCTAAAATAAACATTAAACCCGTGATTAAAGAACTAAAGAATATTAATCTTCTTTTTGAACCAAATATTCTTTCTATTTTATTAAAATTATTCATAATTATTATTTGACTAATAGCAAGGCCTGAATGAACAAAACCAAAATATGCTATGTCAAGACCTGCATTTTTTAACATAACTTGGTAAAACCATATCATGAAATATGAGATTGTTGCTATCACTACCATATCCAAAGCTAATATTTTCAAAATTTTGTGTTTATAAAAATGTTTTAAACTGCCCTTAAGTATTTTCAAATAATTTTGCTCTTCAATTTTCTTTTTAAAATGAGGTTCTTCCAATGTCAAAGAAATTAATAAAGCTATTCCAAATGGTATAGCCATATAAAGCATTGTAGATTGTAAACCAGCTATAGAAGCTAGGAAACTGCCGATTGGTGCTCCTACCATAATTCCTGCTAAATGGATTGACTGATACCTTGAAAATATAACTTTTGATTTTTTAGTACTCTTAATCTTTTTTAATGTATCATATAATAATGCATGTTCTGTACCTGACATCAAAGCAATTGCAGCTGCCCATAAAAATTCTCCAAACATGAAAACAAAGAAATTCGGAGTACTAGAATATACAATTACACCTAATATGTTTACTAGAGCAGCTAAAGCTAAAGTTTTCTTTCTTCCAAAGTAATCTGCAAATGTTCCTGAAGGTATTTCTAATAAAAACGTGCATAATAAAAACCAAGATTGTAGTATTAGTGTCTGAGTAAGGTTTAATCCAGCCCAAACTGTATAAAAAGGTATTATTACACCTGATATAAAGTGCAGACCAGTGAAAAAATTGAATAAATATAGTTTTATTATGTTATTTTTCATTGTATCATCTTTACATAAATTTATAAACGTTCAGTATTAATAGTATTTAGGCGATTTCATGGAATGGGATCTACTCCAATTTGCTTAGCAGTTTTTTATAGTTCTAAAAAGGTTAAAAATAAGACCAGAAAAAGTTATCTATTAGTTAAAAGGGTGAGTTTATGGTAAAAGTAACTATTGATCCTTGGGGCTCTTTCCTCGTGAAGGATTATGAAAAATTAATTGGTAATTATGGTTTAGAAGCATTTACGGATAGTCTTATTAAGAAACTTCCAAATCCAAACAAATTGATGAGAAGAAAAATAATATTCGCTCACACTGATTTAATTAAAGTTGTAAATGCCATAAAAAATAAAAAAGATTTTTATGCTTTAACAGGAATAATGCCGTCTCTTGAGCAAATACATTTAGGAACAAAGCTTGTTATTGAAAACATTAAGTATTTTCAAAATCAAGGAGCAAAAACATATGTTCTAGTGGCAGATCTAGAAGCTGCAGCAACTAGAGGACTTTCGTTAGAAGAAGGTAGAAAGAGAGCTTTAAGCTTTCATATTCCAGCATACATAGCATTGGGCTTGAATCCAAAGAAAACAAGTTTTTATTTTCAGTCAACAAATGAAAATGTTAAAAATCTTGGTTATATATTTTCTAAGAAAATAACCCTAAATGAATTCAGGGCAATATATGGAACAACAGAACCTGGAAGAATCATGTCTTCTCTATTACAAGCAGGAGATATATTATTTCCTCAATTAGAAAAGAGAATGCCTGGAGTTATTCCAGTTGGTCCTGATCAATCCCCTCATATATTATTATCTAGAGATATAGTCAATAGGACAAGATCAAGTTTTAATTTCGTCTTACCTTCTGGATTATATAATAAATATACACCATCTTTAGACGGAGGTTTAAAGATGAGTAAATCCAAACCAGAATCTTGCATAACTATTCCAGAGGATATAGAAAAAGCTTGTAAAAAAATAAGAAGGGGCTTTTCTGGAGGTAGAAATACTCTAGAAGAGCATAAGAGACTTGGAGGAATGCCTGAAAAAGATATGGCTTTCGAATTGCTAAAACAACATTTTATTGAAGATGATAAAAAATTACAGAAAATTCACAACGAATACAAAGCAGGAAAATTAATGAGTGGTGATATAAAGGATATTGCATGCAAAGAATTAACAAAATTTATGAAAGATTTTAACAAAAAGTTAGAAAAAGCTAAAAACATTGTTCCTAGTTTAAAGTTCATTTAGTGATTTAATGTATAAATTAACTAAAGAAGGAGAAGAATATCTTAAAAATGGATTACCAGAAAGACAATTATTGAATTTTATATTAAACGAAAAACCTTTGGAAGAAGTCTCTAAACTCCCTAAATCAGAAATAGCAGTAGGATGGGCAAGGAAGAATGAATGGATTATAATTGAAAATAAAATTGTTAAACTATCTGAAAAAGGAAAAAATATTATTAATAAAAAAACTGATCTAGATGCAGCCTTAGAAAAAATTGATAAAGGAAATGAAATTAGTCAGGGATTAATAAAAATTCTTTTAAGCAGGAAACTTATTGAAGAAACAAAAAAGATTATAAAACCTGAAAAACCCGGATTCTTTAGTAGATTATTTGGAAAAAAGAAGGAAGAGAACAAATCTGAAGTTTTAAAAACCGGAGAAATAGCTCAACTAACTCCTGATTTAATAAAATCAGGTGAATGGAAAAATAAAACTTTCAGAAAATATGATGTAAATGCTCCTGCTCCTAAAATTTATCCTGGAAAGAAACAACCTTACATTCAATTCTTAGAAGATATAAAAGAAAGATTAATTGGATTGGGATTCCAAGAAATGAGGGGCCCTTTAATTGAAACCTCTTTTTGGAACTGTGATGCCTTGTTTATTCCTCAAGACCATCCAGCAAAGAGTCTTCATGATTTGTTTTACATAAAAACACCTAGTAAAGGAAAATTACCTGATGAAAATTTAATAGCAAAAGTTAAAGCTACTCATGAAGGAGGATGGATAACTGAAAGTAGTGGTTGGGGAGGAGTTTGGAACAAAGAAGAAGCAACAAAACTAGTTTTAAGATCTCACACAACAGCTGTATCTGCAAGAACACTTTTTAAAAACAAAGATAAACCTGCAAAATATTTTACAATAAACAGGAATTTTAGACCTGAAGCAATAGATGCAGGACACCTTATGGAGTTTTACCAATGTGAAGGTATAGTGATTGGAGAAAATTTAACATTTAGACACTTGTTAGGCTTCTTAAAAGAAATTGCAGAAGCTGTTGGACTAAAGGAAGTTAAATTTAAACCTGGTTTCTTCCCATATACAGAACCTTCTGTTGAAGGGTTTGTTAAACATCCTACTGTTGGTTGGATAGAAACCTTAGCTGCAGGCATGTTCAGACCAGAATTATTAAGACCCTTAGGTGTGGAAAAATCTCAAGTTTTAGCTTGGGGACTTGGTATTGGTAGATTAGCTATGGCAAAACTTGGTATCGAAGATATTAGGATGCTATTTTCAGAAGACTTAGAATGGTTAAGAAAAACTCCTTTGGTGAAATGAATGAAAAAAAGAGCATTATTTGGTTTAATGGTAAGAGGTTTTATAGAAAAAAATGGTAAGATTCTTCTTGCTAAAGAAAAAAAGGAAAGGACGTGGGAAACTCCTGGAGGTTCTGTCAGACTTCATGAAACATTAAAAAGAGCTATAAAAAGAGAAGTTTTAGAAGAAACAGGTTACTCCATTAAAATAGAAAAAATGATGTTAACAGACATTGGTGGCAGTAAGTTAATTAAAGAAATCAAAGTACTCTGTATAATATATAAAGTTAAATTATTGAAAAAAATAAGAAAACCCTTACCTGATGTTGTTGGAATAAGATGGTTTTCTAAAAATGAAATAAAAGACATGTTAAAAAGGAAAAAAGTCGATTGGCACGACAAAAAAATTTTCAAAATATTTGTGAGATAAATGGTAAAATTAAATTCAATTGTTAGACTTTTGAACAAAGAATTAAAAATCAAAAAAATAAAAGATCAATCTAAAAACGGTTTACAAGTAAGGGCATCTGAAAACATAAGTAAAGTTGGCTTAGCTACAGACGCATGTATGGATGCTTTTAAAAAAGCTAAAAAATTAGGATGTAATTTAGTTATTGTTCACCATGGTTTGTTTTGGAAAAAACAAAAGGATACTGCTGGTTTAATTAAAAAGAAAGTAAGGTTTCTTAAGAAAAATAAGATATCACTTTATGCTGCTCATTTACCTTTAGATAAACATAAAAAATATGGAAATAATGCTAATCTTTTCATATTATTGGATGCTAAACCAAAAAAACTTTTTAGAGGAGTTGGTTATATAGGAGATTTAAAAAAAGCAAGTAATGTTAATTCAATAAAAAAAGAATTAGAGAAGAAATTAAAAGCTAAATGTATGGTTTGGAGTTTTGGTAAAAAGAAAATTAAAAAAATAGCTATTGTTTCAGGTTATGGAGGTGGTGGAGATATTCCTGAAGCAGTTAAAAAAAGTGCAGATTTGTTTATTACAGGAGAAGTTTCTCATGGTTCTTATCATCGTGCAAAAGAAGGAAGAATAAATGTAATAGCTGCAGGACATTACAAAACAGAAACAATAGGTGTAAAAACTTTAGGAGAATTATTAAAGGAAAAATTTAATTTAAAGACTGTTTTTATATATTCACCAACGGGCATGTGATTAAATGGTAGTAATTGAAATCGATAAAAATGATTTGATTGAACTGGTAGGAAAGCAATTAACAGATGAAGGAATAGAAGAAACTTTATTCTTAATAAAGATTGAATCAAAGATAAACGGAGATAAAATCGAATGCGAAATGAATCCTGACAGAGCTGATATGTTTTCTGTAGAAGGAATAGCAAGAGAAATGAAAGGATTCTTAGGAATTGAAACTGGAATTAAAAAATATGATGTTATTGACTCTGGCGTTGTATTAAAAAAGCAAAAAGCTGATGCTAGACCTTGTATTGCATGTGGAATAATAAAAGACGTTGTTCTTTCAGATTATTTGGTAAAAAGTTTGATGCAGGTTCAAGAAAAATTGCACATGACGATAGGAAGGAACAGAAGAAAAGTTGCAATAGGCGTTCATGATTTTGATAAAATAGTTCCTCCTTTAGTTTATAAAGATGTTGATGATGAAACATTTGTTCCATTGGGAATGACTGATAAAATGAATATAAAAGGAATATTAGAAAGGCATCCAAAGGGAGTAGATTATGCCCACTTAGTTAAAGAAATCTATCCTCTTATTTATGATAAAGAGGGTGTTATAAGTTTTCCACCTATTATAAATTCTGAAAGAACAAAAGTCACGGAAAATACAAAAAATCTTTTCATTGACGTTACTGGAACTGATGAAAAAACTGTAAATCAAGTTCTAAACATTTTATGCTGTAATATCAATGAAAGATGTGGAAAGATATTTAGTGTAAAGGTTAGCAATAAAGTAACTCCTCAATTAGAACCAAAAGAAATAAGTATGAATGTAGAGGAGATTGATAAGATTCTTGGAATAGGATTAAATGAGAGTGATATAGTTGAAGCTCTGGAAAAAATGAGATATTTTGTTAAAAAAATGAAAGGTGGAAAAATAATAGCTGGAATACCTGCTTATCGTTCTGATATTCTTCATAAAATAGATGTTATAGAAGATGTTGCTGTTGGATACGGTTATAATAACATTGAACCGATTTTACCAAAGATAGCAACAATTGGAAAGCAGTCTGAATTAGAAAAACTCTCTAGAAAAATAAGAGAATTAATGAGTGGCTTAGGATTTCAAGAAGTTTTAAGTTTTATTTTAACAAACAAAGAAAATAATTTTGTTAAAATGAATACAAAAGGCGAATGTGCAGAAATTCTAAATCCAATTTCTAGTGAACATAATATATGCAGAACATGGTTACTACCAAGTTTGATGAAGATTTTATCATCAAACAAACATAGGGAATATCCTCAGAAGGTTTTTGAAATAAATGATTGTGTTTTGCTAGATGAGACGACAGAAACAAAAACTAAACAAATTAGAAATCTAGCTGCAGTCATTTCTTATGATAATTCTAACTTAACAGAAATGAAATCAATAGTAGAAACTATTTTAAGCTCTTTAGGATATAAATATGAAATTAAAGATTATAATCATCCAAGTTTTATAGAGTCCAGATGTGGAGAGATTTTGATTGATGGAGATCAAATAGGATTTTTCGGAGAGATTCATCCGAAAATTTTAGAAAACTGGCAATTGGAAAAACCTGTAATAGGATTTGAAATAAGAGTTGATTGAGTGGACACATTATTTCATTTTGTGTTTCCAGTAATTGCTGCTTTAGCAGCTAGAATTTATATTAAACATCCTGTAAGAACAATTTTTGCAGCTGCAATTATAACCCTTTTAGTTGATTTAGATCATTTTATTGGCGTAGAGAGAACAACATTTCATAATATTTTCATAACTGTTTTAATACCAATATTTTTAATTCTTTTAACATTGAATTTCAAATCTAAAAAACATCTTGAAAGTTTTTCTTTTTTATTATTAATATTTTTATCAAGTCATGCCTTTGTAGATTTGTTTTCTTCTCCAGCATTTGGAAGTAATATTGGGATAACTACGGGGGAAGGAATTGCTTTGCTTTATCCTTTCAGTGGAGAAAAATATTCTATAAATTTTAATATAAGAATACCACTGAGGAATTCAATCTCACCTTATATGATAGAGGGTTACTTAGTATCATCTTTAGGTTTTGGTATACTATTATATTTTATATTAATTCTAGTTCCGTGTCTTTTCCTAGATAATATAATAGAAATATCAGAAAGAAAACACGAAAAATTCATAAAATCTGCTAAAGAATTTTTCACAAGACTTTCAAGAGACTAAATTTTTTTATAAGTATAAAATATTTATATGTAATTATCTCAACCAGAAAGTTAATCTTTCAAACCAACCCATTTTTTTTATTGGTTTTTCTTTAAAAGGTTCATTTAATATTCTAGCTGCCAGTTTTCTGAATGCCATAGATGCTCTGCTTTTTGGTTTATGATGAACTACAGGTCTTTTCTTTTTTATTGATTTTGGAACCGAGGAATCTTCTGGAACAATAGTTAAAACTGGGGCACCTAACATTGATTTTATTTCAGAAAGGGACATCTCATGTTTTTTACCTTTAACTCTATTTACAACTACACCTAAAACATCTACCCCACCTTCTTCTGCTAATTTTATTGTTTTTAATGCATCTGTAACAGAAGGTAAATCAGGGTTTGTTACTATTAATATTTCATCAGCTAATTTCATAGCAGTTAATGCTTCTTTACCTAAACCTGCAGCAGAATCAACTATTATTACATCAGTTCTTCCTAAAAGATTCAACAAAGCTCCTTGTAATTTTTCTATTTTAGTGTTCTTTACTGATTCGGCTGATAAAGAAGCGGGAACAACGCTCATTCCAGTTGGATGTTCATAGATTGCAGCCTCTATTGGAGTTCCTCTTTTTAAAACATCATGAAGAGTTATCGGATAAAAAGGAATTCCTAGATGTAAACTTAAGTTCGGAGTAGTAACATTTCCATCAACCACAATAACATTTTTGCCTCTTTTTACCAAGGCTGCTCCAAGATTAGTAACAGTAGTTGTTTTTCCGACTCCGCCTTTACCAGATATCACAGATATAATCCTGGCCATATGAAAATAATTCGTTGAGCAAGAATAAAAAGTTTAATCAAACACTATAATCTCTACTAGAGAGTCTGTTGGGGTGTACCCTTCAAATAATCCAAAATTGTTATATCGTGATTTATATCTAACGAGCAAATTAATACTTGTATTTTCAATTCCTTCAAGATTTTCAATTTCTACAAAACTTTTACTATCTCCTGTTCCATAGGTTCTGTTTTTATTAGGCAAAAGTCCTTTTTTAGATAATGCATCTTTTAATTTTTGATAAGGAGCCCTATTCCTTAATAAGGCAAAATTACCAGAATCTTCAAAAATTGGTTCTGACTCTAATTGGTATAATTTTCCTAAAATTTGATCTAATTTCTTTTTAGTCTCATGATTATTTGAATGCATTTCAGGCCTTTTTTCTAATTGTGGAAGATCATCTAAATGATTTAATAAATGTTTCGTGAAAATTAAACGTTTGGCATTTAACTCATAATCTAAATTTGAGAGCATAGAGAAAATAGATTTGTTAAAATTTATAAAGAAATGCCCTCGACGGGATTTGAACCCATGACCTACTGATTTCTTCATCTTGTTTCAGATCTTCTAAGTCTGGACTTAGAAGTCAGTCGCTCTATCCAAACTGAGCTACGAGGGCATAATGATTTTATTTATTAATGTAACTTATTAAATATAATACTGATGGCTATGGAACGAGAAAATGCCTTGAATTTAGTAAAAATGAATGTAAGCAAGGAAAATCTAATAAAACATATGCTCGCAGTGGAAGCTATAATGAAAGGTGTCGCAGAATATCTGGGGGAGGACAAAGAAAAATGGGATTTGGTTGGTTTATTACATGATATTGATTTCGGAGTAACAGAAAATAATCCAGAAAAACATGCTTTGTTAGCTGAAGATATTTTAAAAGGTAAAGTTGACGAAGAAATAATAAAAACAATAAAATCTCATAATTTTGAACACACGAACGTTCAACCTGAAAGCAAAATAGAATATTCATTAATAGCAGCTGATGCAATCTCTGGCCTGATAATCGCAGCTGCATTAATTGTACCATCCAAAAAATTGGCAGATGTAAAAGTAAAAAGCATTAAAAAGAAGTTTAAGCAAAAAGATTTTGCAAGAAACTGTAATAGAGAAAAAATATTATATTGTGAAAAAATAGATATTCCTAGAGAAAAGTTTTTTGAAATTTCATTAAAAGCATTACAAGATATTTCAAATGATTTGGGGTTGTAATATGAAATTTGAAGATATTGAAGCTAAATGGCAGAAAAAATGGGAAAATTCAAAAATGTTTGAAGCTGAACCTAGTGAAAAGAACAAGTTTTTCATGGTTTTTGCTTATCCAACAGTATCAGGAACTCTACATGTGGGTCATGCAAGATCATATGTTCTTCCTGATGTTATTGCAAGATACAAAAGGATGAGAGGTTTTAATGTTTTCTTTCCGCTGGGCTTCCATGCCACTGGTGTTCATTGTCAAACAATTTTAAAAGAAGTAGCAGAAGATTTGAAAAATGCAAAAAAATATGGAATAGAACCTAAAGATGCTGCTAAATTTAAAAATCCTTTGGATGTGGAAAAATATCTTGAGAAATTCATGATCAAATCTTTTAAGAAAATTGGTTTGTCTTTAGATTATAGGCCAGTTGTTTCTACAATTGATCCTCATTATAACAAATTTATTCAGTGGCAATTCAAGAAATTAAGAAATGCTGATTATATTATTCAAAAAGATTATAGATTAGCTTGGTGTCCTGATTGCAATGGTCCTGTTAGTTTAGATTCTGCTGAAATGGACATACAAGAATGGGGAGGAGCTCAGATAAAAGATTTTATTATAATTAAATTTAGAATAGGAGATATTGTTATACCAACAGCCACATTAAGACCTGAAACTGTTTTTGGTGTTACAAACATTTGGGTTAATCCAAATGAAAGATATGTTAGAGCAAAAGTTGACAATGAAAAATGGATTGTGTCTGAAAAAGCTGTTAAAAAATTGAAACATCTTGAAAAGAAAATTGAAATTGAAGAAGAAATTGCAGGACAAGA
>WVXN01000068.1 GCA_011773475.1 Candidatus Aenigmatarchaeota archaeon
CATCTGTTTTCCCGGCGATGTATATATTTCCATTAGCATCAACCACCTCAGCTAAATCATCTTCTGGACTGATGCTGCCGAATTGGCGGATCCATTCAATCTCCTGCCCCCACGATGCAGGAGCGAGACCGAATAGCAATACAAAAACTATGGCCAAAAGCTTGAAATTATTTAGATGGATAAAATCTTTTAAACCAGCTCTGTCACTACGATTTAAGATCATTCTCTTCATTTTAATTTACCCCCAATTTCATTAAAATGTTAATTTCTTAAGCTCTTTTACCAAAATTAAGAGCCATTTTTTTAAAAAATCTTGATGTTGAAAACAACACTAGAATGTGATTTATACAATCTTTTTCAATTACTTCACCTCCTTCTAGATTGGTATCAGCCAAAATTTAATAATTTTTTACCTTCTCTTGTTTCTATAACATCTTGTTAATACAAGCAAATTATTTTTAACATTTTTTATATACAGTACATTAATCATATCTGCGTAATTTAAATATCGTGGTAATGCCCACAACAAATCATTACTGACAATGGTAAACTGAGAGTTGGTATGGGCTGTTGCTTTACATGGGTCAACATTCTTAAATGGTGAAGATAAGTTAAATCTGATATTCTGTTGCCTTTTTATTTTGACGAAATCTCTGTTTCAAATATGGTAATGTTCGCATCGTCTGTATTGTGGATTATATAATATTTCTTGTAAGAATGACTGTTCACCTTTTATTCAAAGTGTGAACTTTTCGCACCGTTTGACAGGGATTTTTATATTTTCTATTTATGGGGTGAGATAAAATAAATTACCAATTTAAATTTTCTAACTTATTATTTTACAATATAGAAAAAATCCAAAATGCCCTAGTTATTTAATCTCACCCCCTTAAAAAAAACCGCCAGCGTTATATCTGGCGGTTTTCAGTCTTAAAATGAACTTATAACAATTGATTATTATTATAAGTTGAGATTTTGACCTACCCAAAACATAACATTTTTGTTGTGAAACTTAAAAGTACCGCTCTCCAAAAAACAGAGCCTATTTAAAAGTCATGCTTTGAAATCACTATCTAATTGATTATAGGTCATTTAATCCTCTTGTGGTTATATGATGCTATCGAATCAGAACCATCTTTTTTATATCTACAAATTGTCCTGCCTGGATTTGATAAATATAGGTACCACTTGACACCGCCTGTCCTGAATTGTCTCTTCCATCCCAGATAACCGAGTAATTC
Organism: Candidatus Aenigmatarchaeota archaeon; assembly: GCA_011773475.1. GTDB lineage: Archaea > Aenigmatarchaeota > Aenigmatarchaeia > Aenigmatarchaeales > Aenigmatarchaeaceae > CS1-C013. Next base: position 1,242 of record WVXN01000068.1, read on the forward strand.
CCTGCTTCGTA
>WVXN01000026.1 GCA_011773475.1 Candidatus Aenigmatarchaeota archaeon
GAGCTACTAAAAAAATATTTTTAATTTTCTACACATGGCTATGTATTAGTACCCTAAAACGACTTCACCATGTCATCTATTTTCAAAGAAATCTCCTTACCTGTATCCATTTTCTTTAGTTTAACAGAATTACTTTCTAGTTCTTTTTCTCCAACAATTATAACATTTGGAATTCCTAAAGAGTTAGCATAGTCTAATTGTTTTGACAAAGATCTTGATCTTAAGTCAAAATCAGCTGGAATTGAATTGTTTCTTAATATTTGAACAATTTCCAAGACTTTATCTCTTACTTTGTCATTAACAGCTACAACAAAGACCTTAACATTTGATTTTTTTACTTCAATCATCTTTCTTTCTTTCATAACTTCTATAATTCTTTCTATTCCAAAGCTAATTCCTGTTGCAGGAACGTCTTTTCCTGAAAACAATCCTATCATTTTATCATATCTTCCTCCGCCTACAATGCTTCCTATTCCTTCTTCAGCAAAAACCTCGAATATAGGACCTGTGTAATAATCCAAGCCTCTTGCTAAACTTAAATCAATTTCAAATTTTGGTTCAACCTTCATTGATTTTAGATAAGAAATAATTTGTTTTAACTCTTCAATTCCTTCTTTGTCTTCAATTAATTTTTCAGCTTTTTCTAAAACTAAATCTCCCTTAATTTTTATAAACTCTAATATCTTTTTTGAAGCTTCTTTAGAAATTCCTTTTCCAATTAGCTCTTTTTCAACGCCCCTTTCTCCGATTTTTATTAATTTATCAATTATTCGAAATGTTTCTATAACTTTTTCTTCTGGAACTCCTGCATACTTTACTAAAGCAGACAATATTTTTCTATTATTTAACCTTACTTTGAATTTTTCAAAACCCAATTCGGTTAGAGTTGAAATGACACAAGCAATAATCTCTGCATCTGCTACCATAGTATTACTTCCAACAGTGTCTATATCTGCTTGCAAAAATTCTCTGAATCTATCTTTGGCAACATCTCCATATCTCCAAACATTTTGTATTTGATATCTTTTGAAGGGTAAGGAAAGATTTGGATTCATTGCAATAACTCTTGCCAAAGGAACAGTTAAGTCATATCTTAAAGCAATTCTTCTTCCACCTAAGTCTTCAAAATTATAAGTTTCTTTTAAAATTTCTTCGCCACCAGCTCCTTTAGTTGACAGAACTTCCCAGCTTTCTAAGGCAGGTGTTTCTAAAGGTTGAAAACCATATGTTTCAAAAACTTTTTTCATTCTTTCTATGATGTTTTGTTTGATTAGAGCTTCCGCTGGCAAAAAGTCTCTTGTTCCTTTTACCGTATTCATAAACATACCTTCCTTATTAACTGTTCATAAATTCTCACAGCTCTTCTTAAGTCTTTAATTAATATGTATTCATTTGCAACATGAGCCAATCTTACTATACCTGGGCCAAAGGTGATACATGGAACTCCTGCATCTCTATAGTATTGTTCCATTTCAGTATATCCTGATTTGCCTTCTTTTTTTAATTTTCCAATCTTATCTAAAATTCTTATTAGTTCAAATTTTTTATCTATCTGCATTGGCAATCTGCCCACAACCAATTCCATATTTGCTTTAAGTTTTAATTTCTTTAATAAATTTTTTATTTCTCTAATTGCTATTTGTGGTGTTTCTCCTGGTATTAATCTTCTATCAACTTCTACTTCACAATAATCTGGAACGATATTGATCTTTGTACCTCCTTTTATTACTCCTACATTTATTGTTCCACTTCCTAACACTCTATTTTTCCTCTTTTTTAATTTTTTCATTAATTTTTTGAGTTCTTCTACAAATCTTGTAGCTTTGTAAATGGCATTATCTCCTAGTTGTGGTTTAGACCCATGAGCAGCCTTTCCTTTGAACTTTATTGTTAGGTGTGTAAGGCCTTTTTGTGCAATTGTTATTTTCATATCACTGCATTCTGCTGTCATTCCGTATTTAACTTCTTTGAAAATCTTTTTTCTATTTTTTATTAAATAATCTGTGCCTTTCTTACCCCCAACTTCCTCATCTGCAACAAATACTAATAACAATTTTCTTTTGAATTTTTCTCTTGCTAAATTTTTCATTGCAATTAGAACTGTTGCTAGACCTCCTTTCATATCACTTGCTCCTAGTCCATATATTCTTCCTTTTACGATTTTTCCTTTAAATGGATCATATTTCCAGTTACTCAAATCTCCTGCTGGAACAGTATCCATATGACCGTTTAACATTAAACCTTTTTTCTTTCCAATAGAAGCTATTAAATTAACCCTATTCTTTTCAGGTTCTATTAANNGGAGGATTCTCTGAATTTATCCTCACTAGCTCTTGAGTTAGTTCTATTTCATTCATTTTCATCATCCCAAATCTCTACAATCAAAACTTCTCCTCTGCTCTCATTTAACTTCTCAGCTAAATTGTCTGAGCAGCCATTGTTTTTTAGCAACTGTTCTTTATTTATTCTATATATTTTTTTACTATTATCTTTAAAAATAGTTGAATAGTTCTTTGTTAAATAATTTAAATCTTGTTTATCTATTTCTATCTCAAACGGAATCAAACCTCCTTGAGAATATAGTTCTAAGTAAGAGTATATCCATGTCATATTTTCACCTTTTAGGGTCGCGAGCGGGATTTGAACCCGCACCTTCAGCTTCACAGACTGACACGCTACACATTACGCTATCGCGACCATTAACTTTTTTCTTAAACTCAAGAAGAACAAGAGAATTAAACCTAAGACTAAACCTATTTCTAATTCTAGCTGGTATTACAACTCTTCCTCTATCATCTAGAATAGCAGTAAAACTAAGAGAATCAGAACTAACATAATCTTTCTTTGTTTTGTATGTGAACTCGTCCACCCATTTGTTTCACCAAGAATTAGTTCCTT
>WVXN01000086.1 GCA_011773475.1 Candidatus Aenigmatarchaeota archaeon
CATCACCAAAACAAATCTTTATAAATGAAAATAAGCTTAAATTGCTTTCTGTTTAATTATTACACAGTGGTAATGTGCACCCAATACAAATCAGATTAACAAGAGAATTGATAGAAAAAGTTGATAAATTAATAGAAAAAGGTTTGTATCCTAATAGATCTGAAGCAATAAGAGACGCTGTTAGAAAGTTGAGAGTCAAATAATTCTTGAAAATCAAATTACCTTCGTAATTGAAAATAGATTTAAATCTTTTTCTATCTAATAGGTTTATATGCATCCTATTCAAGTAAGATTAACAAGAGAATTGATAGAAAAGATTGATAAGTTAATTGAAACTGGTTTGTATCCTAACCGTTCTGAAGCTGTAAGGGATGCTGTTAGAAGGCTAAGGGTTTTTGCTTAATTCTTTAAAAAAGATTAAAAAAGAAAAAGTTAGTCGTAGTAAAACTGACTCAAATCGTTTGAAATGTCTTCTTGAATCTGGCTATTAAAATCTGTTTGCTCTACTGACATTTTGTTCAACTCTTCTAGTATTAATGCTTGGTATTCTTCACTAATAACTGAAGCTGCCTCTTCAGGTTCTGTTGTAATTTCTGTTGTTGGCTCAGTGGTTGGGGTAGTAGTTGGAGTTGGACCTGTAGTTGGAATAGTAAAAAGGTAGGCTGCTATTACTATCAAAATTATTACAATTATGCCTATTATTATTTTTGAATTCATTTTACCACCTTGGATAAGCAAATGTCACAAATGTATACTCAATGTTATTAAAGTTCAATATACCTCCCCATACCCGAGGATCAGCAGTAGCTTCTTCAATTGCATTTGTTTTCTTTGTTACTGTTATGTCACCAACTTTCTCAGAATTGTTTTCACAATCTTCAGCAGATGTGTTTACTTTTTTACAGGCTGTATAATTTGGTATTGTCTTTATGTCTGCTGATGCTGTACTATTAGAAACTTCAATGTTTGTCAAAAGATAGTTGGTTTTACCAATTCTTATTCTTCCTTTCTTAATTAAAGTTCCTTCATCTTGAAGTGCATTTTGTATTTCTGCTCTTACCTGCGACCAGTCTGTTGTATTTGAACCAGAAATTATATTCTTTATTCTGTTTGTTGCTAATATTCTTACATTAGTTATGTGCCATTTAGCAGTTACATATGTATCAGCTGTAAAACCTATACCGTATCCATGGAGTACTGGATGAAAGTAGTTTTTTAGCATTGTTTTAAAGGCTGTTCTTTGATTACCTGTTATTGATGGCAGTTTTCTAGCATAAACAATATAAGCTGAAACACTAACCATTAATACTATTAAGACCAAAGCTAACATTTTTTTCATATCATCACTTTGATAGATTTGATTTTGTAATTTAAAAAGTTTGTTTAAAAACAGAATTCATATTTCAAATCATATTTTTGGAATAATTCGATTAATCTTTTTCTAAATTCTCTATAATATTCACTTCCATCAAACAAAACTTCTTTCCATTTATTAACCAAATCAGGATAATGCTCTTCTAAAACTTTTTTGATTTTTTTCCAATGATTAGGACCCTTTATGTTTAATCTGTCAATAACAATGTAATCTGGTTTAGCCATTGAAAATCTGTGAATTGTTTTTTCTAAATTAACGTCACTTATGAAAGGTAATAAAGGACCAAAAAATATGTAAGTTTTTACTTTAGATATTTTTAGGTAACTTAATACTTCTAATCTTTTTTCAGGGGAAGGAGTTCCTGGCTCAAAAACTTTAGCAGCTTTCTCATCTAAAGTTGTAATTGTTAATCCTACCTCACAATTCATTTTTTTAAGCAAATCTAAATCTCTCAGAACTAGAGTAGATTTGGTTAAAATTGAAACAAGGAATTTTGGTGGTTTTAGTTTTTCAAGTAATCTTTTTGTTATTTTATAGTTTTTCTCTAGATCCTGATAGGGGTCTGTTACACTGCTCATTAAAATATGAAAACTAGTAATATCGCCTTTTTTATGTCTTTCTATTTGCTTTTCTAAAACTTTTACAGCATTGACTTTCACATCAACAAATTTTCCCCATTCTCTTTTTTCTCTTAATACAAAGGGAGCATAACAATAAACACAATTATGAGAACAGCCTGTATAAGGATTTATAGAATAATCAGTTCCATAAAGTCCTGACTTGCTCATTATTGTTCTACATTTTTTCTCTTTTACTTCCATTTTTTCACTTTTAAAAAATCTGTTATCTTTCTTTGATGCAAAGTATCTCTAATAACATTAGAGCAATCTACCCAATCTCTAATTGGTATTTCAAGTTTCTCTGATATATAGTTTAAAGTTTCATTTAAAGTTGCAAATTTCATTGGTTTGTTTTTAACAGCTTGCCTAACTGCTTCCCTTACATTCCAAACACCAACAGGCATTATATAACCTGGATGCGCTTCTCTTAAAACCACAACTCCTGCCTGTCTTTTTTCTTTATTTAACAATTCATTAACAGCGGTCCTGCTTGCAAAATAACATCCACCTATATCTGGATAGTCTTTTCTACCTTCATAAAATTCATAATCAGAAAACATTGCTATCTCCACATCATCTGGGTTCCATAATGTTTTTGGATACCAAGCTTCTATTAATTCATAACACCATTCTCTAGGTATTAACAAAACAATCCATCTGTTATCTAATTGAACATGCTCATAAACCCTGAACTCGTTTATTATTGGATAGTTTTTTGTATATCCTATCATATTTTTAGATATGATATCATCAACAGCAGTGATACTCCACCGGGTTGGAACAAATCTTCTGTTTTTTCCAATGCCAAATGCTCCAACTGAAAATGCTTTTTGTATTTTAGAAACCAGAATTTTGTTTTTATACAAACTTATGACAGCATCTTTTGCTTTAAGGTCTTTATCATAAAATGCTTTTTCAATTCTTTTATTGAATTTGTAATTTCCAACATCCAGTTTGATCAAAGGTGCTGATGGACCGAATGGTTGAACCTCGCTGTGGAGAGCAATTCTTCCTTTTGGTTTTGTTTTGAACTGAACTTCAGCATCCGGTGAGTTCTCTGCTAATGCGATTTCCCTTGTTCTTTCAATAATTTTTCCATCAAAATTTTTTATATGAGTTAAATATTTTCCTCTTACTAGTTTGAATCTAAAATTAACTATTTCTTCAATTGATTTTCCTGTCCACAATTCAGGTGTGTCCATTATGCTTGTATCTCCATATTCTGGAGGCAGCATTGGTCCTACAAAAACTTTTGGATAATTGAATCTTCCAACAAAAACAGAAGGAGGTGAAGATCCTTCTAAATATGTAGAGTCAATTAGTGGTCTAACTTTAGTTTGAACATAAAATTTAATAAGAATAGGACACCTCTCTTTGCCACACCATAGTCTTCCCTTACATTTTGCACATAGAGAATAGTCTGAAGAAAAAAATTTCATACTAAGAATTGTTATTAGAATTATTTATTTATGAAAAGTTTTTATTATAGAAGTTTAAATAATTATTATGAGAAAATGGGTTTTTATTTCATTTCTTATTTTAATCTTTATTTCTATGAATTCATTCTCCGCTTATGCCTGGACTCTTTCTGATTTCAATGGAGAAAAAATGGATTATGCTTGGTGGTTAAAAGCAGATTATGGGGTATACCACATAGACGACGATGAAGGTTTGAAAGAAAAGAGTGGTGTTGTAAATGATGCGCTACTTTATCTTGCCTTCGGGTCCGATGAGTCATCAAGTTTTGCTAGTGGAAAAACAGTAAAAAATGCTTACAAAGACCAGATGCTTCAATTTGTTAGCGAAGGTACCGGTTTCGGTGGTGATAGTGACAGAGTTCTAACAAGCATTGTTGAATCTTATCTGTATATTAGGGATGAAGGAATTTTTAATTTAAGTCAACAGGAAGATTTGGAACAGTTCTTCCTGCATTGGGCAGATGTAAATGCTGGAGAAGAACATGGTCATCAATTTGTACCACATGCATTAGCAGCTGTTGTGAGTTATACTCTTGATACAACCCGAACTAGTGTCGACTACTCTAGTGATGTCAATCGTCTTTGTAACTATGCTCAAAACAATGCTCTGGATTTTGGTGAAACATGGGGTCCCATCGAAAACTCAGCTCATTACAATCCATTCGTTTTCATAAGTATGTTAAGAATTTCTGTATATTGTAACAATGGCAATTTCCCAGAAAGTCATAAGACAAATTTGAAAAAGGCAGTTGATTGGACATTAAAAGTTTACCCACATAATGGATTTACAATGTCTTTTGGTGAAACATGGTCTGTAGACCATGTAAGACAGTTGTTTTCATTCCTTATTGCAGGCGCATATTATTTGGATGATGGCGATTTTGAAAATGTGAAAATTGCAAGAAATGCTAAATGGCTTTCAAACATGATATTTAATTATGGAATTACACACATCGATATTTACGAAAATATTAATTTCTATAATGAATGGAAAGGTGGTGTAAGAGGAGAACCGATGTTAATATGGAAGTATGCAAAAGATTCCATTGATCCGTTAAAACCGAAGATTATTGATTATGGTTCAATGGCTATTAATGGAGAAATGGGTGATTCTTATTTGGGATACTTACCCCACGATTATAAACTTGATAAGGTTGTTCATAGAGATGGTTGGGAAACTGATTCATTCTATCTATTGTTGGATATTGCACCTAATAGTGAAGTTGGAAAAAGCAAACCCTATGCTAACAGCATTGTCAATTTTGTGTACGGAAACGAGGCCTTTAGTACAGGTAAAACTTGGGATAGGTATTTTACAGACTGGAATCTCAGAAATGTCATCTCTCATTATGAAGATAAATGGAATGCGGAACTTGAATTCATACATAATTTTAATGAATATTCTGCAAGCAAAACAAAAGAAGGAAGTTGGAATAGGTATGTTAGTTTTGTGAAAGATAATTCATATTCAGTAATGTTTGATTTTGCATCGTCTTCTGGTACAGCTTACTGGCATTTTGTGAGTGATTCAGTTCCAACTTGGGACTCTGATAAGGTCAAACTAAAAAGAGGAAATTATGAGATGAATATATACTATCCAAACAATCACGGTTGGTATTCGATCTCACATTACGATGATGATTTTTATAGAACATATGGAAGTGATAATAAAGCAATATGGTATGTAGACACTCCGTCAAGAGAATTAGAACTTACAGGTGCAAGAACATGGGCTGTTGTTCTTTATCCAGATAGAGGTCCTGACCCTTCTATTACTGCAATCAATCCTAATAACAAGTATCCAGATGTAGTGGGTGTGAAGCTTGTTCATTCAGGTTATACAGATTGGCACGGTGCTAGGAACAACGAAATTGGAACCTACAAGTATGATGATGTGGAGACTGATTCTGAACTATTCTTTGCCAGAAGAACGGGCGACGACTGGGACATATCAATTGTAAGCGGTAGTCTAGTTAAAGTACCGGTAAGCACTGAACCTCTAACTGTAAAATTCAATGATGCAATTATCACTACATGGGATTATTCCTCCGGCATATTGACCATAAACCTTGGAGGTGAAAGGAGTGGTGTAATCTCTATTACTTCTACTCCTATTGAGGATGATTTAGTTGGTTACTGGAAGTTTGATGGAAACACTCAAGATTTTTCTGATTACAACAATCATGGAACACCCTTTGGTAACCCAACGTGGTCTACTGATTGTATTTCTGGTTCTTGTATAAATTTTGATGGAGATGGTGATTATGTTAGAGCAACTACAAATGGTATGTTGAATTATCAAGGAACCATTGCTCTATGGGCAAAGACTTCAAATGTGCCAAGTGGAAGAGCTTACATGTTCTCTCATAGAGAAGAAAGTGAAATTAATAGTAGAATATATCTTTTTAACTTAAACGGTAAATTTAACATTGGTCTTGGTGATGATTCAGCTGAGGATACAGGTTATACTTTTACTGTTAATCAATGGGATCATTTTGCATTAACGTGGTCAGGAGCAAATTACAATGCGTATGTAAACGGCGAACCTGTTAAACCTGGTAGCACGTCTACGCCAACAAGCATAGCATCATATCTTTACATGGGTAGCTATCTTGGAACGCAAGAATACTTTAATGGTAAAATTGATGAAGTTAAAGTCTTCAACAGAGCATTATCATCAAGTGAAATAGAAGCGGAGTATGATGGTAGTAATTGTTCTACAAGATGCCAAGATTTAGATTATGGTTCAGGAGTTTGTAAAGATTATAATCCAGGATTAGAAGAAAGGAAAACATCAATGGCCACAATTATTGCTAATTGGGACACAACCATTCCAGATTCAGAGTGGTGGGAAATGGGTACCATGGTTGCAATATCAAGAATGTGGCTTAATTATAGAGTTGACGATGCTAATGAATGGTTCGAACAAGTAACAGACAGAGAAGGAACTGAGAAAGAGATTAAACCATCAGAAGAGGAACACTACTATGAAAAATATCCTAATCCTAACGGTTATGACTATGATTTTGTTACTACATTTATTATTCGCGCTTATTTTCAATTCAGAGATGATCCAAGATTAACAGATGCAGCAAGAAACAATATGAGAGATGTTTTAGAATTTAGAGCTGGTACTCCCACATGCCAATTAGAAGGAAGAGAAGGAGAACCGCTGTGTTATTCAGAAAATCACAATGCTATGATAGCTTCTGCTGGCTATTTCGGAAATGTAATAACTGGAGGAGACAATACAGCTAACGAGCAGTGGCTCATTGATTTTCTTGATGATAAGTTAGAATATCATTACCGCGAATTTAATTCACCAACTTATATGGGTTCAGAATTTCGTGTTTTATGGAATCTTTATGACTTTGCTCCAAGTAGCACCTTGAGAAGCAAAGCAAAGACTGTTTTAGACATGTTGCTTGCTGAACATGCAGTAATTAATGTTGCTGGAATGAGAGGAGGTCCGTTTTACAGATATTATGGCGATAAAGTTGTTGACCAAAGTAGTGACTATATTTATAGGATTTCTCAAATTTATTTTGATACACCTGGTGATTATGAAAGTACACCGTTCCCAAGAATATTTGCTATGTTTTCTTCGTATGAAGTGCCAAGGAATATTTTAGATTTGGCAAAAGCGAATAAAGAACCTTTTGTGTTTAAATCTAGAAGAAAACTCTCTTATACATATAATAATATACCTACCTATTTCTATGTAACTCCACATGCTGTTCTAGCAACAGCACAAGGCGATTATCCTGATAGGTATATGTGTGATACACGCACAGGCTGCAGATCACATATTTGGGACATTAGTTTTGGTACATCACCAAGAAAGGTAATTTTTTCAGGAGATGAATATGAACTAGATGGAGATCCTGCGTATGATGAGGCAGATGCAGTTCAAAAGAAAAATATTTTGATAACATCTCGAAGCGAGACAATAAATTATGTTGGTGTAACACCAGTTTATGAAGATGGATGGACATTTGTTCAAGAAGATAAAACATTTGTTGCAATTAAAGAATTATCTAATGGTAGAATATTAGTAGAGGTAAGAGACGCTGATGACTATGGGCAATCATTTAGTTCATTCAAGTCAGACATAAAAGATAACGCTTTGACAGTTTCTGGAGATAGTGTGACTTATGAAAATACTTTTGGTGAAACAATAGTATCTCCTACAATATATACAATAGAGGGTGATTCATTTTTATATAAGAAATTTGATAGTCCATATCTTGATTCTGATTGGGGAAGTAGAAATATTAACATTATTTTTAGCAATGGTGAAGAGGTTTGTGGAGAACTAGAAGAAGATATAGATGAAACGGGTTGTGATGTTGGTGAAACGTGTTGTTGCTTGCCCGGAGAACCAACATCATGTGAGATTCTTTTGGAAAGAGTTCAAGATCATCTTAATACAGAATGTTGTCAATCAGGATACGATACAGTTGCTGATGTGAACAAGGATGGTGATATTAATGTGATAGACATGAGTATTGTTGTTGGACATAGAGATGCAGGAGATGAGACATGGTGTGATGAAAGATTGAGTGATTATAGCAGTCCTTGCAGTTGTGGTGGAGGTGGTTGTCCAATCCTCAAGGTGTGGAATGGTGAAGAGTTTGTTGAAATTGAAAAACTGGACATACATGCTCCTGAGTATCAGGATAAGACGGTTACTACTAGTTTCAATATGAAAGTAATCAATGGAAACTATGAAATCATACTAGATGAGGCTGCTTATATTCCATTGGATGGAAGTCATATTGATTATGTTAAGCTGACGGATGAATCAGGGAAAGAATGTGAATTGATATCAGCTGTCCATTCTAAACATGGAGATGTGTTGTCATACTTGGTAGAAAGTGATGATATGAGAATACAAACATTCCCAAGTGAAAATATTAAGTTAATATATGCTGATTGTTCTGGCGATAGATTTGATTTTGTTATAGAGGGATATAACAGAATACCAGGACCTCTGAAAATGGCATGGTATACAATGCCATATTTAATGGAAGTTGTGATTCCGTTTGTTAGTTTTGTTATTCTGGCTTTGATTGAGATTTTAGTATTGGGATTGATAATTAGTAAGTTACATAAAAAGAAATGATATATATTTTTTCTATAGCTACCATGCCATTAAAAAACATCTTCCACCACAACCGCCGCCACCGCCGCCAATTCTTGGACATCCTAATAACTCGGGGATTCCTGGGGCGTTAGGACAATTATCGCAGACATCACCTATACCATCTAAATCTGTATCTATTTGATCTGGATTGCTATCATTAGGACAATTATCGCAGACATCACCTATACCATCTAAATCTGTATCTTCTTGGCCTAAGTTTGAAACATAAGGGCAATTGTCCCAATTATCAACAATACCATCTCCATCTGTATCAGAACCTAGATTATAGTCTGAATCTATTGCATCAAGAATATTATCCTCATCCTCGTCTCTCCAACCTACCTGACCTCTTGTATAATCACATATACTTCCACTTGTAAATGGATCAGGTCCTCCTCTCATTATACAGGGAACATCAGACAAACAAGCATCTATGTTACAGTTTTGATTCTCTACTTGCAAAAATCCATATTCTCTATAACAATAGCTTTCATCCTTACAAAAATATCTAAACTCATCTGCTGCTCTAAAAATGTGACCTGTTTCATGAGCAACAACAGCATCCATTCTATCTATTTCGAAATAACCATTGTCATATGTCATAACAAAAAGTGGACCGCCAGGAAATGCAAAAGCAAAAGAATTGTCAGCAAACCTGCCATTAGTGTCATTCAAAGAATCTACAACAAAAATGGTGAATGCCCAATCTGTTCCATCTGAATTTCTAAGATCATTATCAAAACTTCTCACTCTTTCCCAATAACTACCTGATGTAAAACCAAAAGATTCCATTGCCTCGTTCACCCATAATTCCACATTATCTTCACTAGTTGTACGGTTTATCGGTTCGTAACTAGTTTCTATAACATAAGTATGATAAGTCCATTCTAGATTTGCTCTGGGTTCTTTTTCAGCCAACCAATTCAAACCATTTTGAACTTCAGAAACTACTTTATCAATTCTCCAATCATCCCAATCCTCTAAATTAGGATCTATAGAACCATTACTTTCCATTAAAATTATTGCAACAGACACATCACCTATCATAAACTCACTGGTCTGTTGATGTGTTGGTTCAGTTGCTGCAATTATCATTGGAGAATCGTCTGGTGCGACTCTAACATCATTAACTAGATATTCATATTCTGGATCAAATTCATTCATTCTCATTGGAGCATTAGAATTTTCGCATTTTGCAATTGGGCTACTCACAACTAAAAGAGTCAAAAGAATAGATGAATATAATAATATCTTATTTTTGCTCATTTTTACCATATTAATTACTTATAAGTAGTTATATTTAAAGATTTCTCTACAGTCTCTATCAAGCCTTTTTCTTGAATTTTTAAGGAAGATAAAGAAAAAATTTTCATATTAAGAATTGTTGTTAGAATTATTTATTTCTATAATTATTAAATACAGAATTAACTAATTGTTATTATGAAAAAATTATCCTTTTTTACAATAGTATTTCTTTTTTGTTCCTTTTGTATTTCTGAAGGAGCTTTGGCTGCCGCGTGCAGTTTTGCAGTAATTGGTAATCAGACTGATGGAAGCCCTTCCCAGATAAACAATATCTATACGATGCTCGATAATTTAGAAATATGTTATAAACCAATACGCCCCTCCGAAGTAGATGCAAGTGATTTCGATGATGTGGATGCAATAATTTCTTTCGCTGGTACAAGTTCTGTAAATAATCCTCAAGCAGTCGTGGAGTTCGCAGCTGATCATGTAGTTATTTCACATGGATGGGATTTTGAAAAATATTATTATCCAGAATACTCTTCTAGTCTAGTTAAGTCTAGTCTAGTTAAGACTTCAAACATAACATACCTGATGAACCGAGGGAACTTTCGAGAAGGTGATAAAGCAATATTTCATCGTGGTGTTAGCAGTAATGATGGTGATTTACGGGTTTTTTCAGCGAGCCAGTTTGCCTCGGACGAACCAATAACAAAGATTGCAGAAGTTGATAGTGATAATGTAGCTATCTTTAAATATGGTGGTAACGGTGATAATGGCTTCTATGTGATGGACCTAATGGCAACAAGTGACGATAGTGAATTGGCAGGTATCTGGCATATTTTCCCGGCAGTTAAGATGGTTGAGGACTTCCCAACGGGTAAGTATGCGAGATGGATGAGTAACGTAACAAGATGGTATGATCTAGAATGGGTAAACAATTTCATTTTTACTCTAGTCGATGAAAATAGTGATATTGCTGAAAAAGAGGTTATCGGTCAAAGCCTTGAAGGAAAAGACATAAATGCTATTATTATAGGCAAAGGTAATCGCTATGCATTGATTGATGGATGCATACATGGAAACGAAAAAACAACGGCCTTCTCAGGTTTAAGGTTAGCTGAATTACTGATAGAATACTATAGATATGATCCATCTTGGAAGGCAAAATTAGATCAATACAAAGTAATAATAATTCCAGTTTTAAATCCTGACGCATTCGTGAGAAATAGAAGATTTAATTCAAGAAGCATATTAGAACCGGATGGTTACAATAAAGCCGGAACAGCAAGTGTAGTTAATGGTAGTTGGATTACTCATGGTTTATCTACAGGGAGTGGAGTAGAAGATAGAAGATGTTATGTCACCACTGACGATCCAGACATAAATGCTGGTGTTTTCTCGGTGAACTCAGAAAAATTTCAAGTTGAATTACTATGGTCTGATGACACACCAGTAACAACACCTCAATCCGTAACATGGGATTGTCATGAACACTGTTGTAACTTAAACCGTCATTTCCCGCCAGGAGCAGACACCGAGGAACCCGAAGTATTGGCACTAATAGATTTAATTAAAAGCAAAAAACCAAAAATATACGTTAACATGCATGAAGGTTGTTGCTGGTATCCAAATATAATGTCTCATTCGCCAGCATCACATTGGCCTTTCTCATCATTCATAGAATATGCTGTCTATCAAGCAGCTGATACATTCGCAAATTTGCAACATTGGGGTCGTTTTATTGCGAGTTGCAATAATGGTTGTAATAAACCTATAGACAGAGTTAATGGAATTTGGAAAGCTGGGCATGATAGTACGGCACATTATTATGGAGGTTGGGAAGATGACAGACCATCGGTACTACTTGAAAGTATTGTTTGGAGCCCAACATTTGGTGCAAAACAAGGACTCTATGGACTTGATTATTACATATCTATAGCTTTAGCATTTTTAAAGCATTATGACTATGATACAGATTATTTTCTGTATGTATCTGATGGTTTCATTACTAACACTATTATTGAAGGAGACACATTAAGAGTAAAATTGGACACGAGCGAACTTACAGGTCCTTCAACAACCTTCATTCGAGACGTGACAGATAGAGGTATGCCAACAGAAGTTCATATAGATGGAATTAAAAAAGATGAAGGTGATGGATGGAATTATTACAGTGGAAGTAAGAACATAACTATCACAGGTGCTACAGACCTGATCGTAATTAATTGGGGGGAACCAATATTAGAACCAGAATTAGTAGGTTACTGGAAGTTTGAAGGAAATATGCTAGATTCTTCCACGTATGGTAATGATGGAAGTTGCACCAACTGTCCTTCTACTACGCCAGGTAAGTTGGGTAGTGCTTATTATTTTGATGGGGTTAACGATTATATTAAAATTAATGATGATTCTACCTTAGATATAAATGATGCAATCACCATAGGAGCTTGGGTCTATCCTACATCTTGGTCCTCTGATTATCCAAGAATAGTTTCAAAAGAATCTGGAAGATCTGCACAACCTTATGCTCTTGAATTAGCTAATTCTGCATATACTATTGCTCCTTACTCTGCTCTACTTTGTCTTGACACAGGTTCTGGTGAAGATTGTGTTAATTCAGGGACAAATAGCATCTCTCTCAATCAATGGTATCATGTAGTAGGGGTCTGGAACAGTACACATAGCCAAATTTACCTCAACGGTACACAAAAAGGCATCAAAACCTTAACTGGAGCTATGGTTGCTACTGCTAATGATGTCTTGATAGGTAATAATCCTACCGATGAAAGACAATTTAATGGAATCATAGATGAAGTCAAGATATGGGACGGAGCACTGAATCCGAATGAAATAATGAATGAATACATCAAAAACAATTTAATTGGCTATTGGAAATTTGATGAAGGTTCTGGTACAGCAGTTGATTCTTCCAGTTTCAACAACGATGGTATAATCAATGGGGCTATTTGGTCGTCTACTGATTGCAAATCTGGTTCTTGTTTAAGCTTTGATGGTAATAATGATTATGTCTTTGTCAGCGATAGCCTTAGTCTAGACTCACCCACATCAACCTATACTTTCATGGCATGGGTTAAACCTTATAACGCTGGTGAAGATAGTTTAGGAAGGGTTTTAGACAAAGGACAGGCTGGCGGTGGGTGGGCAATATACACTTGCGACGTAATAGGACATTGCACGGATGAATTCAGGTTCTGGTTAAACTCTGCCACTCAATTTGATTCTGGTGACAACACGATTATTTATGATGGTTGGAATCATATAGCATTGATGCAAAATACTTCTGGTTTGTATTGGTTTGTCAATGGTCTGATGACAAATAAAAGATCTATACTTACTCTTAATCCAACTAATGAAAACTTATACATAGGTAATAGGGAAGACTTAAATCGAACTTTCAACGGAATCATAGATGAAGTCAAGATATACAACTATGCTTTAACAGAAAATGAGATAGTTGAAGAGCATAACAGAATTTGTAATGATCTATGTCTGGATTTAGAACGTGAATCTGGAGAGTGTAAATCTAGTTGCGAGCCGGGAGAGGTTTCTGAAGATAATGGTTGTTCTTCGGGAGAAACATGTTGTTGTCTATTGCCCGGAGAACCAACATCATGTGAGATTCTTTTGGAAAGAGTTCAAGATCATCTTAATACAGAATGTTGTCAATCAGGATACGATAGAGTTGCTGATGTGAACAAGGACAAGATTATTGATGTGGGAGATCAAAACCTTGTTTCTCAAAATATTTATAATATAGAATGGTGTGACGAAAGATTGAATGATTATAGCAGTCCTTGCAGGTGCGGTGGTGGGTGTGGGTTAAGATGTCTTGCAATGGCTTGGTATACAATGCCTTATTTGTTAGAAGTTACTATTCCGTTTGTTATTTTTGTGATAATTTCTATAGCTGAGATTATTGTTTTAGTATTGATAATTAGGAAGTTAAATAAAAGATAAATTCTATATATTGTGATGAAAAAAGCATTGGGATTGTTTTCAGGTGGTTTAGATTCTATACTAGCTGCAAAACTAATCCAGGAGCAAGGAGTAAAAGTAGAGTTAATAAATTTTTATACTCCTTTTTTTCCACCTAAGAATGCAATTAAAATATCGAAACAATTAAAATTAAAACTGAAAAAAATTGATATTACTAAAGATTATATAAAAATGCTTAGAAATCCAAAACATGGATACGGTTCTGAAATGAATCCATGTATAGACTGTAAAATCTTAATGCTAAAAGAAGCTAAAAAGTATGCTAAAAAAATAAATGCAAAATTTATTTTTACAGGGGAAGTTCTTGGAGAAAGACCAATGAGCCAAAACAAAAAAGCTCTGAAACTAATTGAAATGGAAAATGGATTAAAAAGAAAATTGTTAAGACCTTTATCTTCAAAACTATTACCAATTACTGAAGCTGAGAAAAAATGGGTTAATAGAAGTAGATTATTAAATATTATTGGTAGGAGACGAGACAAACAAATGAAATTAGCAAAGAAATTTAAAATAAAAAAATATCCTTATCCTTCTGGTGGTTGTTTATTAACATACAAAGAATATGCTAAAAAAATAAGAGATTTGTTAAAAAATAAAAAAAGGGTAACAAGAAGAGATTTAGAACTTTTAAAACTTGGAAGACACTTCAGATTTAAAAACAATAAAATAATTGTTGGGAGAAATAAAGAAGAAAACAAAAAATTATTAGAATTAAAACAAAAAACAGATTATATTTTTGAAGTTCCAAACATAGGAAGTCCAACAACAATTCTTCAAGGCCCTAAAACAAAAAAAGCAATAGAAATAGCTGCACAATTAACTGCTAGATATTCAGACGCAAAAAGAAAGACTAAAGTAAAATATGGTAGAAAATTGAAAAGAAAATTAATAGTAATAAGTATAAAAGAAAGAGAAATAAAAAAACTTAGGATATGATTTATCTTCTTCGTCTTCTAGGTGGTCTTCTAGATGGTCTTCTAGGTCTTTCCATTTTTATTTCTTCTGATTCTATCCAGACCAATATTGCACCTATGAATATAAGGAATATTGGCAAAACACCTAGTATGACGTTTATAAAGTATGGCCACCACCATCTCCCATATGGGTATGGAGCCCATAGCCATAATCCTATTATGATTAAAATTATTCCTAAAATTACTTTAGCTATTCCCATCAATTCACCTAAGAACTTTTATAATATTATTAGTATAAAAAGCTTTCTAATACCATAAAGAATAAAAACATTTATGTTTAATGTATATAAGTAATTAGCTTGAAACCTCTGGGTGATGTGAGATGGGGATGTATAAGTACTTTAGAAAATTAAGAAAAAATTCAGAATATAAAAAATTAATTAAAGATAGATTAATTTCTTGGAGAACTGAACCAGTTATAATTAGAATTGAGAGGCCAACAAAATTAGACAGAGCACATTCTCTAGGTTATAAAGCTAAACAAGGTTTTGTCTTGGCAAGAATAAGAATTGGTAAAGGTTCTAGTAAAAGAGAGAAGCCAATGGGTGGGAGAAAACCTGGGAAAACTGGATTAATGAAGATGACATCAAAAATGAACTTACAACACATTGCAGAAATGAGAGTTGCAAGAAAATTCCCTAATCTGCAAGTCTTAAATTCATATTATGTTGCTGAAGATGGGAAACAAAAATGGTTTGAGGTGATTTTAGTTGATCCTAATCATTCTTGTATTAAAAACGATCAAAAATTAAATTGGATTTGCAAGCCTTCTCATAGAAAAAGAGTATTTAGAGGATTAACTTCTGCTGGAAAAAAATCTAGAAAAGAAAGTTAATATATTAGTTTTTACTAACTTTTTAGTATGAAATATAAAATTATTGGAGATAATCTTCAGATAGTCAATATAGAATTGAAAAGAGGCGAGTCCGTTTATTCTGAGGCCGGAAGACTTGTTTTCAAATCTGAAAATGTAAAAATGGAAGCCAAAGTAAAAGGTGGTTTTGGAGCAGCGATAAGAAGAGTCATAGCAAAAGAAAGTTTTTTTGTGGCAGATTTCACATGTCAAGAAGGCACGGGCTTAGTTGGATTTGCTGGAGATCTTCCTGGAAAAATCAAAGTAATTGAAATACCAACTAGAAATAGTTTTATTACAGAAAGAGGAGCTTTTTTGTGCGCTGAAGATGATGTGACTATAAATTTTAAGTTTGCTAAAATTGGTGCTGCGTTTTTTGGAGGAGAAGGTTTTATTTTACAAAAACTTACTGGGCCAGGAAAAGTTTTTATACATGCTGTTGGAGATTTAATTGAATATAAACTAAAAGCTAGACAATCTATACAAGTTGCAACAAGTCATATAGTGGGTTTTGATCCTACAATTAATTATGACGTACAAAGGCCAGGTGGTATTAAGACTGCTTTGTTTGGTGGTCAAGGAATATTATTAGCAAGACTTACCGGACCAGGTAGAGTTGTACTTCAAAGTATGACAAAAGAAAAATTAGCTGCAGAACTTGGAATAAATCCAAACGCTGCTCTTGCTGCTGGAGTCGGTGTTAGTTTAGGCGGGGCACTGGCTAGAAACATGCTCAGGAGATGATTATGAAAGAGAAAATAAAAACTTATTTAAGAGGTCTAGGACTTATACTAGCTCTAATTTTATTGGGAATAGTGGGTTTCATTGCTTTAGGTCTTATTACAATAACTGTTTTCATTGTACTTGGAATTTTATTTATTGGTATTGCAGTACTTGCTTTGCTATTTACACCTTATTATTTTGCCAAAGATTATAAAGTTAAATCAAAAAAGTTCAAGTTGAAAAAAGTTAAAAAGAAAGAGAAACTATAAACAATTCATTTCAATCGTCTGTGTGACATTCTGACATGTTTCTTCATATGTTTTTTCACATTTTCATAAGTAGGCTTTATATTATGTTTTCTCAAATGGGCAAATGTCTTATCTATGATTTTTTCTAGAGGCTGTCTACCGTATTCAAAATGTTCTTCTATTAGTTCTGTAAGGAGTGTGAAGATTAACGCAATTAAAAAAATAAGTGGTAGTGTCTCAATAATTAATATTGCTCCAGAAACAGATGCTGCAAGCATATCTTCGAAAATTGCAAAAATTAACATCATTAAAAAGAATATTGAAAATTTTCTAATCCTTTTTTTCATAATAAAATTTTAAAACTTGTACTTAAATAAGAAGTACATTTATTTAAAAAAGAAGGGTGTCGAATGACACCCAAAAATGAATATCTAATTTAAAGAAAGAAACAACCTACCACTCTTCCTCTTCTTTCTTTTTCCTTCTTCTTGTTGTCTTTCTTTTTGTCTTTCTTCTTCTTGCTGCCACTTTTTTCACCTCAAATTTTATTTAGAGAATTGTTTCCTTCAAAAAATTTGTAAAGAAGTACTCATCATCTACTGACCTTTCACCAACATATGCTGACTAAGTCAGTAAATTCGGATTTTCACCGAAACATATGTTTTGGTTTTGGTGGGTCTTACCATTCTTCATCTTCAGAGTCTTCTTCAGTTTCTTCTTCCCATTCATCTTCGGCCATATTTATCGCCTCCACGATGTTTTATCATCGCTTAATTTGTAAGAATACATAATAAATATTTAAATCTATCGCTAGTTTTTTCCATATTAGAAACAGTAAGAATTATAAATTGGAAGTTTTAATAGATATTAGGGAATATTTGGAAGTCAAAACTTCCAAAATGGAAGTATTAAAAGCTAAAAAAGGTGATTTTAATGCCAGAACTTCCAAGAGCGCCCTTCAAAAGAATGGTGAGAAAAATTCAACCATCTATGAAGATATCTGATAATGCAAAAAAGGAAATGAGAAGAATAACAGAAAGGTTTGCAATGGATGTTTTAAGAGGTGCAGTTCAAATAGCAAAAGTTTCAAAAAGAAAAACTGTTATGAGGGGAGACATATTAGTTTCAAAAAGACAGTTAGTAAAAACAATTTAATCTTAATTTTTAAATATACAAACTAAACTCTATAAAGGTAAAAACATGAAATTTTACGATTTACATATTCAGAGCAATTTATCGGGTGGAGAAAGCACAATTGAACAGACAATAGACTTTGCAAAAAAATTGGGATATTCAGGAATAGCTATTTGTGATAATTACCGAGATCTGGAAAAACTGAATGAATTAAAAGGTGAAATAAATAAAATAAAAACTGACATAGAAGTTTATCTTGGAGTAAACATACAAGCAAAAGATGTGGGAGAATTAAAAGATATAATAAGCAAAGTTAGAGAAAAAGTAATGATAGTGATTGTAAGTGGTGGAGATTATTCTATTAACAGGGCTGCTTGCGGAGATTCCAGAGTTGATATATTATCTCATCCTGAAGCTGGAAGAATTGATAGTGGGTTAGATAAGCCTTGTTTGGAGTCTGCTACAAGAAACAAAGTTGCAATTGAGATAAATTTTAGGGAAATTCTACACAGTTACAGAAGGCCTAGATCCTACATACTTAATCATATAGCTAAAAACATCAAACTTTGTAATCACTTTAGAACTCCTATGATTATATGCTCTGGTGCCCAGTCTGTATGGGAAATGAGAAATCCAAGAGATTTAATATCAATAGCGAATGTTCTTGGAATGGAAATTGGAAAAGCTTTCTTATCCATGAGTTCTGTTCCATTAGATATTATTCGTGAAAACCAAAAAACTTTAGAAGGTAAGAGAATAACAGAGGGTGTTGAAATAGTTGAGTGATTAAATGTTGAAAAAATTTTTTAAGCCAACATGG
Source organism: Candidatus Aenigmatarchaeota archaeon (assembly GCA_011773475.1). GTDB lineage: Archaea > Aenigmatarchaeota > Aenigmatarchaeia > Aenigmatarchaeales > Aenigmatarchaeaceae > CS1-C013. The sequence goes on from WVXN01000086.1 coordinate 18,637, forward strand.
AAAAAGGTTTTAATACTAATAATCTTACCTATAATACAATATTTTATTACAGGTTTAACTCAAAGCGTGATAATTCCTTTAATCTTTCGTCCATTTACTATGATGTTTTTTGTGATATTCAAATTCTCTCCAAATACATCGTTTTTAATTAGTTTTTGGGGAGTTTTAGCAGAAGGAGTTGTTAGTACTATTGATTTAGCATACAATTATTTAATATCTTGTATAATAGTGTGGATCTACGATAAGGTGAAAAAGAAGTGATTATATGGCTGAAGAAAAAAGACCAAAACCATTGCCTCCAAGTTTGAGAGGTAGAAGAAGGTATTTAGCTTTTCATGTAATTTCCGAAGAAAAAGTATTACTACAAGACTTGATTAACACAATATGGCACTCCTTTTTAAACTTTTTAGGAGAAACTGGAACATCAAAAGCTGAGATAAGAATTATTAAAGATACTTATGATGAAAAAAGGCAGATGGGAATAATAAGGTGCTCTCATGAAAGTGTAGAAGGAGTAAGAGCTGCCTTAGCTCTAATCCAAAGAACAGGAGATACAAAAGTTGTTTTCAGAGTTTTAGGAATTTCTGGTTCTATTAAAGCAACTAAAATAAAATTTTTTGGAGAAAGCAGATTAACTGAATTCACGAGATAATAATTTAAAATAATGTTTCTCCAATACTCATCCTTCTAACTATTCTTACCCATTCAAAAGGATTATTTATTCCCAATGTAAGAAGGTCTTCAATACCAAAAAATTCATCTAATTTTCCTATTTCTTTAATTTTCATCATACTGATTTTAGATATTACGCTTTTTAGTGGGCTTTCTTTATATGTATTCGCCCTTTTTACATATAGTTCAAATCTTATACTTTCATATTTTCTTTTATCACCATCAAAAGAACCTGTAGAGTCAAAGGGTAATCCTTGAGGCGGTTGATAAGAAGTTTCTTCAATCATAGCTTTTATATAAAAAATTAAGAATTTAAACTTTAGTTTTAGATAAGCTTTATAAATTTAGAATTATATTAAGAATTATAAATTACGAGGTGATTTTATTCA
>WVXN01000073.1:0-1562 GCA_011773475.1 Candidatus Aenigmatarchaeota archaeon
GGTTCACGTTTATTATTTAATTACAAGGCAAGTGGATTGTATAGAGCAGAGGGCGGTGTATGGATTAAAAAGAATGATGTTCAATTATTATTAGACGATAATCAATTTAGTGTTTACAATGCAACTGATTCAAGCAAGGTAATAAAATTTGATGCTTCTAATATAACAACAGGAACAATACGAACTGCAACTTGGCAAGATAAAGATGGTGTTGTTGCTTATCTTTCAGATATAGGAAGTGGAACAGGTGGTGAAACATTTAAGATTGATGAATTTGATATTTTACCAGGTTATCACGAAGATAAAATAATTGATAGTCAAAGTGTACTTTGGGAAACATTCGATAATTTCGGAGTAAAGACAAGAAGCCCTTATATTAATCCTGATTACAATTTTGATTTTGATGGTGATGTATCTTTCAATGGTTCTCTATCATTTGGACCAGCGGTTACGGTTGATATAAATGCAAATACTAATAATTTACTAATACCTAATTTAGGTTCATCAATATTAATAAGACTTAATTTTACAGGAAACTATGCTTTAACTGGAATAGTACCGAATGACGTTACTAAAGGTCAATGGATAATTGTTATTAATGTTGGTACAGGTCAAGGTTCATTAAAGGATAATGATGCAGCAAGTACTGCACAAAATAGATTTTTATTAGGAGCGAATAAAACAATCCAAACAAATGAAGGTATTGCACTTGTTTATGATACAGTTGATACACGTTGGAGAAGTTTCGCAATTAACATATAATGGCAAGAAAGTTCTACATAGAAGATAATGAAGCAATACCAAGTATTGTATTTGATTTAAATGCTCCTTTAGGCTTTACTGAAATAATTGATGCCAACAAGTTAAAAGAACTCTATAAGAATAAATACAACGAAAGAACAAAAGACGGACAAGAATATTATAATTCATTTAGGACTGATTTGTATCTTGATATAGTAAATGGAAGTATAACAGAAACAGATGCTTTTTTATTAGAGCAGCATATTAAACAATTATCAGATAATTTAATGACTGGCAATTGGCTAACTGCTCAAAACACAAATCAGAACTTAACATTAAGTGGTATTTATGACCAAGCAATGAAAGACGAAATACAAAATTATATTGATACTTACATAACTAATAATTATTAGATGAACATAAATAAAGAAATAACGCCTTTTGTTGAATTGTTTGCAGCATTACTACTATCATTTATTATCGTTTTAGGAACGATTCACAACCTTATTAAACCATTTTATGATTATCGTAAAAGAAGTCTTTTAAAACGTCTTAAATCAGTTATAATATGGTACTTTGATTTCATTATACAGATTATTTTAGTTGTTTCTTATCTTATCATTAATATAGGAGAATTTCTAAGATATGTTGCTACTTTGCGAATATGGAAAGCAATTAAATTCATAGTTCACGAAATAGCCTATTCAATTGATATGCTCGGCAACGTAACGGCAGGAGAATTGATTGAAGATTTAATAACACCTGTTGAAAAAACTTATTATGGTTTAGGTGAATTAACAATTAGTGCTGCAACTGGATAT
>WVXN01000073.1:1697-4418 GCA_011773475.1 Candidatus Aenigmatarchaeota archaeon
ATGTTAGCACAAGATTTAACCGAAAACCCATTAGCTGATACAGGTGGAAAAATAACCTTTTTAGCCTCATTATTTATGAATTTATGGAATTGGTTATCATTTAACCACATTAATCAATTCTTTGTTATATTAACCACTATTGCAGGTTTAGTTTATGCAGTACTTAAAATCTATTCTTTAATACTCGACATCAGAAAGAAAAAAGGAAAATGAATTTTGATTTTACAAAGATTGTAGATTTAGGAACTAAAATAGGTAAACTATCACTTGCAGTAGGAAGTATATTTACTGTTTGCACTTGGTTTGCATCTATGTACTTTGCAAAAGAAATTGAAAACTTTAATGACTTGATTAATTTCAAAGAAGAATTTAAAAGAATTATAATAATAGAAATTGATTCGATTGATAAAATACAATCAAAAGAAATACACGCTTTAAAAAATAGACTTGATGAAAGAGAAAAAACATTTTCAATTGGTTTAAGAGTTGATGAACATAATGATATTTTTTACAGAGCATCAGATAAGAAACTTTATAGAGCATATTCAAAAGATTATGATGGATATATCTATTGGTATTATACAGATAGACAAGGTAGAGAACAAATTGCTTATTAATTATGTTTAACACAATAGATTACATAGAAACAATTGTAAATGGTTTAACTTTTACGCAAACGATAGATGTTATTCATCCAACAGTAAACAATGAAACAACTATTGAAGTATGTAAAACTTATTGGAGTTTTCCAAAAGGTAGAATCAAGATAAACGGAAACTATTACACAATCAAAGATATTGAGCCAAACGAAAGCATAACTATAAGAGGAACATTAACAGGAAGCGAAACAGAATACACTATTGATGCACCTAATTTCTTTCACGGAACACCAATGCAGACAAACAACGCTCTTGCTATGGTTAAAGATTGGAAAAATAAACTGCCAATGGTTTACTTTATTGAGCCAGTAATTGAAACAATTTATCCTGAAAGAACGTCAAAGATTTATAATGAATCAAATTTCAAAGTTTTATTCTTAACTCTTGGTGATTTAGCTACATCAGTAGATTATCAATACAAGAATGCAATTACTCCTGTTAATCAATTAGTGTTTGAATTTGAACGTGCTATTTTAACAGACCCTAAAATTGGAGAATTAAAACAATACACAAAGAGCAATAGACCTAATTACGGAATATGGATATTAAAAGATACAAAAGCAAAAACGAACAAAGAAGATAATATGAAAAGACTAATTGATGAAGATGTAAGTGGTGTTGAAATGGCAATTGAAATACCTTTCAAAAGGTCAGTTTGTGATATTGATACTAATTGCAAAAACCATTAATTTAGAATGTATTATATTTGTAACATTATTAACCAATAAAAATAAAAAAAATGTCAGACAAAAGTTGCGATTGCAAAAACATTACATTAGGTAATACTGGTAAGCCTGACTGCGCCAATATTGCCGATGTAGCTGCATATCTTATATTAGATATGGCAAAAGATTCATCAGGAGCACCAAAAGAAAGAGATGCTGCTGACTTATTAACCTTTGCAGGTTTAGAACCATTATTAAATGCTGCTTCACCATTGGACAGACTTTATCCTTTAGGTAAATTCGAAAATGTTGAACACAACAGAGAAGATGATGTATTTTGGACTGCAAATTCAGGAAAACAAGCATTTGTAAGAGAAGGATTCAAAAACTTTTCAGGAATGCTTATTAACGCTCCAAGAGAGTTAGTAGGATTGTTAAATGCTAACAACTGCAAGAATTTTGGTTTCCACATCATTGATGATTCAAACCAATTAATTTCTAAAAAAGGAAGTACTGCTGCAAAGTGTAAGCCTATCTTAATTGATAACGATACTTTCAGAGCAAAATATGTAGAAGCAACTAATGATGCTCCTGCTATGATTATGCTTTCTTTCCAATGGAAATCTACTGAAAAAGACCAAAACATTAAAGTTGCTACTGGACTTGATTACACAGGAGAAGATTTATACGGATTGTTAAATGCTGATGCTCTTTATTCTGCTATTGCAGTTGATAGTGTTGTTGCTACAATTACTACAACTGATTATGGACACGCAGTAGAAGGATTACAACTTGCAGACTTTTCACTTGAAGAAGTTTCACCAACACCAGGTGCAATTGCTATTTCAGGAGTTAGTGAAACAAGTGCAGGTGTTTACACAATTTCATTTGCTGCTCAAACAAGTGGTGATGTATTGAGATTATCTGCTTCTAAAGATAGATTTGATTTTTCTGCAATGTCAGATGGAACAAACGATATCTTAATACCTTAATAGTATTAAAAACTAAAATATGAAAGTTAAAGAAGTAAATGGTGTTCAACTTAATGTTGATGCCGTTTCTTCTTTGTCTGTTTCAGCATTTAAAAAGACTTTTACTAAACATTTCGGAGAAAGAACTGAAGAAGTTTATTATGAGGTTACAGGCAAGGAGAAACCGAAACAAAAAAAGAAAGTAGAAGTTAAACCTGAAGAAACTAACACAGAAGAAGCACCAAATGATTAGGTGCTTTTTTTGAATTACAATAGTATGGAAGCATTAAAGAAAATGTTAAATAATTTTTTGTCGCTTCAGCGTAACGACATTTTCTTTCGTACTATGAGTAATAATCCACAACTTAAAAAACTTGCAGTAAAACTAAATCAAGAGCAATTAAGACAAGGTAAGACTGCAAATGA
>WVXN01000056.1 GCA_011773475.1 Candidatus Aenigmatarchaeota archaeon
TCTGGTGTTAACCATACAGTTGGCCATACAGGAGAAGGTGGTTGTGCTTTGACCAAAGTGACCTGGAAAAAAATTAAAGATGCTGTTAAAAAAATCATTAAAACTAGAACAGAATGGCTTTTTCTCATAATATTATTTATAAATCGACAACTAATAATAAATGTTGCGACAGAATTATGACAGAAAAATGACGACTAACTACCAAATCTGAGACTCTTATTTATATTTGTTATTTTGTCCAATTGTTTTTCCGAGAAAAAGTGACTTCTCATGCTTTTATAACATTCTAAAATCCAGGTAGGATAATTTAAATTCAAACCCCAGATGCTTCTCCTAGTTTTATTTCCATATTTCTGATACTTTTTAACATCGATCAATTTCCATTCACTTAGTTTTTCTAAATGATGAATGCAAACAGACTGTCTTATTCCGAGTTTAAAACAAAGACTTTCGACTTTCAAAGAATGCATGGTTCTGGGAGAGTTTATTAATAAGTGTAGAATTCCTGCTCTTATCTGGTTCGAACAGATTGATCCTATTTCTGGCATAAACCTTGATATAATATCAATATTGGCTTTCTCGTCAATAGGCTTGATAATTCTTAAAGAAACTTTGTCCATGGTATTCAATTATTAAAAAGAAAATAATAAATCCTTAACTGACATTACGGATAAATTACAGAATCTTTTATACAATTTTACTTTTCTTTCTTCTTGTTACCAAGAAAATTATTATTGCTGCAATTATTACTCCGATTATTCCACCCATTGCCCATTCTGTTGTTGACAATCCTAAGAAAAATCCTGTTGGACCACCTAATACTGCTTCTTCGCCTTTTGCTGTTTCTTCGATTTCTTCTTTTGAACATGGCTGAATCATTAAAGGAATGTCTCTGTCTGTTCCACATTCATTTACATCTTCACAAACTCTAGTTTGCTGACCATCTTCGCATTCAGACCAATCATCACAAAGCCATCTTTCTTGACAAGGTTGTGGTTCTTCTTCTACTTCTTCAGGTTCTTCTGTAGTTGTTGGTGTTACAAGTCCGCCACCACCTCCCCCGCCTCCACCACCAGCTGGCGGTTGAGGAGAAGGTTCTTCTGGACCTGTGGCTGTTAGATCAAGTAATGTAATTTTACCGTTAACAAAATATACAGTTTTTCCAGTATCAACTCCATTTACAAAAAAATTAATTTCATCTCCTGATCTATCACCAGCTATATAAAAAATAGGTTCATAACCATATTTCCCATCTTTAGTTGTTGTGCTTGCAACTTCTACTCCATTTATTTTAGCAACAACACTTTTTCCATCTGAAGCAGGACTTCCATTCCAAGTAACAGTTCCATAAAATGCATGTGGCGGCATAATTTGTGCTAAAACTAAGTTAGAGAATAATATAATTCCAAAAAAAGTAGTAAATAATATTTTGAAATCCATTTTTTATCACTCATATATAGTTAAACCGTAAATTATAAAAGCTTAACTGTTTGATTAGGTCAGCGACGAACAGTTAAAATCTTTATTCCATAAGCAAGTTGTTGCTGGAGCATACAAATCTTCAACATCCATTTCTATCCAATATCCTTTACCTGCATGCATATTATCGCATACGTTTAAACCAACCCAGTATGTTGTACTATTTCCACAATTATCATAACCCATTAAAGAGCTCCATCTTGGAAATCCTTGTTGTGTGTCTATTAATGAGCTTAACTTACAATATATGTAATTACCATATTTATGGTAAAACCCACATGAATCGTAACTATCTAAAAATTCCTCTTCCCAATCCGCTCCATAGAATTCTGTTCCATAATAACCTATCAAGTTCCATCCATCAACCAAGTTTCTGCTAGGTGGTGTTGTTGCAGGGCTGAATAAACTCCCGCCTATTATTAGTAAAGTATTATTATTTGTTAAAACCCAGTAACCCCAACCTGGTTCTATTTTTTCTAAGTTTTTTGGAGTTGGATATGGTGTCCAGAAATACCAAAATCCATTATCATATGCCCAAACTGATTCTATATCTTCTGTGTTATTGAATACTACTTCTGGGTCATCATCTAATAACACAAATGGCACTGATATCAAATTCCATTTCTTATATAAAGGAATTTCAAAGACTGTTCCTTCTACTTTAAAATACTCGATATCTCTTTCACTCTCACCACATTCATTCATACAATAAGCTTCTAGAGTATGATTGCACTCTTCTGGAAAGTAAATTGTTACAGGTGAAGTATTAGTATTCCATTCATTCCATTCTCCATCCAAAGCATATCTCCATTTAACATCACCTACTTCACAAGACAATGTTATAGGCGTTAAAACTGTTATTTTATAATCACACCATTCTGCTTCCTCGCATTCAGCTTTGGGTTCGTCTATTGTTTTATTTGGAGGGGTTAAAATACCTGAAACAGGTGTGTGCACACATTGATCATTATCTTCATCGCAAGTATCAATAGTACATTCATCAGAATCATCACAATCTACTGGTGTTCCTTCCTCACAATGAACTTCAGTTTCCTCACTACAATATTCTTCACCATTACACCAATATTCATCACGACAATCTATGAGAGATGATGCAGGCAAACATTGTGCTTCACCAAGATCCTCATAACAAGATTCTGTGTAATAGTGTTTGAAGTATGTATCTTGACAATCCTCATAATTGTTATCTGAACAATCTTCAATTGTTGTATTTTCTGCCTGACATGAGTAATCAATACATATTCCTTCATCATGTTTTAATAAATCTCCTTCACAATAGTTCCTGTCTAAATAATCGCAATCTTCATCATCTTGACACTCGCCACACCTTGGATCACTATAATTTATTGTTGGTTCACAAGGTTGGCTTTCTCCAGTTCCGTCCTCACAATAACAAGAAATCGGACAATCTACACAGTATCCATAATCAGGATAATCATAATAATCATCTTCTATACATTCGTCTTGGGGACATTCGCAATCTGTATCTAAACTGCAGGTTGCATCACAATATCCTATTTCACAATACCATCCGCAATCTGTTTCTTCTGGAACACATTCTGCTTGCAACCATTGATTGACTTTTGTAGGTCTTGTGAAATATTGACATAAAGGACACCAATCACAATTCGGGTCTTCCTCACAGTTAGATTCATCTGTATGATTTTCACAAGTTATGTTAACTTCTTCTTTAACACGATAGTTGTCTCCTTTGTTTGCAAATTTCACTTTATATTCTCCGCAATCATCTGGTTGGACAGTATAAGCATCAAAACAAAAACTTCCGGTTTCATCAACTGTGAATGTTCCCATTGCTACAATCATATTTGGGTCACAAGAAGCACCGCCAGGTTGACCTTTAATTTTCCAGAAATAATCTCCAGGATCAAAATTAGCACCATTTATGTAAATATGCTCTCCAATAGCATAATGATTAACATCTTGTTTTACATCACCACAATCATCTCTTGTTGTCCATATAGAACCAGAATTACCTTTACCATTTCCTTTAGCAAGTGCAGGCATAATATTGAAGATAAAGAAAACTAGGAATGTTAAAAAAACTAGAATAAGGGTTATCTTTGCTGTTCCTGTTAAACCTTTTTTGTTCAAGATTCTCACCTGTGATTTAAATTAAAAATAAAGGAAAAGGGTAGCTGTTATTCACTAAGGAATTATTCCGCCACCTGTCCATCTGCATTCAAAGTCACTATTCCATAAGCAAGTTGTTGCTGGAACATACATATCTGCAACATCTAGCTCTACCCAGTATCCACGACCTGCATACATCCTGTCAAGGTTTGATTGAAGTGGACTGTCTGGGTCTGCACATGTGTTCAAACCTAACCAGTATGCAACATGATCGCCGCAGTTTATGTAACTCCACAACGAACTCCAT
>WVXN01000039.1:0-6118 GCA_011773475.1 Candidatus Aenigmatarchaeota archaeon
AAAACTGGAGATAAAAGTGTTCCTGTAATTGTTAAGCCAGATTTCCTAATAAAGGGATTAGAAGAAGCTTTGTTAGAAATGAATGTTAATGAGAAAAAAACAATTGAAATACCGCCTGAAAAAGCATTTGGAATAAGAGATCCTAAATTAGTAAGGCTTGTTCCTATTTCTGAATTTAGAAAACATAATACAAAACCTCAGCCTGGAATGTTTGTTCAAGCAGATAATATGAGAGGAAGGGTTTTATCTGTTTCAGGAGGAAGGGTTAGAGTTGATTTTAACAATCCATTAGCGGGAAAAACCCTATTATATGATATAGAGATCAAAGAAAAAATTGAAAGTGTTGAAGACAAAATAAAGATCCTGTTTGAAATTTATAGAGCAGCTGATAAAGATAAAATTAAAGTTAATGAAAAAGAAAAAGAAGTTGAAGTTGAAATACCTCCATTAGTAAACTCTTTGTTCAAAAAGAAAATAGCTGATGATATTATAAAAATTCTAAATTTTGAAAAAGTAAAATACGTTGAAGTTTTTGAAAAGCCAAAAGAAGAAGTAAAAACTGAAGAAACAATACAAACACCAAAATAATTTGATTATATTTTCTTTTATAACATTTCAATTAAGTATAAAAATTTATGTTTTCAAAAAATTACATGGAGGTTTTTTATAATGGCCATTAAAAGTATTGGCGGTGCAAGCAAATTATCTGATACTGATGAGGATTTAAGAAAACTTCTTGAAGCAAGACGAGCAGATATAAAAGTTATGGGTGTCGGTGGTGCAGGAAACAACACTGTTTCTAGAATGATGCAAGTTGGTATTGTAGGTGCAGAGGTTATTGCAATAAATACAGACGCGCAAGATTTGTTATATACTGATTCTGATAGAAAAGTTTTGATTGGAAAGGATTTAACAAGAGGTTTAGGTGCTGGTGCTGATCCAAAAGTAGGAATGGAAGCTGCAAGAGAAAGCAGAGAAGACATAAAAGATGCATTGAAAGGAGGAGACATGGTATTTGTTACTTGTGGATTAGGTGGTGGAACAGGAACAGGAGCATCACCAATAATAGCAGAAATTGCACAAAAAATGGGACTATTAACAGTTGGTGTTGTAACATTGCCATTTTCAATGGAAGGAAGACAAAGAATGTCAAACGCACAAACGGGATTAGACAATCTACAAAAAAATGTTGACACGCTAATAATAATACCCAATGATAAACTTTTAGAAATTGTTCCTGATGTTTCTGTTGTAACAGCATTCAAAGTTTGTGATGAAATTCTAGTTAATGCAGTTAAAGGCGTGACGGAATTAGTAACAAAACCTGGATTAGTTAACTTGGATTTTGCAGACATAAGAGCTGTTATGACTGATGGTGGATTAGCAATGATTGGATTAGGAGAATCGGATACAGAGAACAGAGCAGTAGAAGCTGTTGAAAAAGCTTTAAACAACCCATTATTAGATGTTGAAATCGAAGAAGCAAATGGTGCATTGGTAAATGTTTCAGGAGGAACAGACATTACAATAAGAGAATGCCAAGAAATCGTAGAAGCAATTTCAGCAAAAATATCTTCTGAGGCAAAAATTATTTGGGGTGCACAAATTTCAAAAGAATTAGGAGACATGGTAAGAGCTTTGTTAATAGTTACAGGAGTGAATGCACCTGAAATGTATGCCTACGGAGAAAGAGTTTTCTCAAAGGAAAAGCAAAAAGAAATTGAAAAAATACTTGGAATAGATTTTGTTTAAAATTGAAATAATTGAAAAAAGAATAGAGATAAATAGGCATAATCATAAAACAAAAAGCATTTAAATAATACTCTTTATAATAGTTTTATTCTAGGTGTTTAAATGAATAATGTGAATGTCGGAGAAAAGAAGTCAGGTCTAGGCAGCAGAATAAAAAATAAATTAAAACAATTTAAAAGAGTTTTAAGCGTTGCACATAAACCAGACATGGATGAGTTTAGATCGTCAATGAAAATAACTGGATCTGGGATATTGTTTTTAGGTTTAATAGGATTTATAATATTCTTAATATATTTTCTGATACAAAACTTCCAATCAATTATTGGTGCTTAAAATGATAAGAACAATAAGAACAACTGTGGGGAGGGAAAATGCTGTTATTGAAACACTCATAAACAAAATAAAAAATAACAAATTGGATATAAAATGTGTTTTCCATCCAGGAGAGTTAAAAGGCTATATTTTTATAGAAGGCGATACAGAAGCAATTAATCAGACCATAAAAGGAGTTCCACATGTAAAAGGAATAATAAAAAAACAAGTTAAAATTAATGATATTAAAAAATTCTTGGAAGTCAAAAAAATTGAGATTAAGGTTAATAAAGGAGATGTTGTTGAAATTATTGGTGGACCATTCAAAAACGAAAAGGGTAAAGTTACAAGAGTTGATGAAGCAAAAGAGGAATTGACAATAGAATTATTGGAAGCAGCAATTCCTATTCCAATTACAATTCCTATAGAATCGTCTCGTGTTATTGAATCTGCGGAAAAGAGTGAAGAAAAATGACAGAAATAAAAGCTATAATTGAGGGTGGAAAAGCAAACCCAGCTCCACCATTAGGACCTCAATTAGCTGCCGCAAAAGTCAATATTCAAGAAGTTATTAGTAAAATAAATGAAAAAACAAAAGAATTCAATGGAATGGAAGTTCCCATTACAATTAAAATTGATCCTAAAACCAAAGAAATTGATATTTCTGTTGGTACACCTTCTGTTGCTGCGTTAGTTAAAAAAGAGTTAAATGTTAAAAAACTAGCTAAAACTCCTTTTAGTGTTTTTGAAAAAGATGAAGTTAAAGAAGAATTTAAAGAAAGTTTAAAATTTGAACAAGTTGTTAAAATTGCTAAAATGAAAATGGAAAGCATGAAAACTGATGATTTGAGAAAAGCTGTTAAACAAGTTGTTGGTTTCTGTGTTAGTGGCGGAGTTTATATTGAAGATAAAAAACCTAAGGAAATTTTAGAAGAAATAAAAGAAGGGAAATGGGATGAAAAGGTTCAATAAACTATTCTCCTTTGTAGTTCATTAATGTTTTCTGTTCTAATTTTTCTAAACCTTCTTTTGTTATTATATATTCTTCATCACATTCTTCAGCAAGATTCAGTTTTTCTAATCTTTGAGATATATAATCTGGAGAAGCTCTAGATTTTGAGGCTTCATGTAAACTTGAAGAATTAGTTCCAGGGTTTTTTACTAAATATTTTAAAGCACGAATTAATGTTTTAGGTAAATCTCTTTTTGGCATTTTATCAATAAAATAAAGGTATTGAAAAAATTTAAATTTGATTTCGTAGTTTTCCTACATTACAAATTTATTTTATAAAAAATGTTTATAATATAAGTTAAAGGATTTGATATAATGAAAATTGAAAAAGTTCAAGAAGATCCAAGGGGTTCAGTTTATTTTGGAGAATTTAGAAATAAGAAGTTCTTAATTTTTTCATGCAAAAAAGGTTCTTTAAGAGGAGGACATTATCATACTACAGAGAATATTCATTTTATTTTATGTGGTTCCCTTGAACTAAAATTAATAAACCCTAAAAATCCAGAAAAAGAAGAGAAAAAGATTGTTAAATCTGGTGATGTTATTAGAGTCGAACCTGGAACAGCACATCTTTTCATTGCAAATGAAGATTCCATACTTTTGGAAATTAAAGAAAAAGAGTTTGATACAGTAGAATATCGACCTTATAGAAAGCTTGTAGAAGAATTTATTGAAAAAAATAAATAACTCCAACGAACTCAAAATCGTCTATATAACTTATAACTTTAAATCTTTTTGGCAAGAATTACTCTTTATGCGTCTAAGCTATTTATTTATTTTCCTAACAATAGTAACAATATCTTTAACAGTTTTGTATTTAATTGGATATGAAATATTGGATTTAATAATGGCAATGATCACAGTGGACTTTCTTTCTTTGGGAGCAATAATTGAACATCAAAGAAGATTTCCCTCAAAAAACATTAAAAAATTGGAAGAAAGAGTTAATAGTATAGAAAAAATATGTAATGATATTTATCATGTTTTAGGATCTAACCCAAAATTCGAAGAAAAACTTCAAAAACAAAAAGATGATATGAGCTCTCTGCTTGATAAAATAATCCAAAGCTCAACAAAATTAGATGAAAAAATAGATGGTTTTTCACCTTCAGCTGAATCCAAAGAAGATTCAGCAATTTCTATTAGCGAAACAGTGTATTTAGATGAGGAGGAGTAGACTTAAATTTTTTTAGTTTTATATTAAATTTATGAAGTTTTTTTGGATATTGGTTTTAATAACAATAATAGTCGCTTATTTTCAGCTTTTGTTCTACAAAAGCTTGGAAATCATTGTAACATTTGTAATAATAGATTTTATGGTTTTATGGGCATATATTGAACTTGAAAATAACAAAAAAGATAAGCAAAGGAACATTTTATTAGTTAAAATCGAAAATCTTGAGAGATTAACATCTGAGTTATTTGAGAAGGTAACGAGTAGGTTCTCGAACAAAGAAAATAATAAAGAAAAACTAATAGAATGGTTAAATAAATTCTAACATTAATTAATTAATATAAAAATAATCAAATCGACATCAAATCGACAAAAGAACTTTTCAAAGAATTTACTGTCGGATAGAATATAACTTTTTTCGACTGTCTATAATAGAGAATAATATGCCTTCTTCTTCCATCTCTTTTAGGTATTCGTTGCACCTAGTTCTCGACAGTTTAATCAGTTTGCTTAATTCAGAAGCCGTCACTTTACCGTATTTTTGAAGTATCAATCTTATAGCTTCTTTGGTTTTAACAGATACTGTACGTGGTTGAAGAGTCATACCACCTGCAGAAACAATATCATCCAAACCTTTTAATTTCGACTCTATCTTGTCGATTTTTTCACTTAATTTTTTTAATCTCTCTAATTCTATTGATATTTTTGCGTAACTAACATGCAATTTCTTAATGCTATCTTCTAAGATTTTCCTTTCCTTATCTTCGGACTTGAAAATAGACATACAATACAATATATTTTTTCATTTCTTACATATAAAACCTTTTCGACACTTGAATTTTTGGTAATTTTTTTCATAAGTGTCGATTCTGTAATCATTATATTGATTCTTTGGGTATATTTACTTCGACACTCTTTATAGTAGGGTAAAAATCTGGCCAGATTTGTTGTACAATAGTGTATAAAGGTTGATGAATGAGCTCTGAAGACCCCAGAAAATCTATACTTGAAGTTTTGAGAAAGCATCCAGAAGGTTTGACTTTACTTTCTTTAGCCAAATTTAGTGGATTGCACAGACACACTGTCACAAAATATATTCACGAACTTCTGGGTGCTGGAATTATTTTTCAGAGAAGTGTCGGAGTTGCAAAGCTTTGTTATTTGAAAGAAAAATTTAAAAATCGAACTGACGAAAAAAAGCTATTAGACAATCTAAAGGAAAGAAGAGTAGGAAAAAGATCTCAATTAAAGATTCTATCAATTGTAATGCTTGTGACATTTCTATTAAGCGAAACTGTAATTCTTGCTTATCAAAGTACAGATTTATTCAATTCAACTAATCTAAGTAACTTTACTTTGATAAACACTAGCCCTTTAACTGCTAGTTACTATCCAAATATGTCTCCAAATGCTGCTTCTGTTGTAAATGTTAACATTGTCGAAAACATTAATTTAAGCACTATAAACATTTCGACAGAAAAAAATGTTTCTGGAAAGAATTTAAGTGTCGAGATTTTTAATGAAACTACTCCAGAAATTAATGAAACCCTAAATGAATCTGAACAAGTAAATGAAAGTATTATAGATCCCAATTTTACTGTTCCTATAATTCCAAATGAGACTGTAGAAATACCCGAAAAAACTCCAATAAACTTTGAAATTAAGCTAGATTATTCTGAGAAAATAACAAGAGGAGAAGTTATAACAGTAAAAACAAATGTAATTAACATTGATTCTTCGACAGCTAGAAATGTTATCCTTGGTTGGAAAATACCAGATGGCTTTGAGATAGTTTCTGAGAATGAAAGAGAATTCTGTGGAATTTTAGAGCCAAATGACGCTTGTACAGCAGAACTCAGTCTCAAAAC
>WVXN01000039.1:6152-8006 GCA_011773475.1 Candidatus Aenigmatarchaeota archaeon
TAAAGGATATTCAGGACAAAGCCAGTTATTGATTCCTTTAGTTATAATTTTAACATCTGTAGTAGCATTTGCCGCAAACACAACTATTGAAATGATTAATTCAACTTCAAATGACTCTAATTCAAGTATTACTGGATCATTCATAGGAATACCTCAGACAACAGAAAAGAGCTTTCCTATAGAAGTGTGGGCTGACACTTCAATAAACCTTGAGCTTGGAGAGAATCTAGTTAGGGCTACTCTGATTCTAGATAATGGAGATTTGCTTGAAGACCAACAAATGGACTTTTACTTGAATAATACTTTATTGGGTTCTGGCTTAACTAATTCTGAAGGTTTTGTTGATTTTCCTGTTTCCGACAAAGGAATAATAAAAGCTGTTTTTAATGGTGATCAATACCTTAATCCTTCTGAGAGTGAAATAAATAAATATTGTAATAATTGTGGTCAAGAAGAAACACAAAAAATTGCTAAATCTGAAGCAGAAATTAGGTTTTATAGAAGATTAGACTGTAATAAATGTGGTCAACATAAAGCTCCTCCTTTAACAGAAGTTAACATGAGTATTTGGGTCTCTAATAAAACAGGGGATTTAATAGATTATTATCCTATAGAATGGACAATTACTAATGCAAATAGCGGATTGATGAATGATTATAATGAAACTCATAAAAAAATAGAATTCGATAAACCTTCTGCTTGGTATATGATAAAAAGTCCCCAAAGAAAAACTCCATCAACAAAGTATTATTTCTTTTCTGAATTCAATGGAGTAGAAAGTGATTTGTGGCAAGTAATAGTTTCTGATCCAGACGAATATGATTGTATAATAGGAGGAACCCAATACAAGTGCCAAGATTTTAGTGATGATGTTGATATTTCAGATAGTTCTGCAGACGAAAGTTATATCAATATTGTTAATTGGACTACTGGAAATTCATGTCCAGGTGCAGCAGAAGTATGTTTTCTTCATAATATAAGTGTTAGGGCAAAAGCTGAGAGGTTGGCTAGTGGAAGCTGGTGTAACATTTTTGAAATAAGAAATTCAGAAGCAGCAAACGCAACTTCTGAAGGTTTTAGTGAATCTACAAGTTATGATTTCTGGTTGGTTAATAGCCCCGATGAGTCTAGCACAGGTTGGAGAATTATGTGTGATTTTTCAAATGATACTGTAGGTACTACAAGTCCACCTCAATGTGATTCTCCAGCTTTTGGTTCGAGAAATAGTACTAAACAACAAGGAACCTGTGATCTTAATTCTACAGATAAATTTAACGTAACAAATACAACAGATAAAACAGGGACTTTTCAGCTTTGGTCAGGAATTGAAGCATTGGGTGGTGGAGGAACTCCATCTTCAACAAATATGATTAGAATAGATTATACATGGGCTTGGTCTATAGAAGAACCAGCACTGTCAAATGAAAGTGTGATTCCGAGTACAGGGGGGTGGGGTGAAGATTTCAATTTTACTGTTAATGTTACTGATCCAAATACATATAATGTATCTGTATATGCATGGCATTCCATCTATCCGAGTGGGCCTTGGGAACAGATAGGAAATCAAATAAATATTTCAGGTTGTAATGTTTCGTATCCATGTAATGTTACTATAACTTATTCAGATTATGTTTGTGGTAATCAAACTGCGACTATGTACTACTTTTTCAATGTATCAAACAACAACAGCTATGTAGCAAACACTTCAGTCCATTATTTTGCAATAGAAAAAGATGATATAAATGTAGATAATGTAAGTTCGAGTTGGAATGAAACAATTAATCGATCAGAAGCATTTAATTTTACACTTAACATATCAGATCGTGATAACCAGAGTGCTCCACATTATCTAGA
>WVXN01000080.1 GCA_011773475.1 Candidatus Aenigmatarchaeota archaeon
GTAAAATATATGTTTAAATCTTAAGACTATAAAATAATTTTATGCGTGCATTTTTAGGAATTTCAGTATCAAATGAACTAAAACACAAGATTTTAGCTATTCAAAAGAGATTTTCTAATTTTGATATAAAGTTTGTTGAGTCAGAGAACCTACATTTTAACTTAAAATTCTTTAGAGAAATAGGAAATGAAGAAATAGATAAATTAAAACAGACTCTTGAACGAATTTCTGAAAAATTCGAGCCTTTTGAAATAGAAATTAAAGGAATTGGAGCATTTCCAAGTAAGAATTACATAAGAGTTATATGGTTAGGAGTAAAAGAAGGATACAATACAATGACATCCTTGGCTGAAACTATACAGGATTCTATAGAAGTATTAGGATTTTTGAAAGAAGGAAGGTTTGTTCCACATTTGACTTTAGGAAGAGTTAGAACAGCTAGAAATAAAGAGAATTTAAGATCACTTATTGAAGAATTGAAGGATGTAGAAATAGGAAAAATGAAGGTAGATACAGTAAAGTTGTTTAAATCTAAGCTTTCTCCTCAAGGTCCAATATATGAAGAAGTCTTTAAAGTTACTCTAGATTAGCTAATTTTTGACTACCTTTAACAATATCTACAAGAGCTTTTGTTACACTACCCATTGATCCAATTGCTCTTGCTGCTTCCATTTGGTGTAATCCTTGTAAAATCTCATCTACACCTTTACTTGCATTTTCAGCGTATTTTATTTCTTTTTCACCTCTATCATTATATTCTGCTTCTGCTTGTTGATATAGATTCAATATATCTTCTCCTTCAATTTCGATATCACCACTTGGAGAAGCTACAGTATAGATTATTTTTTCTTTTCTTACTACTACTTTTTGTTCTCCTCCTTGCTTTATAGCCTTTGCTACCTTGAATAAGTCTGGATACTTCGTTTTAAAATTTAGTCCATACAAAGTCATGGTAATAATTACTTATTAGTAGTATTTAAAACTATCACCACCTTGTGTGGTAAGTTAAATTAAACTTAAGAAACTCTTGAATAATTTCATGGACATACTGAAAATATCAATAGTAATAGCTATTCTGGGAATTATAGCTCTGTTCTTTATTACTCAATACAATAAAGAAAACATAGTTAAAATAGAAGATCTAAAAATAGGTCAAGTAGAAAGAATAACAGGCATGGTGACCTCTGTTTATGTTAGTAAAAATGATCATGTTTTTTTAAAAGTTGCAGACAATACAGGAGAAGTTACTGTTGTAGCCTTTAAAAACTCAAATATTGATACTGCTTATGAATTAGAAAATGGAGATCAAGTTTCAGTTTTTGGTAGAACAGATGAGTATAAGGGAGAATTAGAGATAATTGCTAAAGAAATCCAAAAGATTTAAATATTACTTAAGAGTAGTAATAATATGGAAGAATATGAAACTCCTAGTGTAGAAGAAGTTGTTAGAGATTCATTAGATGATTCAGTTGGAATAAGCTATGTTATGGAGAGAACGGGATTAAGTGAATCTGAGGCAGATAATAGACTTAGGAGTTTGCATAGAGAAGGCGTTATAACATATTTCCCTGAATTGCAACCATCTGGAGCAAAAGTAGCAAAATGGAACCATCCTCATGAAGAACCAGAAAGAGATCAAGAAGACTAATTAAACGCCTCTTATCTGTTTCTTAACCTCGAGGTATCTTTCCACATCTTCAATCTTTATATCAGGATTCTTCAATCTTATAATCTTGGCTCTAAAACCAGGCACAACCTCTATATTATCAATATCAAAGAAATAATTTAATCTACTAATAATGCTTGAAACAGTAGCTGGATGTATGTTTGTAATTCTAGCAAGTCCTCTTATATGTAAAGGTCCATTAGTCTTTAAAGCATTGAAAATTTTTAATAATTTTATTTTAATTCTTCTTTGCAAATGCGACACCTGTATATATATGGTTTGAATAAATATAAAAAGTTTTGTTTTTTCTATTTTTTTCGTTCTATGTCGAAAAATTTGTTAAAAAGTTTAATAATTTGTCGATTTTTTCTTCATACGGATGTTCACGAGATCTTCACGTCTGTATACTATTTCAATCACACTTAACTCACACATTGGACTCACACCACTTAACATATTCACGTGAATACTATGTAACAAATATAACATAAAATTTATTTCACGTTAACTTCACACGTGAACATGTGAACTTCACATGAATATTACGTGAATACACGTGAACATATTGTGAACTTCACGTAATATTCATGTAATATATCTCACAAATTGTTTCAAACGTGAACTTCACATTTATTTCACATTAACAATATAAAATCTTCACAAAAAATTATAATTCACTAAGAAACATTCACATCATCTTCACAAAACCTTCACGTTCCTCTTCACGTGAATAGAAAAGCTTAAATATATTGTTCACGTGAATATTTATGAATAATATGGTTA
>WVXN01000029.1 GCA_011773475.1 Candidatus Aenigmatarchaeota archaeon
TTCACCTGGTTTTACAAGAATAATGTTATCAACAATCAGTTTTGAGATAGGAATATCTTCTATTTTTCCATCGCTTTTTACTAGATGTGCTTCAGAAGGTAATAACTTAGCAAGAGTTTCTAATGCACGAGAAGCACCCATGATAGATCTCATTTCTATCCAATGACCCAAAAGCATTATGTCAATCAAAGTAGCAAGTTCCCAAAAGAAGAATTTTCCAGGAAGACCAAACACTACAGCACTGCTATAAAAAAATGCCACACTTATTGCCAATGAAATTAGTGTCATCATTCCTGGTTGTCTTTTCCTAAGTTCTTTTACAATGCCTTTTAAGAATGGCCAGCCACCGTAAAAAAATACAACAGAAGAAAGGACGAAAAGCACATACTTATCTCCTAGAAAATTAAAGATAAATCCAAAGAATTCTTGAATTAATGGTGATAGAATCAAAATAGGAATAGTCAAGATAAAAGAAATAAAAAATCTTCTTTTAAAATCCTTTACCATCATTTCATGATGATTAATATGTTTATTATGCTCTTCCTTATGTTTTTCATGATTCACATTTTCAGAATGTGTTTTATTCATAATCCTCATTTAAAATATGTTTTTTTTATTTCTTATTTCTTTTGACAACCAAGTTATATGTCAACCAAAATATAATAGAAAACACAAAAGCTATTATTACAGCATATGCTAACCCAAGAGCAGCCATACCAAACATTCCTGTTCCTCCCATCATACCTCCACCATACTCAAAATCCATCATATCATTATCAGCTACTACAGGTGAAGAAATCAAAACTAATGCAAGGAACATAAAACTCAATATTTTTTTCATTTTTATCACCTCTAAATTGTTGGTTTTTTTCCTCAGCCTAAGCATCATCGGAAAAAGAGTTCTAAACCTTATTTTCATATTTGCAACCTCCAAAAAACAAACGTGGACGCTTTTTTGTATTTACCCAAAAACTTGGGTGGGAGTTATCCAGTTGTTTTTTTTTCTATATATTATTAATAGGGATATGTGGTATAATTCAGTTGCGAACAAAAAGTATGAACCTTAAGTACGGTCTTTACGTTCGTAAAACTTAAAAAGGTTATAAAAGAAAACTAAATAGTGGTAAAATGCATGTTTTGATACCTCATTGGTTCTATGGTTTTGACTCAATAATGTATTTAATAAGTTCATTAATTGGGTTTTTACTCAGTTTTTACTTTCATAAAATATATTCATTGAGTTCTGAGAAAAGACACATGTATCTCTATTATGGTTTTTTACTCCTCTCTTTAGGTCTTCTTAGTTTATCAATAACAAATATGTTTAGTTACTTAATCTTCAGTAATTGTCCCACACCTTGCCTTTTGGGACTATTAGACCGCACATTTTCTTTAGAGGATTTTTCATACTTACTGTATTTTGGTTTGTCAATATCAGCTTATGCCCTTTTCATGTCGGCCTACCTTCCTAAAAAATTCAAGATACCTCAATTACCACTAATAATATTCTTGATCTATTTTCTCGTTGTTTTAATATTCTTACCAGCAGCAGAAGGAAACATGGTTTGGTATACTTATCATGAATTTTTCCATCTTACAGCCTTTATTATGGTAGTTTTTGTTTTATTTAGAAATATAACCAATTTCAGTGAAAAGAAAAATATAAACTCCTTTTTGGTTGTTGCAGCATTTATATTTCTTTCTCTGTTTCATCTGTTACACATATTTTCTATAATTAGTTATTGGATGTATGTTTTTGCTCACATTTCAATTTTAATAAGCTTCCTCTCTCTCCTTTTCATGCTTGTTAGGGTGAAAAATAAATGAACTCTCGAAGGACCAAGATGCAGATTTACATAGATATATTAAGAGCTATAAGAAAAAATAATGGAAAATTGAAAAAAACACATATAGTTTATAAAGC
>WVXN01000014.1:0-338 GCA_011773475.1 Candidatus Aenigmatarchaeota archaeon
CCAATCACATACCTAAAAACAAAAAATAAATTATTTTATTTCTTGTTTTAATTTTTTTATTTTATATTTTAAAACACCATTTTTTTTATTTTTCTTTAAGGTCATAAATTTTCTTAGCTACTTCAATGGATGATCTAAAGCCTTCTACCATAATATTATCATCAACTACGATAGCATAATTACGTTCATCTTCTGGTAAAAGAAGTTGATACCAGTTAGTATTTAGTTTAACTTCTGGTTTTGCAATTTTTTCCTTCATATCACATGTTAACATACCTTTGTATCCGTTGACTTTAACTGGATTACAGATTTCACATGATTCATCGCCAGCATATTCG
>WVXN01000014.1:357-902 GCA_011773475.1 Candidatus Aenigmatarchaeota archaeon
CACGAGAACAAAATGAGTTTTCGAAAATGTTAGATCATTACTAGGTATATTTTCAGCAATTGAATCCTTCTTGATTACATATTCAACAGCCATATGATTATTCTTTTGATTTAGAACAGTGACTGGAAGGTCAAGAGTGTTGTTCTTTTGGTCTTTTACTTTAATCTTATCTCCTGATTTTAGTTCAGAAATCATTTTAAAATCACCAAGACTTGAATAAATAGGTGTTTTTTGACCAAAACAGGCAACAGCTGGGGAATTAGAGACAAAAATAGCTTGTGCGCCAACATCACCACCAGTGGTAGTAATATTAATTGTAGTAATCGCTGTCATGGCGCCAAGATCTATTGCCCACCAAAACGCAGTGATTGCATCTTCAGATGGAGAAGTAGCAGCAGTATCTGTTATTGTTGCAGAAGGACTACCGCCACCAGCATATGTCCATCCAGTTGGGGTACTACCTGGAGCAGTATGAGTACCAGCACCAAGTGTTATTTTTAATGCACTACCACTATTACTAGCACGAACAGCGACATGAATTCCGA
>WVXN01000014.1:974-1352 GCA_011773475.1 Candidatus Aenigmatarchaeota archaeon
ATTTGTAGTAGCAATACTAGGTGTACCACCAATAATTCCTATACCACCTGCAGTAATTTCAGTACCAGTGGTATCTATATAATAGTAATCTCCCGTTTGATTCGATGGAATTGCATTGAAATCATTTGGATAAGTAGTCTTATCTAATGATGTTGACATTGTATATATATTATATTTATAAAATATTTTTTATAAAATATTTTTTATAATAACTCATTGCATTCGTTGATTAAAAAAATTGGATTAATCACAAACATTCATTCTTCATATTTATTCAACCAATTTTTTATTATTTATTCATTACATTCATAAATAATAAAAATTGAAGCATTCAGAATACTAACGTATCCAGAAACTCTAATTTTTATTATTTATTCA
>WVXN01000031.1:0-19296 GCA_011773475.1 Candidatus Aenigmatarchaeota archaeon
TTATCTATACTCTAATCATGATTGACAAGCTTTTGAGAGCTAATTTAATTCAAAAAAAACCTTGGTATGGAATAATATTGGGCTTTCTCTTTGCAAGTTTGGGAATAATATTTGCTTCTCTTATTTTTAGAACAGATCCTTCGTTCCCTGCAATTTTTTTAACAACATTAGCAGCAGCACCTTTAATTGTTAAATTGATTAAAAGTGAAAAACAACAGAAAAGCATATTAAGAAGACATGAAAAAATCATCGAAGTTTATTTTTATTTGTTCTTTGGCATGACTATTGCATTTGCTGTGTTTAATGCATTTTTACCAGATTATATTTCTAGTTCTATTTTCAGCGAACAGTTAAACAAATTTTCTACAGGATATTTTACAGGACAGTCTCAACTATTTTTTGAAATAATTTTAAACAATCTTGGATTAGTTTTGTTCTTTTTCATATTATCTTTGTTTTATGGTTCTGGTTCAATGTTTCTTTTAACTTGGAACTCATCTATACTTGGAGTGATGTGGGGCAACATATTGAAAGTTTCACTTTATATGATGGATCCTCTAAACTTTGTTCAAAATGTTTTTTTCATATTTCCTTTCTTGTTACCTGAGATTGAAGCTTATTTCTTAGCTTCAGTAGCTGGTGGTATAGTTTCTGTAAATTTGGATAATAAGAAGAAATTAGAAACTGCGATGAATGATTCTTTGATATTCTTGTTATTATCCATAGTATTGATAGTAATTGCTGGTGGTATAGAAGTTATTTTGATTGCATAATTAATCAATTGTTATTGTTGAATCTGTTGATTGGGTTATAGTATTACTAATACCTGTTGTTTTTATTGTGAAATTACCTATTACTGTAGATAATGCAGTTTGAATAGATAACAAAGAAGTCGCAAAACCTTCTGATGGAATATTAACTGGGTTTATTGAATAGGAACATATAGAACCAATGGGGCAACCTGAATCAAATAAATAAACTAAACCTGAAAACTTGTTATTTGAACTTATATTAATTACAAAAGAGGCTTCTTGATTAGTAACCTCACTATAAGTAGGTATTGATTCTATGGAAAAATCTTTTATACAAGAACTATTATAAGCACATCTAGATTCTGCATCACAATCTTTTGGCTCACAGCTTCTAGTCATATACATCTGAGAAGTACAAGGTCCTCCACAACCCTTATTAATCCAGTTCGTACAAACACATTCAAAAGGCTCAACAGTCAAGTAATAAATTGAATTTTTTCTAATGCCTACACCAACTGCAAAAATATTTATTGGATAAGTACCCGGGGGTGTTGATTTTGAAGGTGTAATAATTAATTCGGAAGTATAAGTCGGAGTAGCATTATCTATTGATAAAAAACATTTTGTGTTTTTTGGACAATTTGAAACATATATTTCAACTTCTTCAGAATCTTCAGAATCAGAAAAAACTATTACTGAAGATGTTATAGTTTTTTCTTGGGTCACTATTCCTTCATTTGGCTCTATGTAAATATTAAAATCAAATGGTACTTGAGAAACACGAAATATAAACTCAAGATAGAACCAACCTGCAAAAATTATTAAAAAAATGATTAACGAGGATATTATTTGTAAAAAAATCTTCTTTTTCATAAATAATTTTTAGAGTATTTAGATAATAAATGGACCCGTCGGGACTCGAACCCGAAACCTCCACCATGCCAAGGTGGCGATCTACCAATTGATCTACAGGCCCAGAAAATGGGCCGGGCAGGGATCGAACCTGCGACCTCCACGGTGTAAGCGTGGCGTCATAACCACTAGACCACCGGCCCTTAAGAAACATTAAAACTTACAATATATAAAAAATTAACTAAAAAGGAAGAAGAAAAGAAAAAGGTCACTGTTTTAGGGTCATTTTAAAGACAGCATATGGAGATTTTATCTGCATATTGCCGTTTTTTTCACCGAATACTGCATGAAGATTGAATTTCCCATAATTATAAGTTTCTTTAAAATCTATTTTCCAGTTTCCATTATGATCTTCACCTTCAAACCAAGAACTCCATGAACTTACTCCACATACTCCTATGTTATCTGATTTTATACAGAAAGCGAATTTAATCCTAAATAAATTTGTATTAACTAATTTTTCTACCCAAACCTCAGCAGTTCCTTTTTCTAAATTACTATCATAGTGCATTTTTACAGTTCCTGTATAATGTCTTGCTTCTACTGCAATTGGTGGTATTGCTGGCTCTGGTGTTGTTTCTAAGGGCTCTGCCAAAGTTATAGGCGTAATTAGTGTCAAACAAATTAAAGCCAAACTTAATAGTTTTTTCATATTTTTTCACCTTAATTAATAAAGAGTGAAAAATTGGATTTAAAAGCAATAGATTTTTTAAGGTTTCCACCGAACAATTTTTATGAAACTTTCAAGAAAATTTTATTCAAGAAACACAAAAATTGTTGCTAAAGAATTGTTAGGAAAAATTCTAATTCATAGGAAATGCAAAGGAAAGATAGTTGAAACTGAAGCTTATTTTGGAAAGGATGATCCTGCTTCTCATGCTTATTGTAAAATTACAAAAAGAAATATAATAATGTATAAGAAACCTGGAACTGCTTATGTTTATTTTACTTATGGGAATTATTGGATGTTTAATGTTGTTACTGAGAAAAAAGGTATACCTGGAGCTGTTTTAATAAGAGCTTTGGAACCTTTAAAAGGAATTGAAATAATGAAAAGGAGAAGAAAATTAAAAGATATTAAAAATCTTACTAACGGACCTGGTAAATTAACTAAAGCTTTGGGTATTGAAAAAAAACATAATTGTCTAGACTTAACAAAAAGTAATTTATTCATAAAAGATTCTAATGAGAAATTTGAAATTGTTAATACAACCAGAATCGGTCTTTCTAGAGGTCAGGAAAAATTATTAAGATTTTATATAAAGAATAATGATTTTGTTTCTAAAAAATAAGTGATGGGCGAGGAGAGATTTGAACTCTCGACCACTAGTTTCTACAGAACGTAGCCACAAAAAATGACTAAACGCCATTTTATAAGACTAGCGCTCTAACCAGACTGAGCTACCCGCCCAATAAGATTTTATTTTGTGTACAAGGATTTAAAAATATTATCTAGGTCTAATAATTGCTGTTGCAAATTTTTCTTCATCAAAATATTTATTTGCTACTTCTAGAATATCTTTAGCTGTCACGGAGTCTACCTTTTTCATATATGATTTTATTTTATTTACATTCCCAAGTATCATCTCATCGTTTACAAATCTAATCGAACCACTAATCGGACGTTCAAAAGAAAACAGATTTTCAGCTATTACCATATTTTTTGTTCTTTTTAATTCATTTGGAGTAATCTTTTTTTCTCTTAATTTTTTGAATTCCTTTTTTATCAATCTCAAAATTTTATTTAAATTTTGCTTTTTAGTTTCTGCATATGTTAAAAAATATCCGTAAGTTCTTTCTTTTATATGACCAGCTGAGACATGGTAAGCAAGAGCTTTTCTTAATCTTATTTCTCTATACAATCTAGATGAAGAACCGAAACCTAATAAGGTTGAAATAATATCTAAAATATGAGTATCTTTATGAGTTGCTGGTTCTGTTTTTACTCCTGTTTGAATGTAAGATTGCATTAAATCTTTTCTTATTCTAATAGTTGATTTTTTAAATGGTCTTTTATTTTCTTTTAAAATTCTAGGTTTTTGAATAGTTCTCATTTTAAATTTATTTAAAACATTTTTAACTTTTGAAAATGAACTATTATCAAAATTTCCAAAAATACCGATAACAACATTATTAGGAACAAAATATTTTTTATGCGCTTCAATAATTTGTTTTAATGTTAATTTCTCAAGAGAATTTATTGTTCCCAAAATACTAAATCTAATAGGATGATTTTTGTATAATGTGTTAAGAAAAATCTTATCAATATGATGATATGGATCGTCATGATCCTTAAGAATTTCATTAAGAATTACCTTCTTCTCTTTTTTAAAGCATTTTGTTTTAAAGGATGTTCTAAAAACAAGTTCTAATAATAAATCAATTATATCTTCAAAACTCTTAGATGGAGAAGAACCTTCATATATCAATCTTTCATGATATGTGTGAGCATTTACAATACCTCCACAAAAATCTATTTTTTCTCCAATTTGTTTAGAGGTATGATATTTCGTATCTGCACTAATTATCATATGTTCTAAAAAATGAGCTAAACCATTAGTTTTTTCTTCATAAATTTGACCATAATTTATTCCAACAATTAATCTTCCTGTATAATCCTTTGGCTTTTTTAAACTTATTATTCTAAGACCATTGTCTAAAGTAATTCTTCTCATATAATCACAACAAATATTATAAACTTTATTATTTAACAATTAAATATGTTGAATTTAAGGCAAGAAGTTATAGGATTCTTAGAAAAAAGCGATTATGTTACTTGTGAGTATAAGGGCTGTTTTGACATAGCAGCCAAAAAAGATGCTTTATTACTCCTAAAAGTCCTGTTAAATATTGATGGTTTTCAAAGGGAACAAGCTAAAAACTTAAAAATCATATCAAACAATCTTGATGCTCATCCTTTTTTAATAGGAATTCAAACTAACAGAGAAAAATTACAACGTGGAATAGTTTATGAGAGATATGAAACACCAACTGTTTCTTTAAAAACCTTTGAAGATCTAATAGTTAACTCGATATTTCCTAGAATTTATAGGGACAAAGGAGGATTATACGTAGAAATTGATTCCGCGATATTAAGAGAAATAAGAAAGAAAAAAGATTTAACTCAAAGAGAATTAGCAGAAGCTGTTGGAATCAATAAAAAGGTTATTTACGAGCATGAAAAAAAGCAATTAAGAATGTTACTAGAAATAGCTGAAAAAATAGAAAGAACACTCAATCAAAAAATAATAAAGCCAATAGAAGTTTTTAAAAAATATGAAGAACATGGACATCCTGAAGATTCTATGGAAAGAGGAGTTAAAAAACATTTGGAAAAATTAGGATTTAAAACTGACTTTGTAAAACAAGCTCCTTTAGATGTTTTTGCTAAAGAAAAATCATTGGTTTTGTCTGATATTGAAATAAATAAAAGAAAAATGAAACAACATGCTGCAAGTTTAAAGGATTTTATAAGTGTGGTAAAGAAACCTGCTATTCTCATAACTGAAAAAACAAGGGATGAGGAAATATTAGGAATACCTGTAATTGAAAGAAAGAAACTAAAAGATATTGACAAAAAAGAATTGATAAAAAAAGCTAAGAAAGCAATTTAAATAATCCTAAAAACTATAAATTCTAGGTGTTTTAATGGGAATGATAAAAGAATTTATGGATTTTGTAAGGAAACAAAATGTTGTAGCAGTTGCATTAGGTTTAATAATAGGTTTTGCAGCTAAAACCTTAATAGATGCACTAGTAGCAGACTTAATATCTCCAATATATTCACCTTATTTAGGATTTGGTCCCGAAGCATCACTGACAATAGGTTTATCAGTCTTTAAAATCGGTCATTTCATAGAAGCATTGATCAGTTTTATAGTAATTCTACTTGTAGCCTTTATAATAGGAAAATCAATGGGAAAAAAGCTGTAATTTAAATATCTTTCCTTTTTCTATTCTTAACCATTAAGCTTAAATATACTTACATACACATATTTTTTATCATACTATTTATGAGGTGATAAAATGACTAATGGACAAGCTCAATTAGGAGGCCAACCAATATTGGTCCTACCTGAAGGAACTTTAAGAACTCTAGGCAAAGGAGCACAACATACTAATATAGCAGCAGCAAAGGCAGTTGCAGATGCTGTAAGAACAACTCTAGGGCCTAAAGGAATGGACAAGATGTTGGTTGATAATCTAGGAGACATTGTAATAACAAATGATGGTGTAACAATTTTAGAAGAAATGCAAATAGAACATCCTGCAGCAAAAATGCTTGTAGAGGTTGCAAAAACACAGAATGAAGAAGTTGGGGACGGAACAACAACTGCAGCTGTTCTAGCAGGAGAATTATTAAAAAGAGCAGAAGATCTTCTAGAACAAAACATACATTCAACAGTTATAACAAGAGGTTACAAAATTGCAAGAGAAAAAGCATTAGAAATTCTTGATAAAATTTCTGAAAAAATAGAACTAGAGGACATAGAAGATTTAGTAAAAATAGCTATTACATCAATGACAGGAAAAAGTGCAGAAATGGCATCAGAACACTTAGCAAAAGTTGTTGTAGAAGCAGTTAGAACTATTATGGAAGACAAAGAAATTGATAAAGAAAATATTAAACTTGAAAAAAAGCAGGGCGGCTCAGCAGAAGATACAGAACTAATAAAAGGTGTAATAATTGATAAAGAAGTTATTCATCCGGGAATGCCTAAGAAAGTAAAGTATGCAAAAATTGCTTTATTAGACTCTTCATTGGAAATTGAGAAAACAGAAACTGATGCGCAAATAAGAATAACATCACCAGACCAGTTACAAAGCTTCTTGGATCAAGAAGAAAAGATATTGAAAGATATGGTTAACAAGGTCGCTTTGTCAGGATGCAATGTTCTATTCTGTCAAAAGGGAATTGATGACGTAGCACAACACTATCTTGCTAAAAAAGGTGTTTTAACAGCTAGAAGAATTAAGAAATCTGACATGGAAAAATTAGCAAGAGCAACAGGAGGTAACATAGTTTCAAATATATCAGATTTAAGTGAAGATGATTTAGGAGAAGCAGGCATTGTTGAAGAAAAGAAAATTTCTGGAGAAGAAATGATGTTTGTCAGAAATTGTAAAAATCCAAAAGCAGTTTCAATATTAATCAGAGGTGGAACAGAACATGTTGTTGCTGAAGTTGAAAGAGCAATTGAAGATGCTATAGGAGCAGTTAGCTCAGCCTTAGAAGTTGGCAAAATAGTTGCTGGTGGCGGAGCACCAGAAGAAGTTGTTGCAAGAGAATTAAGAGAATTTGCTCAAAGCTTTTCAGGAAGAGAGCAACTAGCAATTAAAGCTTTTGCAGATGCAATGGAAATAATACCAAAAACATTGGCAGAAAACGCAGGTCTGGATCCACTAGATATGTTAACTGAACTAAGATCTGCACAAGAAGGTGATAGAAAAGTTAAAATGCATGATACTAAAACAGGTAAAACATACGACTCAAAAAAAGAACATTATGGGATAGATGTATACACAGGAAAAATAGTTGATATGAAAGCAAAAGGTGTTATTGAACCATTGAAAATAAAGACACAAGCAATAAAATCTGCTGCAGAAGCTGCTGAAATGATACTAAGAATAGATGATATAATATCTGCAGGAAAATTAGAGAAAGGTGGAATGCCACCAATGCCTCCAGGCGGACCAGGAATGGGAGGAATGTACTAATCTTCCCATTTTTTTCTTTTTCTAAAACTTTTATATAGAGGTTTTAATACAATTTTACTTAGGAGGTTTAATATATGAAAGGAATATCAACAATATTGGCAATGATATTGATTGTTATTATAGTTGTCGCATTGATAGGATTGACTTATACTTTTGCCGTTGGTCTATTCGGAACAGCAACAACTGGAGCTACTGGACAAACAGAAGCAGTTACTAAAAGATTGGATCAAAGCATTGGTTTTGTTACTAATCCTGCTTGTACAAATACAACAGATACTTGGACTATAACTTTCACAATAAAACATACGGGAGCTACACATGATATTACATCTTCTGATATAGATGTATTAGTTGGTAATACAAAAATCGGCACCATAAACGGTTGGGTTGACCCAATGACTCCTGGTTTAACTGAATATCTGAGTGTAAGTAATGAGTCAGCTGTTGATTGGTCAGGCACTCAAACATTAACAGTTTCAGTACCGGCAACTCCAGTAAGTAGAACAGTAGTATGTGAAGCATTACCTTAATAACATTTATATACAAGCTTCAGCAAAACTATAGTTATGCCAGAAGACGATGTAGCTTATGAAATAATACCAGTTACTCCTATCAAAAAACTACAGGAAAGGATAGAAAGAATAGAAACATCAAGGGTAACACCTGATTTGCAGAATTTAATAAATCAAATAATAGAATTAATAAGAAGTAATCAGAAAATTGTAAATGATGTTATTAGGGCAAATACAGAATTAAAAAATGAACTTTCTAAGCTACCTTCTAAAATTGACGAACTATTAACTACTGTAAATGATTTTCTTTCTTTAGTAGAAGCTGCTGGAAGAGAAGAAATGGAAGCTAAACCTCAACAACCTGCTCCTGATACATTTAAACCAATGGTCGAAGAACTAAAGAAAATCTCTGAACAGAATAAAAAACTTATAGAAAGCAATCAATCTGTTCTTGAAGAATTAAATAAAGTGGGCAAAAAAATCAGGACCAGAGGAGCTGCAGGAATGCCTGTTTCAACATTATTATCCACATATCCTCTAAGAAAAAATTTAAAAAAGGTTGAACAAACATGAAAGGAATAAGCGCGATAATTGCAATAATTTTGATTTTGATGATAGTTGTTGCTTTGGCTGCTTTAGCATATACATGGTTCACAGGGATATTTGCTACTTTGACTACAAGTGCCACTAATGCAACTACAACAGCTACAACAGCAATGGGGATGCAAATTAAAATAGAGGCTGCAAGATATAATGGTACCTATGTTAATGCCACGATCAGAAACACAGGAACTGTAAATATTAATCCAAACAGATTTGGAGTTTATGTAGACGGAAGTCTTCACTTAGATACAGAATATGACGTAGAACCGTCTACTAGCATACCGCCAGGAGATACAGTTATCATAGGTAATTTAGCAAACAACACAGCAGCGTGCCCAAACAAAGTATTAAAAGTATCAATAGAAACTGGTTTAGAGGATTATTATACAATAACTTGTTGATAATATGAAAGGAATAAGCGCGATAATTGCAATAATTTTGATTTTGATGATAGTTGTTGCTTTGGCTGCTTTAGCATATACATGGTTCACAGGGATATTTGCTACTTTGACTGGTGGTGCAGAAACAGCAGTGGAAACTACAACTGAAGCTATGGGAGTTAATTTTAGGATAGAAACAGCAAAGAATGTTTCAGGGCTTCCTGAATATTCTGTAGCTGTTACTGTAAGAAATGTAGGAACATCCGGACTAGATTTAACAAAGGTTTCAGCTTATATAGACGATGTGAAAAAGNNACCCAATAGATGAAACATTAAAAATAGTGGCTGAAACTGGTTTAGAGCAAACAGCAACAATTACTTAATAAAGCGAAAACAATAAACTATCATGAAAGCGCAGTCAGAGACATTAGTATTTATTCTCTTATTTTTATTAAGTGTTGGTTTATTTACAGTAGCTGTTTTTTGGAGTAAAGATATTTTCCAACAAAATGTTGATATGACAAAAGTTTCCTCTGCTGAGAAATTTATGAAAGATCTGGATTATACTATTAAGAGTTTGATAAAATTCGGTGGTTATGAGCAAATTGATTATAAAGTTGATGGACCAATAACATTAATTGATAGCAAAACAATTGAAGTAAGAACAGTTATCCCTTCTGGAATTTCATTGCCAAGATATTGGAATAACATATCTTCTGATTCTTCTTATATAAGAGGAATGCTAGACGGAGATGTATTTAGAATCCAGTTAATTTATCCTAGAAGCATATTTGATACAGGAACCTTATGCTTAGAAGACGGGTACGTTACACAATTAGTTGGTGATAGTTGGTTTGCTCCTGCTTCTACAAGTTCTAACTGCAATCCTTTGGGTCACTATGCTATTGATAGCAGCACAGGAATTATCATGGCAGAAACACCGTCTCTGCCTCAAGGAGATTACTATACGTTAATTTTTGACGAACTTCGAGGAGATACTGGCCAGATTTATGAAAATTTCTCAGTATATTGTGGGGATAAAGTATATGATTTTCCTGACGATGTGGATGGTTTGGGGTGGAGATGGAAGAATGTTACTTGTCATTTTAATGAAGGTGTCAATAACTTTAATTTTACATCTACTGACTCTGAAAGCTGTAAGTTTGATTCGTTCAGAATATCAAGAAATTTGGATGACTTAGAAATTGAGTTTTTTACTGAAGGTCCAACTTTATCTAAGCCAAAAACAGTTAAAGTTGAGAGAAATGATACATACATTAAAAATAATAAAGCAACAATCAAAATAAGAATAACTTTTATATAATATTCTTTATGAAAGGGCAGTATCTAACTGTTGAATACATGGTTTTCTTCATAATTGGAATAGGCATGATAATTTCTATTTATTTCATATTCTCGAATGTAAATGAAATATCCGAAAGAAACACATTGAAATCTCAGCTAAAAGCTGTAGGAGGAATAGTAAAGGGGACAATCATAAATGTATTAGAAATCTCCTCTTCAACAAATAGTAAAATAGATTATAATTTGTCTATACCGCCGAAGCTATCTAGATGTATATATATGATAGAAATTGATGAAAACTTGAATCTAAATTGCACCCATGATGTAAGTATTGGTGCTGTTTTGAGTTTGTATAATCTTAATATTACAATGAAAAATATTATATATAGCACAAAAGGCTATCTTGAAATAAATGCTCATAATGAAACGGTTGAATTAAAATGATGAAAGTTAAATTAAGCGGTGCACAACCTAAGAGGAAATTAAGATTAAAACTTGGTAAATTCTTTTGGAGAACTGTTAGAGGATATAGGGTACTTAAAAAAATGGGAATAAGGGATCATGGAGGAGGAAAAATTAGAGGAGGGGGATTTAAAGGAGGAAAATTTCTTTATCCACCAGGAGGAGGTATTACAGGAGGAGGGAGATTGGAAATAAAAGGACCTTCTGTAAAAATTAGTGAAATAAAAGCAGAAAGATTTGTGGTTGGAGAAGATGAAGAATCTAAAGGAATACCAATAGTAACTGACGTTGGAGCTATAGGTAAAATAAGTGGACCGGAATCTGATTTAAGAGATATAAACATTTTTTATGACCTAATAAAACATGGGTCCAAAGTTTTCTCATCTGTAAATATAAGATGGTCTGATGCTCATTCTTCTTTAATTTATCAACTTATAGAACCGAAATTAACAGTAAATGAAAGGATTTTATTGAATAAAATAAAAACAATGCTTATAGAAAAATTAGATGTTGATTTTACAACATTGAGAAAGGGGCAAGCCGAAGATTATTTAGTTAAAAAATTTGAAGAAATGATAACAACAATGGCACCTGAAATGACAGAAGATAAGAAAAAAGATTTCTTATACTATATCGAGAGGGACTTTATAGGTTTGGGAAAAATAGAATCTCTGATGAAAGACCCTAATTTAGAAGATATATCTTGTGATGGAGTTGGGGTTCCTTTGTATGTATATCACAGAGACCCTATAATAGGTAGTGTTAAAACAAACGTGTTCTTTGAAACATCTGATGAACTTGATGTTTTTGTAAATAAACTTGCACAAAGATGTGGAAAAAGCATTTCAGTTGCAAAACCACTTATTGGTGGAACTTTGCCAGAGGGATCTAGAATACAAGCAACTCTAGGAACTGACATAGCTAGAAAAGGAAGCAATTTCACCATTAGAAAATTTACTGAAAAGCCATTAACTCCTGTGGATCTGTTAAATCTCAAAACCCTTGACCCCAGTATTGCTTCATATTTATGGTTATGTGTTGAATACGGTAGAAGCATTTTAGTTTCTGGAGGCGTTGCTACTGGAAAAACAACTCTTTTAAATGCTATGTCCTTGTTTATTAAACCAGAATTGAAAATTGTTTCAATAGAAGACACAGCTGAACTGCTTCTTCCTCACCCTCATTGGGTTCCCAGTGTTGCTAGATTACCAATTGTAGAAATGGGAGCTAAAAAATTAGGAGAAGTAGATCTTTTTGATTTACTAAAAGAATCCTTAAGACAAAGACCAGATTACTTAATAGTTGGAGAAGTTAGAGGTAGAGAAGCTTATGTTTTATTTCAGCAAATAGCTACTGGCCATAGTTCTTTATCAACAATACATGCAGATTCCATGGAAAGATTAATAGACAGATTAACAACACCACCAATTAGTCTTCCGGCTAATCTTATAGAATCTTTAGACGTAATCATTTTCCTTGTTAGAATAAAGTATGGGGCGACATATGTAAGAAGAGTAAGAGGCGTCTATGAAATACTTGGTTTCGATAAAAAGAAAAACTTCCCTATTGTAAATGAAATATTTAGATGGAATCCAAATAATGATACTTATGAAGCGATAAATCCATCTTTTGTTTTAAAAAGAATTTCTCAGCAACACGG
This sequence comes from Candidatus Aenigmatarchaeota archaeon, assembly GCA_011773475.1. Taxonomy (GTDB): domain Archaea; phylum Aenigmatarchaeota; class Aenigmatarchaeia; order Aenigmatarchaeales; family Aenigmatarchaeaceae; genus CS1-C013. The sequence goes on from WVXN01000031.1 coordinate 12,305, forward strand.
TATAAAAGAAGGATATTTGCAACAAGAATTATCTCGTAGGATAAAAGTTTTAGAATGGATGGTTGAAAAAAATATAAATGATTATAGAGATGTAGCAAAAATCTCAAAACTTTATTATGCAAGGCCAGACGAGTTGTTAGATGCTATGCCATAGATGATTTTATGAATATTTGGAAAACTCTTAGAAACTTATCATTTAAATTCTTCAGGCATAGCTTAGATCCATTTGTTAATTTATTTGAAAGCATAAAACCTGACTTATTAAAAGCAGATATAGGGTTAACCTTAGTAGAATATGTTTACGTAACGTTTTTTTCAATTCTACTATTCTTTATCATAGAGTTCCCTTTAATTACAATTATAACAAGTATAATTTTACAAGATCTTATACTAGCTATATTATTTTCATTTACTCTGAATATTGTTATTGTTCTGGTTGTTTTCTTCCTTTTTTATACATACCCTAGTATGGCTGCAGGAAATAGAAAGAAGAATATTGAATCTGCTATACCTTTTGCAACAACTTACATGGCAACAATAGCAAACTCAGGAGCACCTCCAATAACAATGTTTAGAGTTATTTCGAAATTCGAGGAATATGGTGAAGTTTCCAAAGAAGCTGGAAAAATTTATAGAGATGTAGAAGTTTTTGGTATGGATATAGTAGGTGCTATAAGAAAAACTGCTAACAGAACACCATCTGAAGAACTGAAAGAATTGTTATGGGGATTAGACACTGTTTTAACAAGCGGTGGTAACATTGGTGACTTTTTACATGAAAAATCTAGATTATTTATAGCAGAATATGGAAGAAGATTGCAACGATATTCTAGAACTTTGTCTATATTAATAGAAATTTACTTGACTTTAGTTTTAGTGGGTTCTGTATTTTTTGTAATTATAACTGCTTTAATGTCAGTATTAGGTGGAGGAGGTATGACCACATATTTGTCTTTCATACAATTCTTAGTAATTTTTATAGTTTTACCTTTTGTGTCTGTCGGGTTTATACTTTTGTTAAAATCTATAGCTCCAGCAGCGTGATAAAATGAAAAAGCAAAAAAAAGCAAAAATAAAAGAAGAAAAGAAATTTAATTTAAAGTTTATACCAGTAATAATAGCATTAGCATTAATTATTGTAAGTGTGTTTTTCTATGAAAATATTGGATTAATGGGAAATATCATCCTCTTAGCAGCTATAGTAGGAGTAGTTCCTTATGCATTTTTTTCGTATTTCGAGTACAAGAAAATAAGAACAATGGAAGAACAATTGCCAATATTTTTATTGGATTTGTCAGAAGCACAAAAAATAGGAATGACATTACCTGAAGCATTAAAACAAGTTGCAAAAACTGATTATGGAAAATTAACAGAGGAGATCAAAAGAATCAACTACCAACTTTCTTGGGGTATACCTGCACAAGAAGCAATGAATAATTTTGCCATTAGATTGAAAAAATCAAAATTAATAGGAAGGGTTGTTAGGATTATAAACGAAGCTTATAGCTCTGGAGGCGACATTGCTAGAACAATGGAAGCCACAGCTTCAGATATAACTTCTATAAAAGAAGCTGAAAGAGAGAGAAGAGCTGTTACATACCAACACATGTTGATAATGTATGCTATTTATTTCATATTTATTGGAATAGTTATTGGCCTTTCTCAAACTTTAATACCTTTAATGGAACTAGACATTCAATCTGGAATAGCAGGTGATATAATGACTTTTAGTGATCCTTGCCAACCTTGTTTAGAGAATCCAGAGCTTTTTTGTATAAATTGCTCAATTTTCTCAGTTGTTTGTCAGATGTTTTTGATTGAAGAAAGTTGTTATTACTATGCCTTGTTCCTTTTAATGGCAATAATCCAAGGTATATTTTCTGGATTGGTGGCAGGGCAAATTGGAGAAGGTTCTGTGACTGCTGGTTTGAAGCATAGTTCAATAATGACAATATCTGGTTTTAGTATACTCTTATTCTTACTAAAAGCTGGAGTGATATAATGCATGGGCAAACAAGAATAGAATTTATTTTTGGTATTGTAATATTTGCAATAATAGTTTTTTATATTGTAACTCAGATAAACACTGTGTTTTCTACTATTATTTCAGATTATGAGATTAACAACATGAAAGCAGAAGCCTTAAATTCAATTATAAATCTTGTAGAAACTGGAGACATAGAAAAACAGTATGAAGCTCAAGTTTCCGTTGATGTCATGTTAGTTAATGATATATCTGGAAGCATGGGTGGAACGAAGCTACAAGCTGCAAAGGATGCTGCTAAATATTTTATTATGATAATGGATAATACAACTGATAGATCTGGTCTTGCCACATTTAACAATACTGCATATCTTGATCAAGGATTGACCTTTGAAAATGCAACAGTAGCGATTGCCATAGACGCCATGATAGCACAGGGTATGACTGGTATTGGTTTTGGGATAGATGAGGCTAACACTGAATTAATAAATAATGATAGAATTGATGCAATCAAGGTTGAAATATTATTGTCTGATGGTAAAGAAAATCAAGTTAGTGATCCACTTGGTAAGGCAGACCAAGCTGATGCATACGGCATAAGTATTTATACAATCGGACTTGGTGGTGATGCTGATCATGATCTTCTAGAAGATATTGCCAATAATACAGATGGAAAATACTACTTTGCTCCTTCCGAAAGTCAACTTGAAGAAATATATGAGGATATAGCTTTTGAAATAAAGGTTAAGAAAACAAGAGTAGGATTGTTAGCAAACAGACCCTATAATCTTTCAGAAGAAAAGGTGGAAGATCTAAATGAAAATTGTGATATGTTAGATAAATTTGATATTGATCCTTACAGACTAAGGATTTACAAATCAACGGAATTGGTATTGTTTTGCGGCATAGATAGTTTAAAACCTCCAAAAGTGTCTATTATGAAATATATCTTGGTTGGAAATGTTTTAGGGAATTTAACATTAGAGTTGTGGTAGAATGAAAGGTTTCATGTATTTGTTAGAAATATCAATTGCCTTAATATTAATGCTTGTAGTTCTGGCTACTCTATCAACTTATAGTGTAAAGGAGAGTTGGGAAAGAAGTGATTTGATAGGCATTGGAGATAATATAATAGAAATAATTAGATACGGAGGTATTCAGGATATTCTAAATGGCGATTTAGATGTTTTCAATGTTTTAAAACCGCCTAATGTTGATTTTGGATTAAAAGTTTCTGGAATTTCTAAAAATAATATAACTGTTGGTTGCACTGACACAACAAGCTGTAATTATTTAGATAGTCTGTTAACTGACTCTTATGTTAATAATCGTTGGATAAGTTTTAGTGTTGAACAATTTGATATTGTACAAGGTGTACCATCTGATTATGATGCTGTTATTTTTGTTAACTTCACAGAATATTCTACTCATAAATCAAAAATTATAGATTATTCAAACAGAGGAGGAATTGTATTAGGAATAAATGCTAGTTTTAATAATAATGATGATGATTTTAGAGATATTTTTGGTTTAGACCCAACGGGTGCAGCTGCAGTCGGAACAATTTTTAATTTTACATGGTATAATCCTTCAGAAGATGAAATTGAAAAGTATTTCTTAGGTTTAGGTTTTGATATTAAAACTCCCAATGTAGAACCCGCTATAGCCATTAAATGGGGAAACTGGAACATTTGGGAAGAAGAAAGAAAAGTAAATATTACTACAACTAATACAGTTGGCGTTGAAAATAAAACTGTTGATGAAGGAATTATTCAAGATGTACCAGAAGGTGGGAGTTTCAATTTAAAGGGTCCAGATAATAAATTTTATACATTTAAAGTGAAAAAAATATTTTGGGATGACGATCTAGTTATAATTCAGCCTATTAATATTTCTTTTGTCTTTAAAGACTTCTCTGAAACAAGTGCTGTAACAGGAAAGGTTAACATAGTATCTTATGTTAATGATCAAGCAGCAATGGTTTCTAATAATACTTCAATCTGGATTTCAGATTTTCCAGCGGGTGACGAACACAAAACCCTGGTAAAGGCTGCTCTTGCTTCAAGAATAAAAGAATGGTTTTTAAAGGGGCCTGATTTAACAAAAGAATATGTTGCTGTTTCCTCATTCTATTCTTTATGTTGCGATATGCCAGAAACAGCTGAATTAACATTTTATTTGTGGTATAAAATATGAGATTTTGCTTTTTATGTGGTAAAAAAACTGAAAAACTAATAAAAGGATATTGTGAAGAGTGCTACAATAAGAAATTTCAATTAATTGAAGTTCCTAAAGAGATTTTTGTTACAACATGCAGCAAATGTAATAAAATAAAAGAAGGAAATAAATGGAAAGACATGGAAATTGATGAATTTCTAAGAAATAAAATAAAAATTTTTGGAAAAAATGTTAAAATAAGATTTGAAATAAATGATATTGTAAAAATTTATGCAAAAGGCTTCTTAGAAGAGTCTAAAAAACTTAAGGAAGAGTTTCATGAAGTAAAATTAAAGATAAAAAAAGAAGTTTGTTCTGGTTGTTCTAGAAAATTTACTGATTATTATGAAACTTTAATACAAATAAGAGGAAGTTTAACAAATGACGATATTGATTCAATAGATGACATTGTTTTAATTAAAAAGGGTTTTTACAGAATAAAAGAAGTTAAGGGTGGTTATGACTTTTTTATAAGCAGTAAATCTTTAGGTGAAAAAATTACAGAGATCTTAAGAAAGAAATATAAAGCTGAGATAAAAAAGAGTTATAAGCTTGTCAGAAGAAAACAAGGTAAAAATATTTATAGAAATATCATTTCAATAAGAATACTAAGTGATTAAATGTACAAAAAAAGAGAAGAAGGCGAAAATGGAGTTATAAGAGTGAAAATGCCAAAAAACGATGAAACAATAGCTGTTGTAACAGCTATGCTTGGAGGAGGTAGGCTGGAAGCTAAGTGTGAAGACGGATTTACAAGAATTTGTAGAATTCCTGGAAAAATAAAGAAGAGATTATGGATCAGACCAGGATATTTGATATTAGTTAAGCCCTGGAGTGTTCAGAAAGAGGAAAGAGCAGACGTTGTTTGGTTATATAGCAAAGCTCAGGCAGATTGGCTTAAAAGAAAGGGATATGTAAAAAACATTGACCCAGAACTCTAAAAAAATTCTGTTTCTGTGTTATGTATACCAAAAGCGAAAAATATGTTTAAAAAAATTTTATTTTTTTGTTAATAGTATTGACTCTTTTGAAAATTAAGTTAGATTTTTATACTAATTAATTTATAATAAACATAAGTAATCTTAAGTTGATAGAAATGCCTAAGATAGTTTACGAGTATCCAGACGAAGAAAGACTAGAAGTTTTAGTTCTTGCTAATTCTCCATGCACTCCTAGCGAGCTTTTGAAAATTGAAAAAATACCTGTTAAGCCTAATACCTTAGAAACCCTAAGGAAAAAGCTGGACTGGTTAGTAAACCAAGGAAAGCTAAAGAAAAAGAAGGTTGCTCAAGGAAATGTTTACTGGCATATTAGTATTGAGAACTACAAGAAAAAGACCTTAACGAGAGCTACTGAAGAACTGGTTAGAACTGATGGAAGATTCGACGAATCATAAATTTGCTTGCTGTAAAAACCCATAAACCTTAGAGTGTTTTGATCCTCTTATTATCATTTTTATTGCTTCTCTAGCAATATTCATTTGTTCGAAATTTCCTATTATACAAATTGTTTTTCCGTATATAGAAACTGAACAACCACTAAAATTTTCTATTAATTTTCTTGTTTTTCCCTTAGTTCCTATTAATCTGGCCTTTATTACCTTTGTTTTTTTATCAGTAAATCCTTCTAATTTTATTATTTCTAAACTCTCTTCATCATTTAATAGTCTAAAGGCTTTTTCAGGTGAAAAACCTCTTGCAATTGCTTTTACAATGTTTTTAGCTTGAAATAATTCTACTCCTTCACCCTCTATTATAACAGAATTCTCTTGAAAAGATACTTTAATTTTTATAGAATTTTCTAGTTTTTTCACTGTTTTTTTATCTTTTATAACCTTTATCCTGTCCTTGGGAACAAGCACACTTTCTATGATAAAATCACCTAAATAGAATTAATTGCTGTCAGTTATTTTAATGTTTTTAGATTATCTTCTTTTTCTCTTCTTTATCTTCTTTTTTCTTCTTTTCTTCTTTTGTTTTTTAGTTAGCCTTTTCCTTTTTGCCATAGTAAAAATATAGAGAAACCAGAATTTAAGGGTTATATTTTATATATTCAAAATACTTCAGAATAATATTCAATATCTTTTTTCTTAACTTACCATAAATAATGAAATGCAGATAATCCTTTCTTTTGAATACGTTAATATCTATCCCCCTTCCAATTAATTTTGTAAAACCACCATAACCCTTAATATAATTAAAGCCGTATCTCTCGGTTAGTTCTTGTTTAAACTGGTTATATCTTTTTTGGGTATTTCTATCTGTTTTGATTCTAATATGTATGTTTGTTTTATAAACTGCTACTCCTGAGATTTTTGCTTTAACTGTTTTTTTCTTCATATTGAAAATATAGAAAAGTAAAATTTAAATTCTTAGTACTTCTAACCTATTCTTTCTTCAGCTGTTTCAGCTAGATTTTTTAAGGAATCATAATCACTTTCAGTTCCACTTACTCTAATAACTTCAGCAACATCCCATTTAGTAAAGCAGATTGTATAGATGCTCTCTCTTAAGCCAGTAGTAGAATATAATATAGTAATATTATACGCTATGCTCAAATCTCCTATGTTTGGGCTAGGTAATTCAGCAACAGACAATATTATTTTATTAGTTTGGTTCTCAAAGAATGTTTTTTCTCTATAATTTTCCTTAGCAGCATCAAAACTAAAACTCATATTAATAGCACTGTTAACTAAAGGATAAACACTGATAAACTGATCAATATGATTTGTTTTGCTGTCTTCTTTAGAAGAATAAGTAATGTTATAACCTTTCTTAAAGCCTAGTGCTTT
>WVXN01000031.1:19387-19700 GCA_011773475.1 Candidatus Aenigmatarchaeota archaeon
TTGGGGTTTTTCTGCATTACAATTATTATTATCTATGCAAGTTCTGTTTTGAATTCCTGTTTCTGCATCTGTTCTTATACAATCTGACCAAAAAGTACAATTCCAATCTGACGTACATTTTACAGGTTCAAAAGTTTCATTTGCTATGATCTCTCCTGTCGGCAATTGTTGAGTATAACCTACAATAATAATTGTAAAAATAATAACTATAAAAATAATAGACATTTGCAGTAGTTTTTTCATGTTAAATTTATGTATATAAAATGATTTAAATGTCTTTGAGGTAAATTTTTTCTTACGTTTATTGACGAAA
>WVXN01000032.1:0-5649 GCA_011773475.1 Candidatus Aenigmatarchaeota archaeon
ACATTAATGCCTGAAAAAATATTCGAAACTAATGAGCAAGTCCAAAGTGCAGTTTTAGATTACTATTTAAAATATTCTAGAGAACATCATCGTTTTCCAACAGTAAGGAATGCCAAAAAATTCTTAAAAATACCCATAAATAAAAACCTAAGTGACTATGATATAGAATTGGAAAGTTTAAAATTAGAAGTTCTTAAACAGAGAATAGAAGAAATTTATAAACAAAACCTGGATCCATCAAAAGTTGAAATTGATGATGAAATTGGAGTAAATACTAGTAACTGGATAAAACGTTTAGGATATGACTCATTTTCTGATATGAGATCTCATTATACTGGAAGGGGAACTAGAAAAAAGGAGAAAGTTTTTAAGACAACTGAAGAAGCATATCAAGCATTTGAGAATCATTTTTTAAAGAACTTAAGAGAAGAACAACGTTTACCTTCAATAAAATCTGCACAAAAAGCTCTGAAAACTGATAGAACAACATATTTAAAGCCAGAAGATATAAAAAGAATAAAAATAAAGGTTCTCAGACATAGATTAGAAGAAATCTGTGAAGAAAAATTAGATTTAAAGAAAGATAAGATTGAAGCTAAACTTGGGATAAATTTAGATAATTGGCCAGAAATTCTAGGTCATCGTTCTTTTCATGATTATGAAAAAGCAAGAAGATTTATTAACTTAATGACGGGTGATAGTTTTGAAGAGAAAAATAAGAAACTTATAACTTATACTAATTTGATACGACAGTTAGTCACATCAAAATCTGAAAAAATAACTGAAGAAGAGATGTGGGATCATATAAAAGAAAAGACTAGTAATTCTCCTTCTACCTCTGACATTACTAATGCAAAAAATTATTTATTAAACACGGAACAAATTAAAGGCAGTATACTGAATGGGGGTTATTGGAAAGCAGAAAAATAATATTTTTTCATTTTTTCTTAGTTTTCTTTTTCTTCTTAGGGGTTTTCTTTTTACCGGGTTTACCCCAATCAGCCTTTGTCTCACATTTGGGATCTAAACACATATTGAAAGGTCTCTTGCCCTTTCTGGTAACTCTAATCATCGGTGTATTGCACTTATCACATATCTTATTCAAAGCTTGGTAATCAGCATTATGAGGAAGAGGAAAGCCTGTTTGACAAGAAGGATTCCACTTCTTTTCCTTCCAACTACACTTACATTTTCCTTTTGGTTGTCCACAAATCGGACATTTACACTTGCAGGCTTTTCTTGTAAAACCACATTTTTTACATCTGGAATAACCAGTACATCCTACAAACTTCTTCTTTGAGAATGGACTGAAAAATACTTTCAGGTCTCCTCCACAATTTGGACAAGGACCTAAAGTGGCTTTAATCTCCTGTGTCTTAATAATTGCTTCGCCTAGTTCTTTTCCAATCTTATCTTCATTTTGTTTAAATTCTTCACAAATCTTTTCAATTGTCTTTTCTGCTTTTTTAAGAACTTTTTCTTTTTTAGATTTTCCTTGCATTATTTTTTCTAAATCCTTTTCAAATCTTCTAGTTAGTTTCTCGTCAACAAAATCAGGAACGTACTCCTTCAAAGAATGGGCAACCTTTAATCCTAAATCCGTAACTCTGACGCTCTTATCTACCACATAATCTCTGTTGTACAGGGTTTGGAGGATAGCCGCTCTTGTAGCTCTTGTTCCCAATCCTCTTTTTTCCATTTCTCTTATAATTGAGGCTTGAGAATATCTTGGTGGAGGAGAGGTCTCTTTGCTTAACATCTCCAATTTCTTGACTTTTAACTTGTCTCCTTTTTTCAAATCAGGAAGTATTATTTCTCCGAATTTGGCATAAGGTCCATAGTATTCCATCCAACCTTTTTCTATTGTTCTTCTTCCTGTGGTTGAGAACTTGTGACCATTAACTTTGATTAAAACTTTCATGCTTTCTCTTAATGCTTCTTTGGCAAAGTGCGTGAAGAATCTCCTACATATTAAATCATATATCCTTTGTCTTGGTCCTTTTAACTTTCCTTTTGGTGGCTGTACTGTTGGATGAATTGCCTCGTGAGCAGGATCGGTTCTCTTTCCTTCAACAGGTTTTAATTCTTTCAAAGAAAGTAAAGTCTCGCATAAATTTTTATATTTTTTGACCTTTGACAAAGCCTCTAATATTTTCCTGTAGTTGATTTGCGGTGGCAGTTTTTCAGAGGAGGTTCTAGGATAACTGATGTATGCACTTGTATAAAGGTTTTGAGCGATGTTCAATGTTTGTTGAGGAGAATAACCAAACAGTTTGTAAGCTTCTGTCTGTAAAGAGGTTATGTTAAATGGTGTTAAAGGTTTTTGTTTGTATATTCTCTTTTTAACGTCTTCAACAATAGCTGGCTTGTTTTTACATTTTTGAAAAATCTTTTTTGCCTCATCCTCTTTCCATATTTTTTCTTTCTCGTATAAAGCAACTACTTCATTTCCATTAATTAGGAGCATAAGTTGTAATTGCCAGTATGGTACGGGTTTGAATTTCTTAATTTTCAATTCTCTTTCTGCTAACAAAGTTAAAGTTGGTCCTTGAACCCTTCCTGCAGACAGAATAGAGAATCTTTTTGCATTCTTCTTGATAGCTAGTGTTAATGCCCTTGTTGTGTTAACACCGTATAACCAATCAAGATAATGTCTGGTTTCCCCAGCTTTTATGTTTCCCCAATCCAAATGAGGCTTTATTTCTTCATAGGATTTTATTAAGTCTGGTTTTGTCAATGTTGAGAAGAACATTCTTTTTGCATCGTCTTTTTTACAAATGAATCTTAAAACATTATACCCAATCAATGATCCTTCATTATCGTAATCACAAGCTATAATGTATTTGGAACCATCTTTTACTACATCAGTCACAGTTCTAAAGTATTTTTCTGAGAATGCAGATTTTTTTATAGCTTTAAATGAAGGCATCCAGTCTATTTCCTTAATAGAAACTGGATAATGCCAGCCTTTAGTCTTCTGTTTTAATGTAAATAAGTGGCCTACTGCTGTAACTATAATGTGTTTCTTATTATGTCTTTTGAATTCCCAGTATACTACATCATACTTGCTTTTCTTCTTTTTAAGGTTTTTTTCTGCCAAAGCCTTTGCTATATGCTCAGCAGCATCTGGCTTTTCTGCAATTATTATTACTGCCATTACATCACAAGGTTAATATATAATATAGGCTTATATTTAAAAACCTTTCACATTCAAGAATAATTAATTATTATTTAAGTTTCTCTTCTTCTCTTGCTTTTAATCTTGCTTTAATAATTTCATAATGAATAATAAAAGTTTCATAACCCCAAATTCTATGTGTTGCAATTTGTTCATCTTCTGCTCTTATATGCATTTCTCCTAATATTATTTTCATTTCATGAAATGCATTTTCATCATCCTTTAAAAAAGCATCTGCAATCACATCAACAATATATTTTTCTTCTTCTGGGCTTTCAGTTTTTAAATAATTGGTTGCTGATCTTTCGAATTCAGCCGAAAATACATCTAAAGACATAATAACATATTATAATCTAATCAATTTAAAACCTTTTTTAGAATTTTAATTATTAATTTTTTTGAGAAAAATTTATAGAAGCGGAAAGAGCATTTTTATAAATTGGGAATTCATGTGGAACTTTACCATTTCGTTCTTTTTCTTTTTCTACCATTTTTCTATACATTCCTCGGAGTTCTCTAACATCCCCTCTGATGGAAGCACATAAAATTCGGGGATATATCATTGTAAATGCAGTTACTCCTTTATCAGAATCTCCTTTTTCATCGACAATTCTTAAATATTCTGTTAATAAATCAGCAAACAATTTCGCAGGCATTTTATCACTATCACAATATAATTTAGTTAATAATTTAAGCTTTTCTTAATTTTTATTTAAGAATCAAAATAATATTATGAGAACAGCAATTATTTTCATCATAGATTTAATCGCCGCAATTACAGCTTTTGCTGTATTTAGTTATATTGAAGAAACTCTTCTAGGTTTTATGCTAGCAGGAATAATGATTACCTGGCCTAGTATATTTTGGCTTATATCACAAATATTTAAGAATCGTAATAAAACAGTAAAAGAGTCTAAAAGAATAAAGCAAGATATTATTGATGGAAAAGAATTAGAAAAAGGGACTAAAAAAGAAGAGACAAGCAAAAAGGATAATAAAGAGGAGGAATTTGTTGTTCCTCCCAAGAAATATGCAAATATGGATAAGCTGGGAGAAGATCTAGAAAAATTAAAAAAAGCATCAGAAATGTTAGATGAAGAGAAAAAAGAAGGGATACTGTCTGAAGAAATTTATAATGAATTAAAAAATAAAAATAAGAAATCTATAGAAAAACTAGAAGAAGCGATAGCTAAATCTTCTGGAGAAATTAGGGAAAAAAAGGTTTATTGTCCAAAAGGTAAACACTACATTGCTGTTAGTGTATGTTTTCCGTCTAAAGTTAAAGGATATGTGATATGTCCTGAGCACAATGAAGAAATAAGATCTGAGTAGATTTAATTTATTTTTTTATGTATTTTTTCCAGCTTCTTAATTCCATTCATGTAAGGAACCAAAACCTTAGGAACCAAAACTGTCCCATCTTTTTGTTGATATTGTTCGATAATAGCAACTATAGTTCTTGAAGTTGCCAAAGCAGTATTGTTAAGAGTATGAACAAAACCAATAGGCGCTTGTCCCTCTTTTTCTCTATATCTTGTATTTAATCTTCTTGCTTGATAGTCTGTACAATTTGAATTTGAACCTGATTCTCTAAATTCTCCATCAGCCATCCAAATCTCTATATCATACATTTTTGCAGCCTTTGATGGCGTATCAGCACTGCAAGCAACTACAACCCTATGATGCAAACCTAATTTTTGATAAAGTTCTTCTGAATTTTTTTGTAGTTCTTCTAATAAATCCCAGCTTTTTTCTGGAGAACAGAAAATAAATTGCTCTATTTTATTAAATTGGTGAACTCTAAACAATCCTTTTGAATATTTTCCATGTGTCCCTACTTCCTTTCTAAAACAAGAACTAACACCACAAATTCTTATAGGCAATTCGTCTTTGTTAAAAATTTTATCAGCGAACATACCTCCCAAAGGATATTCGGCTGTTGGTATTAAGTACATATCTTCACCATCAATTTTATAACTAGCTTCAGCAAAGTTATGTGGATCTCCAATCATTCCTTCGTATATTTTTTTGTTTATTAAAAACGGTGGTATGAATATTTGAAATCCTTTTTTAATAAGAAAATCTAAAGCAAATTTTTGTATAGCCAAGTCTAGTAAAACTAAAGGTCCCTTTAAATAATGAAACGCATTACCAGAAACCTTTGCTGCAGTTTCCATATCAATTAATTTAAGATTTTGTAAAATTTCTAAATGACTTTTTGGTTCAAAATCAAATTTAGGAGTATTACCCCAAGTTTTTATTACAACATTATCATTCTCATCTTTTCCAAAAGGAACAGACTCATGAAGGAGATTTGGCAATCTCATTAAAGCATAATCAATCTTTTCTTTAAGGTCTTTTATTTCTTTTTCTATTTTTTCTATTTCTTCAGGTATTTTTTCAGCTTCCTTTATTTTTTTAGAAGCAGTTTTACCTTTTTTCTTTAATTCGGATATTTCTTTAGATATAAG
>WVXN01000032.1:5730-30130 GCA_011773475.1 Candidatus Aenigmatarchaeota archaeon
TTTTCTCTGATTAGTTTTATATCTAGCATATATTCACCTACTTATATTTTTTAAATTGTTTATTTATAGAAATAGTAAAATCTTGTCCTAATTTTAGCTTATTGATTGGTACGGCATCAACTCACTTTCTAAAGATTATGTAAAAAGAAATTTAAATATTAGCATAGTATACTGGTTATGGAAGAATTCACAATTTATGTTGAAAACAAACCAGGGAGTTTAGCAAGAGTTTCTGAGGTTTTAGCAAAAAATGGTGTTAATATAGAAGCAATAGCAACAGAAATAACAGGAAAAAAAGGAATGCTCAAAATAATTACAAGCGATTCGAACACCACAAGATCAGCCTTGGAGAATGCTAGAATGCGTTTTGCAGTTAAAGAAGTTTTTCTTGTAAAGGTAGAAAACAGACCAGGTGAACTTGGAAAAATAACTAGAGATTTGGCAAAGAAAAGAATAAACATAGAATCCATATACATCATTGGTGATGAAAAGTTTGCACTTAGAACAGATAACATGACAGAAACAAGAAGTATTCTTAAAGAAAAATTGATATAGAACTATCTAGTGATTTCAACTTCCTTATAAACGTCTAGTAATTTCTTGTTAGATGGTTTCTCAAAATGTTTTCTTAAAGGATCAATTATATTTGATATTTCTCTAGCAACATTATCTTTCAAGTCCTTTGGATGTATTTCTCCTTTTTCATAAGATTTTTCTAATTTCTCATACTTATCAAACTCTATTGTGCCACCGAATTTAGAATCTCTGCTTATTTCAAAGATTTTCTTCTCATGGAATATTACATGTTTAATTATCTCTAATATCGGATTCATTTCTGTCTGTTTTTCAGGACACCATGCTTTTTGTAATTTTTTCTTTATTTGCTCTTCTGTATCATGAATGAATATTGCGGTCCATGGTTTTGACTTGCTCATTTTACTTGAGATGACTTGTTCTAATTTGTCTTTAGCCTCTAGTTTCATTGGTTCTGCTATACCCATTAATAAATGGTGATGGACTGCTACAGGTTTTTTCCATTTCATTTTTGGAAATACTTCTCTAGCTAGAACATGTGCTTTTCTCTGATCCATTCCACCATGAGGCATATCTGCTCCAATTTCCTTTACATCAACTGCCTGCATGGGTGGATAGAAATATTGAGACAAATCAAGTTTTTCGTTCTCACTTCTTCCCATTATGGTCATACATCTCAAAGTTCTTTTAAGAGTCATATGTTTAGAAAATTTCATTATTCTTTTCCAATACTCATCATTATTATGATATAAATCAGAACCTACAACAATTTTTACTCCCGGGCAGAAGAACTTGAATGCTTCTGCATAATATTTTGCTGCTATTAAAATCTTTTCCCAATCACCACCAAACTTGTTATTAATAAAACTATGCCAATCTGCAAGATAAGCTTGGCATCTTATTCCTGCTTTTATGAAATCATTTATCTTGAAGCCTGAAATAATAAAATTTCCTAAATGTAATAAACCTGAAATTTCAAAACCTTGGTAATGTTGTGGATGTTCATTGGTTTCTAAAAGTTGTTTTAGCTCGTCTTCTACCAAAATCTCTTCTGTTGGTGGTTTTTTAATTAAATCGATTCTTGTTTCTATGTCCATAGAAATAGTATTAAATTTCTATATTTAAGTTATTTTCTCTGAGTAAATCATCTTTTGCTAGTTTTGCTTTTTTCATTACCTCTTTTTCATCAAGAGTTAAAATTTCTCTGTTTTTCATCAAAATTTTTCCATTGCATATAACAGTATCAACATTTTCTCCTTTGCATGAATAAACCAAATGTGGTATCAAATTATTATAAAGTGGGAAGAAATTTGTTTTTTTAAGATCAATTAAAACCATATCTGCTTTTTTTCCAATTTCAATGCTTCCAATCTCATTATCAATTAAAAGAGCCTTTGCGCCTTCAATTGTTGAAAAATCAAAAATCTTCTGAGATTTAATAGCAAGTGGATTCGTTTTATTTAATTTATGTAGTAATGAACATACTTTCATGGTTTCAAACATATCTAAACTGTTATTACTGGCTGCTCCATCTGTTCCGAGAGAAACTGTTATGTTGTTTTTAATCATTTCGGGAACAGGAGCAACACCTGAGCTTAGCTTCATATTACTCACAGGGTTATGCGAAACTTTTACATTATAATTTTTTAAAATAGAAATTTCTTTTTCAGATAACCAACAACAATGCGCGGCTATAACATTTTTATCTAAGAGTCCTATCTTCTCAAGATATTCTACTTGTCTTAAATTGTTTTTTTCTTTAGATTTTTCTTGCTCATCTTTAGTTTCGGCTAAATGGGTGTGCAAAAGAACATTGTTCTTATCCGCAAGTTCTTTAGATTTCAATAACAACTCTTCTGAGCAAGAATATGTAGAATGTGGAGTAAATGTTGGTTTGATTAATTCTTCATTTTTCCATTTACTAACAAATTTTTTATTAACTTCAAAAGAATTGCCTTCTGGTGTTGGAAAATCAAAAAATACAGAACCTAAAAATGCTCTAATACCAACCTGTTTACAAACCTTTGCAACGTCGTTCATGAAAAGATACATATCATTAAAGCATGTTATACCGTTTCTTATCATTTCGATACAAGCAATTAAAGAGCCATAATAACAAAGTTTTCCAGTAAGTTTTCTTTCTAAAGGCCATATTTTTGTTTCTAGCCAAGGTTTTAAAGGCATGTCTTCTGCTATTCCTCTAAACAAAGTCATACTAGAATGTGTATGAGTATTTATTAAACTTGGTATAACTAAAAAGCCTTTAGCATCAATAATTTCATCTGCATTTTTAATATCTCCTATAGCAGATATTTTGTTATCTTCTATTAAAATCGATTTGTCTTTAATTAATTCTCTTTTTTTGTTTTGTGTTAAAATAAAAGAACAATTTTTAATTAATATATTCATAATACCAATTTATATCTAAAGATATTAAAATAAATAAAGGTTTTAAAATGAGAATAAAATGTTTAGGTGGATTCAAAGAAGTAGGAAAGAATGCTGTAATGATAGAGAGTAAAGAAAATGTCTTGTTTGACTATGGAATGGAAGTTGATACTGGTAAACTTCCATTACCTGTAAAAAAAGTTGATATGATAGTATTAAGCCATGCACACTTAGATCATTCTGGTTATTGTCCTGTTATTTATAAAAAATTCAAGCCTCCTATTTATTCGACAATAGAAACTTTTGAATTATCTCATTTGCTTCTAAAGGACAGCATAAAAATTGCCAAGTTTAAAGGTCTTCCTAAACATTTTGGGAAAACTGATTTGAAAAAGATGAAAAAACACGAGGTAAGGGTAACATATGGTCAAAGAATTGAAGGTGAAAGATTTTCTTTAGATATATTCGATGCTGGACATATACCTGGTTCTACTGCACCGCTTTTAGAAATCGGAAATAAAAGGATTCTTTATGTTTGTGATTTCAATGTTAATCCAAGTCGTTTGTTGAATGGTGCAAGAATAGATGTTAAAGATGTTGATATTCTGATATTAGAAAATACTTATGCTAAGAAAGATCATCCACCTAGAGAAGAAACAGAAAAAAAATTCTTTGAAACTGTTCAAGGAACAATTGCAAACGAAGGAGTGGCTGTAATTCCTTGTTTTGCTGTTGGTAGATCAGCTGAAGTTTTAATGATTCTAGATAGTTTCAAACCAGATTTTCCTATTTATCTTGACGGCATGTCAAAAACTGCTACAGAGATAACTTTAAGTTATCCTGAATTTCTTAGAGATGCAAAAGCATTAAGAAGAGCTTTGAAAAATGTTATAGAAGTTTGGAAAGGTGAAAAGAGAAAAGAATTAGTAAAAGAGCCGTGCGCAATTATTTCAAGTTCAGGGATGTTAGAAGGTGGGCCTTCTGTTAGTTATGTAAAATATTTGTACAATCATCCTGAAAGCTCTGTTATATTCACTGGATTTCTAATTCCAAGAACTGCTGGAAGAAGATTAGTAGAAACTGGTAGATTTGTTACTGAAGGTTTTGACTTAAAAATAAAAATGAATATCCATCAATTTGATTTAAGCGCTCATAGCGGAAGAAGTGGTTTGTTTAATTTTGTTAACAAGATTAATCCTGAAAAGGTTATTTGTTTGCATGGTGACCATTGCGAAGAATTTGCTAATGGATTAAAAGAAAAAGGTTTTGATGCAATTGCTCCTGATAATGGGGATGTAATTGATATTGATTGATGGTTCTTATCTTGAAGGCGGAGGTCAGATAATTAGAACATCTATTGCTTTATCAGCAATAACAGGTAAGCCAGTCAAAATAGAAAACATAAGAGCTAAACGTCGTGTTCCTGGATTGAGAGCACAACATCTGAAAGGAATAGAAGCTACAGCTGAATTGTGCGATGCTGAATTAAAAAATGCAAAAATTGGAAGCACTTCAATCGAATTCATACCAAAAAAAGTTAAGGGTGGCAGTTTATCAATAAATGTTGGAACAGCTGGTTCAATATGTTTAGTTCTTCAAACTTTGGTTCTACCTTCTCTTCACGCTGAAAAAGAAGTTGTTTTAGAAATAATAGGAGGAACTGATGTCAAATGGAGTCCAACTATGAATTATTTTAAACATATTTTTTCCTATTTCTTATCCAAAATGGGAATTGAAATTTTTGTGGAAACTCTGAAATATGGTTTTTATCCAAAAGGTGGAGGTAAAGTTAAAGTAACAATAAAAACATGCAAAGAAATTAAGCCTATAAATTTAATTGAAAGGGGAGAAATGGAAAAAATGGATGTAAGAAGTATAGCATCAGAACTTCTTAGAAAAAGAAAAGTTGCAGAAAGGCAAACCGAAGGATCGAAAAAAATTTTAAAATTTGAAAATGAAATTATAAGTTACGTTCCTAGTCTTTCTCCAGGTTCTTCAATTAATGCTCATGCACATTTTGAAAATTGTAAATTGGGAGCATCTGAATTAGGAGAAAGGGGTAAACTTGCTGAAAAAGTTGGTGAAGAAGCTGCAAAAAGCTTAGTAAAACAGATCGATTCTAATGCTTGTTTAGACGAATGGATGGCAGATCAAATCCTTCCTTACATGGCTTTGGCAGGTAATTCAAAAGTTTCTGTTGCTGAAGTAACAAACCATGTTAGAACAAACATCTGGGTAATAGAAAAATTTTTACCAGTAAAATTTGAAATAGATGAAACCAATAAAATAATTTCTTGCCAAAAAATCTGATTAATCTTCTTTTTTCTCTTCTGCAATAAGTTTAAATGGTTCTTTAATTTCTGAAAGAATTTTGGTTGATTTTTTTCTAGATCTCTTAGTCAATCTTTGTAAGAAAGAAGTTATTGTAGTTCTTTGCAAGAAAATTAATACGCAAATTATTATTACAGCTATTATAACTATAACAGGAATTAAAATAGAGGTCACTGTTGTGCCTGTAACAGCTGCCTCTCCTAATGCACATGACTGAGATATAGCTGGTTTGTTAACAGTTGTACCACAGTTGTTGGAATCTGTACATGTTCTTACTTGAATTTCATTAGCACATTCGGACCATTCTGCACAAGACCAACTCTCTTCACATCCTTCTTCCTCTTGTTCTGGTTCTGGTGGTGCACCTCCTGTAGTCCCAATTATAAATACGGATAAACCTGGAGAGTCTGCTTTATAAAAAGCTTCTGTAGCACTTTCAGCTATTTTTGTTGCACTTAGATCATTCCATCGATTGTTAGCCCATCTATACAAAGTAATATTTGAAGCATCAATATTATTGTCTGTTAACCAAGTTTTATTCACTGCAAATTCAATATTAACAGTATTAATATCAGGATCAGTGATGTTTATTCTCTCTATATTAATATAATGATAAGCCTTACCATCTATATCATAGGAAACCGTGGATGGCAAAGCTGGTAATTTAGATATCATTATTTTTATGTTACCAACATTGTTTACAACAGTAATGTTCATTCCTCTTATTGCCACATCTTCATATCTTGCTATAGATGCAATCATTTTTCCGCTTGTTGTGAGTGAAGTCATTGTAATATTTATTTTACCTACTGCAAGTCTAACATAGGCTGTTGCATAAGTTCCGCCTGTTGATCCGCCTGTTGATCCGCCTGGTGTTCCACCTGTTACTACACAACCGTTTGTACATGCATAACCATCAGCACACCAAGAATTATCTGCAACACAAGATTCTCCTGTATCACAATAACCATCTCCACAAAATGTTGATGCTGCTCTACAAAGATTATGAACACAATAACCTCCTGCACACTGAGAATTTTGAGTACAGTAAAAACCACTTGCATTTTTAGTAGTATAATTCATTGTGTCAGTAGAATTCCAATTATCAGCTGAATCGTTTGTATATACTTTCCAAGCAACATTACAACCTGCTGTATAATTTGGTGTTTTTGTTACATTAGACCAGTTAGTTAAACCGGTCATTGAAACCCATGTATCATTTACTAAATTTGAACCTCCGGTACAGTTATCAAAAGAGAATATATAACCTGAAAGCCCATTGTTATCTATCCATTTCAAACTGTATAAAGTAACTATACCTGCAAGAGTTGTATTTGTTGAATTATTGGTCCAAATAGGAGAACAGTTAACTGGAGACCCTGCCAGCCATCCATTAGTTGCATTAAAAGCATATGCGTCATTAACGTTTTCTGCATTTGAATCAGTTCCTGGTACGAAAACATGGCAGCTATTGTGACCCCAATAGTTTCCTTCATTATTGTAAGAAATATTTATTGCATTCAGTGAATAAATTTTATAATTTGACTGGCCGTAAATGTTATTGTGCCATACTTTGGGAGACCCTGCTGTGTACAAGTAAACTCCATTGTACCCACCGGTTACGTTATTTTCTGTGATATTTGGACTGCCAGAATTTATAAAAACAACACTTCCACTTAGGCCGTAATTTGTAGTTATGTTATTTCCTTGGATTTGTCCCCAGCTACCGCTAAAACCAGACTCAATACCATAATCATACCCGCTTATGCTGTTGTTGATTACATTAGCGGTTCCGACAGAGCAAAAAACTCCACTTCCAGTTTCTGAGGTAATATTGTTGTTTGTTATATTAGCACTAACACCTATAGTCTGAGAAGCGTCTGAAATCAATATTCCCGCACCGTTATAATTGCTAAGACCATAGATTGTATTATTTGTTAGATTCATATCCAATGATGCGTTTCCAAAGATTCCTGTACCAAAATTATGGATTATACAATTTTTAACAGTGGTGTTATTTGAACTATAATTTATTTTTACACCAGTAGTACCAGATCCGCCGGTTCCATTTATTACATAACCTGCACAATCAAGTATTATATCAGTTCCATTTATTATCAAACCGTCTTCAGAACAGTCAGTTAAACTATCGAGCGCACTAAAAGTTCTTGATGCGTTGAGAGTGTCGCCGCAATTACAGGGTGTTGATGCACCACAATCTGTAATAGTATCAACTATTACAGTCCGGTTTGATGAATAATAGTCATATTGGTTAGTAATATCATAACAGTAAATATTCCATATGTAAGCACCATCGCTTCCAACAGTGTTATTTATCCAATTAGTAGTTCCATTAACTAAAGCTCGTGTACTATTATTTCCACTTGGTAACCAACTACCTGTGAAATTACCATAAAGGGTACAGTTGTCCATTGTTATTGAGCTGTTCCATTCAGGCATGTAAGTAAAATTGACATTCAATGAGTTATAATAATCCAAATTAGAAGGTGTTTGTAAAGTCACATTTATTGAATCTGTTAAACCATAATCAGAAAAACTTGTAACAGCAAAGGTAAGATTTTCTCCGTCCCAAACAAAATCCGAGCATACACCAATTGGACAAGGAACTCCGGATGTCGAACCATGATTATATCTAAATATCTGTGGTCTACCATTTATTCCAAATCTATTTGATACATTATATAAAGTCAAGACTGCTGAAAGGGTTAAATTTGGTTTGTTTGGATCTGAACCGTCCCACTCAGTATCATTAATTCCAATTCTAGGACCAGCCATTATATTTTTCACTGCAAACTCGAATAATGCCTGTGATTTCTGTGGATCGTCCATACTGACATTTGTTGTATAATTTATTTTTGCTACTCCAGGAACTTCTATAACAAGATTAAAATTGGAGAAATTACCTGTATCAGCTACAGCTGTAAAGTTAGTAGTGTCTCCGCCAAAAGTTGGACCACATATAACATAATGTGTACTATTAAAATATTGTGCTCTATCTTCTACAGTACAGTTGTCCCAACATTCACTAATATTTACAAGAGTTCCATTCATTAGTAGCATTTTTGGTGGTAGGGGTTCACCCGGAGGTGGACAACCTGGAAGTGTTGACATATTCGTTAGAACAACTGGTGTACTTAACGTATCATTAAATAATCCAGTACTTGTATTACCATCTGAAGCATTAAATGTAATATTTTTAGGTTCCATCATTATTGGACCACTAACAGCAGAAAAGTTAACAGTGTCATTCAACTCGAAAATTGCCCAAGTATCAGTACCAGATGTACCATTTTGTTTGAATACACCAATTCTAGTTGAACTACCTCCTACTTCTGAAAAATTAGCAGTAACATTCATATTTTCATTACAAACACTCGGAGAATAACAAGAATAATTAATTACTATAAAGATTTGATTATTGTCAGTAAAAAACATATCTCCTTTTGTTAAATTAACCCAAGCCGGACATGGATTACCACCACAACCATATCCTAATTCACCTGGTTCAACTATTGCTGTTGTGGGCATAACGTAAAGAGCTAAAATTGTTATAAATGCTAAGAACAATATAGAAAATAGCCCTATTTTTATTATTCCTTTATTCAAATCAACACCTTTATAAAGAAGATTATAATAAAACCGCCATATAAAGATTTGTATGAAAATAAAGGATTTATTTGAATTCTACATATCTTATTAAATGAAAAAACGTCTTATGTCAATGCTTAAAAGCGATCTAGCAAAAAGCGGTAGCATTATTCTTCTTGCTAATTTCAGCTCTAATTTAATACTTTTTTTTGCTAATCTTGTTATTGCAAATCAACTTGGGGTCATAAATTTTGGTATTTTCAAAATTATTATTTATCTGTTCTCATTTTTACCTTTGTTAATAGAACTAGGCATTAATGTCAGTTTAACAAAATATATTTCTGAATTGGGAAGCAAAAATAGGAAAAAAATTAGCTATTTAGTCAACTGGTTCTTAAAGTTAAAGATATTCAGCTATTTGGTTTTTATATTAATACTCTTCTTATTAGGAGAACAAATCAGCATAGTTTTCTTAAAAGATGCTTCTCTTAGTTATTTGATAGCAGCTGGAATACTATTAAGTGGCTTAACCTTCTTTGTTGTATTTCAATTTGTTGTTCTTGGTTTTCAAAAATTCAAATTATATGCATTGTCCCAGTTTTTAAACATTTCGGGATCTGCTATTATTGGTGTTTTGTTAAGCCCTTTTGGAATTTTCTATATTATTTTAGGTTGGAGTCTTGGACCGCTAATTGGTAATTTGATTAATATGAGATTCTTTTTTAGCAAAGTAGTTCTAAAGAGAACTAAAAGTTTTGATGTTAAAAGTAAGTTTTTGAAATTTAGCATACCAGTATATTTGACTAATATAATTACTGGGTTATCTACTGCAATAGTACCTCTGCTAAGTCTGTTCTTTTCTCAAAATAAAATTGGTTATTTTTCTTTTGCTTTCATATTTTATTCTGCAACTTTGTTGATTCCTCTATCATTGTCAATGATAGTTTTTCCAAAAGTATCTGAACTTGATGGCCTAAAAAGATATAAAGATGCAAAGAATATTCTAATGAAAGCTTTCAAATTGTATGCCATTGTCACTATTGTAGGAACAATAGTTGTTCTTTTGATTTCAGACTTGTTATTTGTAACTTTTTTCAGTACTTATATAAAAAGTCTATTCATGTTTAAAGTTCTAACTATTATAGGACTTATTTTTGGTTTTAATACAATTTATGTCTATTATCTTCAAGGTTTAGGTAAAGTAAAAAGATTTGCTTTGTTTGTTTTAATTCAGAATATTTTATTAATCGCAATAAGTTTTGTTTTGATGAGTTTATGAAACTTTTTATATTTATATTTCTAAATTTTGATAGTCAAGTGATTCGATGAGAACGATGCTAAAAAAGTACTGGTGGATATTTGCATTAGTATTTGTGTTTTTATTTTGTTATCATATAAGAGCTGTAAACATAGTTCCTGATAGGTTGTTATCATTCGACCCGATATATCAGTATAGATTCACTAAATATTTTGCTGATTGGGGACATTTGCCTGCTTGGGACGAATTAACATATTACAGTGGTAGGAAACTTATTCCTGGTACTGTACCGCCCATGATATTTTATTTGACAACTGTGCTTTTTTGGATTTTCAATATGTTTGGTTTTAGTTTATTAACAACTGCAGCATATGCCTCAGCTATTTATGGAGCACTAATAGTATTTCCTGCATTTTTATTAGGCAAAGAGTTATCTAATGAATATGGTGGACTTTTAGCAGCAACACTGGTTGGCACTGCGCCACAGATATTAATAAGAACTTTTGGAAGCAGTTTTGATACTGATCAACTAGTATTATTTTTCTTATTACTAACAATTTATCTTGGTTATGTTGCTTTAAAGAAGAAAACAATAGGAAGTTTTTCAATGGCTTTAGCAGGATTTACATTATTTATGTTCACATGGTTATTCTTTTTCTATCCGATGCTAATACTTGGAGGTTTTGTTCTAGTATACTTCTTCTTGTCTATTTTAATAGGTAAACTAAGGAAGAAAGAAGGTTTTTCATTAAAGAACAGTGCTTTCAAATTGATAGATCACTTGAAGTTTTTTATAATTATTGTTATTTGTTTGTTCCTAATTGGTTGGATTAATGAAATTGACATTATAACAAATTTATTAAAATTAACAGGATTTGCCCAAGCAGCTGAAAAACAAATAGTAAATATATCAATTGCAGAGTTACAACCTTTTGATATATTTAATTTACAAGGTTGGATATTAGCAACAGGAAGATTTGTAATAGGAGATGTGATAACTATTTTAATTCTTATGTTTTTCATCTCTTTAATAGCATTTGGTTTTCTGTACTTTATTAGAATGAACAAAGATTTGAGAAGTTTTTCATTTTTACTAACAGTATTTTTCGTTGGTATATATACGACATTTAGAGGTATAAGATTTACAGAATTTACAGCAGCATTATTTTTGATTCTGGTTTGCACTGGGTTTGGTTGTTTTGTTAAATATTCTAAGAGTAACAAGATTTTAAAGAGCTTTGCAATAGGTTTAGGCATCTTTATTGCTGTCTGCGCTATGGGTATAGGATTAGAAATGGGTAATGGTCTTGGTCCTGATCAAAATCCTAACTGGGACGATGCATGGAATTTTTTAAAGACTAAAACACCTGAACTCTCAATAGTTGGAACTTGGTGGGATCCTGGTCATATGATTTCTGGATTAGCAGAAAGGAGAAATTATGCAGACGGTGCTCACTGCTCAGAATTACATTGTTTTTATCCAATTAATACTAGAATAACAAACCTAGGAAAAATAATGGCGACAACTAATGAAAATGAATCATTAGAATTAATAAGAAAATATCAAGGAACATCACCAAAGGTTTATTGGATAGCTTCTGATGATCTAATTGCAAAATTCCAGTGGTTACAATATTTTGGAACTGGTTGTGATGCTAGATATGAACAAAAATGTCCACTTTATATGCAATTACGTGAAAGCTCTAGATCTTTTGATGATGTTGGGAACATAGTCGTTAGAAATTATGATATGGGTCAACAAACAAAAGTAATGATTTTTACTGGCCAAATACCAATACCTATATTTGTTCAGGGAATAAACGCTGCTTTATTTGATGAAATAATAGTTTATAATGGTACTCAACCTATACCAATCAAATTTACTGATATTGAAGTGAATTCTCTTATAGAGTCAATGAAACCTTTGGAAAGACAATTAAACATCAGATTTACAAATGAAACAATACCGATGACTGTATGGATTCCACCACACTTTGCTTATATTGTAATAATACCACCGAATCTTAGAAATGTCGTATTCACTAAGATGTTCATGTTAGAAGGCCAAGGCTTGGAACATTTCCAACAAGTATTCAGAAACGAGCAAGTGAAGATTTATGAAGTTATATAAAGTTATTGCAATTATACCTGCTTACAATGAAGAAAAAAATATAGGAAAAACTGTTAAAGCGGCTAAAAAATATGTTGATAAAGTTATAGTGGTAGATGATGGTTCTTTTGATAACACCTCAAAAATCGCAAGAAAGAGTGGAGCAGAAGTTATAAGATATGAAGAAAACAAAGGTGTTGGTTTTGCCTCTAGAACTGGTTTAAAAAAAGCTATTTCATTAAAACCTTATATCATTGTTTTTTTAGATGCCGATGGTCAATTAAATCCAAAGTATATACCTGAATTTGTAAAAGAAATAAAAAAAGGTTCAGATTATGTTTATGGAAAAAGAAACCTTCGAAATTATCCAATAAACAGAAAAATTGGAAACTGGAGTTTAACTATTTTAGCAAATTTGTTTTGTCCTACAAAAATAAGAGATGTGGAATGTGGATTCAGAGCTTTTACATATAAAACAGCTAAAAAAATGGATTTAAGAGCAATGGAATATGAAAGAGAAGTTGATTTTATTTATGAGATATGGAGAAATAAAATAAAGGTTTCTTATGTAGAAATAAATGTTACAAAATTTTATCCCAAAGCTGCTATATCAAGAGGTTTAAAAAATTTTTGGTTCTTAATAAAAAGAAGATTTAATTTAATTTAAGTGCAACATTATCTGAATTTTGATAAGCAATATCAAAATGATCTTTATCGTTTAGAACCTTATCTACAAAATTATTTGTAAACACACCTAAAATGTTGCTGCCTGGAACTACTATATCTTGGGATACTAATGATCTCCATATCAAAATATAAGAAACATCATATTTTTTCAAAGTTTCATAAATATATGTTGAATTTGTACTTTTCATTATTTCTGGGAATTCGTTTATGTTCCAAACATTGTCTCTTTCTGCAAAATATTTGACGCTGCCGCTATAAGTTGTAAAAATTATTGAATCTTCTGGTGTATTTTCATTTATCCATGTAAGTGCTTCTATATAACTTTGAGGGTATCTTGATGTATTAGAAGTGTTAACAGCAGTTATGATTCCCGAATAGAGAGAAAAAACAATAGCCACTAGTGCTATTAGAATTAAATACTTATTCTCTTCTTTAAGTTTATACAAGAAATATCCTCCGATTAATGCTGTTTGTGGAAAAACTATTGAAAAATATCTTGGATCGCTACCTCTTGCAGAAGATTGATAAATGAAGAGAATTAGAAAAATAAAAAACGTTACAAAGCTAATTAAAGTTAGTCTAAGGTTTTTATCGTCTAGATTTGATAGTCCTGTAAGGACATAACTAAAACTAAAAATAATCAATAAGAACAGAGGGATCCCAAATAAAGAGATATAATCTTGAAAATAGACTTTTTGGGATATTGCTTGCGATATTTCAGTTAACCAAGATGGAGATTCGTATATTGTTGGTCTCACAAAAAACCAATCCAAAACATCAATGAATGGGTAATTATAAACAGCGATATTTCTAATTATTAAAAATGAAGAAAAGGCTATTCCTATAATGATTGCTATTAATGAGAATTTGAAATACTTCTTATCTCTTTTAAACAAAAAGAAAATTATTGTATAAATCAACGCGGCAATTATTAGAATTAAACCAGAAGCTTTAACAAAGAATGATAAACCCATTAATAGACCTGATAAAATTGATTTCTTGTAGCTATCCATATCTAAAAAAGTATAAAGTATCATTGCTGAAAAAAATGCTATTGGAATTTCTACATAGGATATTAAACTAAAATGTGAAAAGAACGGTAATGAAAACAATAAAAATGCGGCAATTAAACCGAACCAAATGTTTATTCTTGATCCTATCAGAAAAACTACTAATAAAGTTAATATCCCAAAAATAGCGATTATGGCTTTAGCTAAACCTAGTGATGAACCGAATAAAATGAATGAAAAGGCATAAAGAGACGGTATAAAAAATGGTGTTGTTTCTGGTTTTAAAAGAGGTCCCGATTTATGTAATGGTAATTCTCCTTCTGATATCTGTTTTCCCAATCTTAGATATGTTGCCTCGTCTTCACCCAACATATCAGTTCCAAAAGCTAAATAAATGTAAAATATTGCTAGAACTATTAATATGAGGAAAAATATGATATTTAGTCTATTTTCAATTTTAGTCATTGAAATCTCTTTTAGTAATATATAGTTTAGGTTTAATAACACCTACCATTGTATTTTTAGGATGTATATAATAAAAACATTACTAAAGCTCCAAATAATCTTTTATAGTTAAAAATTCTGCCTTACTTTTATAATAATTTATAAAAACTTTTAGTCTTTTCAATAAATCTTTTCCAGTGTTTTTTATATAAAATTTAGGTGGCAATTTAGTTAAATTATATGTTTTTATATCTACAAACTCCCAAGGATGAAAGTAAATATTCACAAAATCTAAATCTATCAAGCACGAATTAGTACAAATTTTAGAATATAACAACGGCATATTTCTAAACCATAGCCAAGAGAACGGTGCTCTTAGGATTGGCGCTACGGAAATAGGAACTATAAAAATATTATCTTGTTTAAAGATTTTTCTTTTACTAAAGAAATTATTATAATAACCTGGAATATATGTAGGATGTAAAGAGCTATCATATAGGAAGCCACATTCTCTTAAAACATTATAACTTGGATGTTTCATCTGTGGTGCTCTAAATCCTATTATATTTTTTCTAGTTATTTTTTCAAGAGTTTTTTTACTTTTTTTTAGAAATTTTTTTGCTTCTATAGTTTTCATAATAGAGTATTTATGAAAGTGGAATTCTCCATGAGAAGCTATCTCATGTCCTACATTAACTATTTCCCTTATAATTTTAGGATATTTGTTTGCAAATTCAGAGACAACAAAAAAAGTAGATTTTATTTTTAAATCTTCAAAAAGATCTATAAGATTTTTTAATCCATCGTAACTAGCATCATAGTGCATATTATTTTTCGAAGTGCATACAAAAGGTTCAACATCAATTGTTATCATCATATGTTTCAAAAAATCACTTTTTATAAGTCTGGTAAATTTCATAATTTTCGGTTTCTAACCCAGATTTAAAATATCGAAAAATAAAAAATTGAGAAAAAAGTAAAATATTAAAAGGTATTATAATTGGAAGTGATAATACATTTAGTATTGCTATTGATAAGATTTTTTTTAATTCTCTATATCTTATTTTAAGTGTATTAATAAGCATTGTCCCCATATTTTTCAATTTAAAGGTACTTCTTTCTCGATGAACAGAACCAACAAATACCTCTTTTATTGAGAAGCCACATTTTTTTATTAACCAAATTAATTCTACATCAAATTCAAATCCTCTGCAGGTTATGTTTTTTGATATTTTTTTAAAAACACTATTCTTCATAAATTTTGCTCCTGCTTGTGTATCTCTTATATTTAAATTAAATAGAAGTCTTACAAATATATTCCAAAATCTTGAAAATGTTTTTCTTAAAACCGGTTCATCAACCTCTCGAAATTTTTTGCCTTTCCATTTAGATGCTATTACAAAGTCGTAATTATTTTTTTCAATATAATTTATAATTCGCTTAACACCTCTAATATCAAATGCATCATCTGAATCTACAAAACCTATTATAGAACCATTTGCAACTTTTAAACCTTCCTTTATTGCACCACCTTTACCGAGGGCAATAGAAAAATTTAACATCTTTAACTGTGGATATTTTTTTCTCATATTCTCCACAATCTTTTTGGTATTGTCTGTACTTCCGTTATTCACAACTATTATCTCTGTGTTTTTGAATTCTTTACAATATCTAGTTAAGGTTCCTTTAATTCTAAGTTCTTCGTTGTATGCTGGCATAATTATTGAGTATTTCATGATTTTACCTTCTTTGCTTTTATAAAATGAATTAAACCAAAAAGACCATAATCTTGAAAAAAATAATTTTCTAACTCATTATAAATTTCTTGTTTTTCTACAGTTTCATGAATTTCTTCATCATCAAAAATTATATTTGGATATTTTAATTTTCTAATTCTTTTCCACATTGGTTCTATTAATATATAGAAACTTGTTGGAAACGTGATTATAATATAACCGTTTTTCTTGAGGTGTCTATCTAATATATTCAAAAGTTTTTTTCTGTCTGTTTTTTTAAAGTGTTCTATAACATCTGAACAAATTATATAATCAAACTTTTTTTTCAAATTGAGTTTAAGCAGATCTTTGCATAAAAATTTGCCATTGTATTTTTTTGAAGCGAATTTTATACAATCAGCACTTTTATCAATACCGACGATTTTACAGTTTTTTTTAGAAAGTAAAAAAGGTATTATACCTGAACCGCAACCAGCATCAAGAACTTTTGAATTTGGCTTAACCATTGAAACAATCTTATCGATTCTTTTTTTATGAAACCCTCCTTTTTGATATGCTCTAAAATACCAATCTGGAGGTTGATTCTTTATTTTCATTTTCTGTTAGCTCCTTTATAGCTGAATATAAAATGAGAAAAATATTTATAAATAGTAGTTCATTGTATGGTTTTTGGTTTATATGAAATTAAAATATCATCCTCGTAAACAATTTCATATATGGACAATAAATTCTTTAAATGATCTAAAGTTTCTTCATTAAGATTACTTTTATGTAATATAATAAAACCTACATTATATTCTCTCAATAATTCTCTATTAATTTCTGGTAAATCTAAAATAGTTTCATTAGAGGTTAGTTTATTAAGTTCCGTATTTCTTATCAGATCAAAAGTATCTAAGGGATACCTAGAAATGACACCAACGAATATGGGTTTATTATGAATTGTCTGATAAAGTTGGTATTCTTTTAGTTTTGTATTGTAACAACTTATTGTATCATTGCAAAGAGGTAGATCTAAAATAGAATAAAAAGAATTGTCTTTAGATATATTATAATAAAATTCAGGAATTTCTTTGTAAGAAAGATTAAGTGGTATTTGTAGAAATTCAAAAGTTATTATTACAATGAATATAATGAATAGAACCTTCTCTGCATTATATTTTTTAAACAATTTTTTATTTTTTATTTTGTCAAAAATATTTGAACAAGTAATACCAACAACTATAGATAAAAATAACATTAAAATTACAATAAAACGACTTGGGTTTCTCAAAATATTAAAATATGGTATAGAATATAAAACTAAATATGGTAGGGGGACAGCAATATTATTTTTTAATATTTCTAGTGCATCTTCATTAATATTCGGATAAATATCTTTTGCTAATTTATCAAGATTCCATCCTTCTACTGGGATCAAGACTAAATTATTAAAATGTAGTGCTGGACCAAGAGATAAAATAAAGAAAATAAAAGCTGTTAATAACCAAAACTTAATTTTTTTGTATTTTTTTATTATTGCAAAAAATGTAAGAATCAAAGTTAAATAACCTAGAAAAACAGTTGATTCTTCTATGTTTCCATAAAGTTTTCCATTATATGTATTTATATGATTGTAAAATGGTTCAACATATTTTCCAAAAACAGAGTGAGTTGTAGATGGTACAAAAAAAGCGGCAATATCTGCTGAATGAACAACAGCACTATCAATAGAATCTTCTGGATAAAAATCTTCAGTAGTTAACATAGGATAAACAAAGGGATAGATAAAAATTGCGAATAAAAGAAGCATAAGAACAAAAAATCTAATAAATTTTTTATCCAGAATATAATCTCTTTTATAAAATATATTATAAATAAGGAACACAACAATGAAAAGAAATATAAAAGCCAAGTAATACCAAGAAGATAAAGCAGTAAAAGTTAAGAAAATTGATGAAAGTATAGCATTTTTTATGGTTCTTTCTTTAAATGTTTTAATAAAATATAAAATAAAGAATGGTACCCATTGTAAGGTTAGAAGATTTAAATGAGCTATATGTACGAAACGATATGGAAAAAATGCTAGAAGTAATCCGGAAATAAAACCTGCTTTTCTATTTTTTGTTAAATAAAAAATTAAAAAATATGTGCCGAAACCAGTTAAAATAAACGAAAGCAAAAAAAGAATATTATAAGTTGTTGTTAAATTGAAAAATATTTGAAGTGGTATTGATAATAGTGAATTAAACATGGAAAATGAATGAAAAACTAAACTTTCTCCTTTAGGGTAAAAAATATAATTAGTGAAAAACAGATTGTTTCCCTCGAATAAAGCTTTTTTAGTATGCCAGAGGTTCCAAACAAAAACATAAGTTTCTCCACCAGAAGGCAAAGAAGAATTCATATTGAAAACTAAAGGATAAGTCATAAAAATTGTAAAAATAACATAAAAAATTAGAACTATTAAATGTAATTTTAATTTTCTGAATTTATTTTTTTGTTTTTTTATTTTCTTTTCCATCTTTTCCAAACCTTTGTTGGTTTTTGATATCTTTTTGAAAACGAAAATAACCAAGAAATTTTAAATACTGCCAACCAATAAAAAAATGAAATTATGTCTTTTGGTCTAGTCTTGTAAAAATTCTTAATAAATGTGAAAAAAACTCCAGTAAAATATTTTGGTATATTATAAGCATATCTTTTATAAGACTGCATCCAACCAACATTTCCTTTAATTTTCTGTTGAAGTAGATGTTTTGTTTTTACAGGAGATCCATATGGACAAAAAACAAAAACATCTTTAGCTAATTCAATTTTATATCCTTTTTTTAATACTTGATATGCAAATTCAACGTCATCATGAACAATAGAATGATCTAAATTCTTAACTATGCCTCTTCTGAAGCAGTGAATGTCTATTGGTATAGATATTATACCTTTTACTGGGAAGAATTGTTTTCTATATTGGACTTGTAAAACTGTTAAGAAGTTTTCAGCTCTTGTGTTTATACTTCTTTCACGTTCTTCAATTATTTCTGGCCAGTATCTCTTTTCTACAAAAGGATGACTATTCTTTTTCCAATCTATTTCTCCGGTGTAATAGATTCCACCAACTTCAGGATCTCTAAAGTATTTAATTATATTGAACAAAGCTGTTTTAGGATTACCAAACTTCAAGTCAGCATCAAATTTTATTATTATATCACCTCTTGCTCTTTTCAGAAGTTTATTCATGTTTCCAGTAACACCGAGTCTAACTTTATTATAAATAACAGAAACATTTCTATATCTTTTAGTAAACCTTCTAGCAATTTCAAGTGTTTTATCTTCTCCATCATCAACACCGACAATTATTTCTTTTTTTGGGTATTTGACGTCTTTTATAAGATGTATTAAGGTATTTTCTATTACAGATTCTTCATTATAAGCTGGAACCAATAATGATATTTTGGGGAATTTTTTCATTTAATTCATCTTTTTTGCAACTATAATTAGATTATCTGAAATCGATGGAAATAATCTAAATAATATTTTTTCAAACGGCCTAAAAAATAAAAATCTATTAACAAAATATGAAGTGCCCTTAATTTTGATAATTTTAAAATTATAAATTCTTAAGAATTTTTTAAGGGAACTAAATGAAAATAAATTTATATGATCCGGTGGACTTGACAAATTACTATATTTTATTCCTAAATAATATCTTGTGCTGGTTCTTGTTAAAATTGGTTCAATTCCAATTAAAAATAAAATTCTATTAATCCAACTAGTTAAGTTTGGTGTACTTAAAATTAAAATACCGCCTGGTTTTAAAACCCTATAAATTTCTTCAATTACAAAATCTTTTTCAACAACATGCTCAATAACGTCTAAACACGTAATACAATCAAAATAATTATTGGCGTAAGGAAACCTTTGATTCTCTATATCAAGTTCGGTAGCTTTTATCCCACGTTTAGTTGCCAGTTTAACTGCTTTTTTCTCATTGTCTAATCCATAAAGGTTTGTATCATTTTCAATTATATTGTCTAGTAATACAGTAAATTGACCATCTCTACAACCAACATCTAACAATTTTTTTATATTTTTTTGCTTCTGCAAAATTTTCAATATGGGTTTGTATTTTCTTTTATTAATAGTAGTCAATATCTTTCCTGTTTTAACCATATTATCACCTTAATTTAATTTTCATCATAAATTTATTGTTTTCATGTAAATGTTTGAACATAGATCCGGAAAATGTTTTAATAAAAAATCGAATTTATTTAGAATATGACCATTATACATCTTAATTTCTTTAATTTTAAAATATTTCGAAATGAAATCTTTTGCTGTTTTTATTGAGAATCTCCAATGATGTCTATATCTTTCTATGTCAAAATCAGATGGTTTTTCAAATAAGCAGGAATATTTAGATGATAAACCAAAATCATTTGGTAATGAAATAATAGCAATGTTTTTAGGTTTTAAAACTCTTTTTATTTCTTCACATATTTTTTCTGGATAGAATATATGTTCGAGAACATTTGCACATATCACATAATCGAAATAATTGGTTTTAAATGGAAGTTTCTGATTATTTAAATCACATATGACGATTTCCGGAAACCATTTATCTAAATCTAAACCTGTATAAACTACTGTTTTTGGTAAATAATCTCTTAAATAACCTTTGTAACAACCGATATCTAAAAGTCTTCCTTTCATTTTTTTAGGAAGCATATCTGCAACCGGTTTTGCTGTTGCTCTATATAATTTCTCGGTATCATTTTTTTTAACTACATATTTTAGCAAAATTATCAACCTTTAATAAATTTAATGATTCTTCTAAATATTTTTTTATCATATTTTAAAGGAATATCAAATTCATAAGAAGATATACCTGTAAATGTTTTTTTATAGTTTTCTGTTAATTTTTTTTCATATGAAGCAAGATTACTTCTAGGAAAAGCTAAAGAATACATCAAAAAATATTTATATGGACCTCCAATAACAAGTCCAGCATTTAAGCTAATTATTAATCTCTCAAGTTCAGTATTAAATAATAATTTTTTGATTGTATAATCTAATTTTTTGATTTTTCTAATTGAAAATTTATTGATGTTTGATCTTTCAATGAAAAATATTGAGTTAACCTTAGAAGATTTAGAAACTTTAAAAAAAGTATTTTTATAATCTTTTTTCTTTCTTATAAAATTAAACCAAAGAATTAGGTCTTGGAAATATCTTTCTTTTCTTAACTCTTCTGTTGGCAAGTAATTAATTCTAAAATTAAATTCCTGGAAGACTGCAGGAAAACTTAAAACTTTATTTTTATATAAAATTACAAAATCGTCGCCCAAATATTCAAAGCCGTTTTCTCTTATCAAGTCCATTATTAGAGATGTTTTAAATGTGCTTCCTCGTCCTATGAACAAAAAAGCTTCATTGTTTTTTGAAACAGCACCAGCATGTATAAGTAAGGCTTTTTTTTGAAAAAGTTTCCATTCTATTAAACTTCTTAATAAAAATTGTTGAGATATTATATTTGGTGTTATAATTTTTTGTACATCGAAAATATTTTCATTGAAATTTATAATTGTTTTTCCTTTATCTAAACCAAAAATTTCAACTTCCCATCTAGCATTTTTTTCAGAATCTTTACAGTAAAAATAATTTTCCTTAACGAAATATTTTTGCTCTAGAACTTTACAGTTATTATTGGATGGTTGGAAAGGTCCTATGTTGATTATGATGTCTGGATTGGAAAGTTTATTGACCTGGAAATAAGAGAACCTTAAATTCAGGTCTTTCAGTAAATCTTTAGTTTTGGTCCTGTTAATCCTTATTTTCACCAAATCGTGTATGTTATAATTAATGGTTTCTTTCATTTCATCACAAAGATTCTCGTATTTTTTTAAAGGTTTTTGGTGTTATATTTTCTGGTATGAACATTCTGTAAAGTTTTACATTTTTTAATGACCTTCTTATATTTTCTTCCATGTCTGGTAGGAAACTAGCTATTTTGCTGTTTGGGAAAATGAAAGAATATTCCAGCATATATTTAAAAAATGGGAACATTTCAAATTTATTGTTTAAAACAAGTTGAGTTATTAAATTATCTTTATTAATTTTGTTTTTGATGGAAAATTTTTTATTTTTTGTAATGAAAAACAGCTTTGAAATTTTTGTTCTTTTATTAATCTTCGAGATGAATCTATGTATTTGGATTTGTGAAAAAAGTTTAATGTAACCATCAGTCATATCATATAAAATTTTTTTGAGTTTTAAGATATAAAGGTCTTTTGATGACATTTTATCTGATACAAAATCATTAATGTTATAATCAAAAATATTAAGTGTAGAAATATAATTTAATGCATATCCATTTTTAATGATTATCCAATTGTCTCCTAAAAAATCAAAACCTTTTTCTAAGAGACTGACAGAAATAACTGTTTTTCCACAGCCACTTCTAGCGGCAAAAACATAGCCATTTTTATTTTTACTGACAGCTGACGCATGAATCATTGGATATCCTTTTTCTTGCATCTTAATTCTTATGATGGGATCTATGATGTAACCTGGAATAAATAATTGACCGGAAGCATTAGCGTCAACATTTATTATTGTTTTTTTAGATTCAAGTCCAATAATTTCCAATTTCCATTTAGCCAGTTTGTAAGAATCATTACAAAACAAATAATCTTTTTTGATATGAAACCTTCCATCTAGAACTTTACAGTTATTATTGGATGGTTGGAAAGGTCCTATGTTGATTATGATGTCTGGATTGGAAAGTTTATTGACCTGGAAATAAGAATAAGATGTTTCAAATCTACTAAATTTTTTTTTAAAAAAATTATTCTTATCTATAATTTTAAAACTTATAATATCATGTATACTGTAATTTTTTACAACATCTGCCATTATATCCAACCTTCTTTCTTTCTTATTAGAAATGCTCTGAATAATCTCAAAACAAGTTTAAAGTGATCGGTGGACCTTGTAGAAAGTTTAAGCATCATACTAATGTATTCTGGTCTCGTATAATATCTTTTGTTAACATCTTTCAAAAAATTATCTAGTTGTTCTTTCGTCATATGTTTTAATTTTATACCAGATGAACTAAAACTATCTCTATTCCAGTAATCACCAATAAACAAATCGTGTTTTTTAACGTAATCAAAAAACGGTGTTCCTGGTAATGGGTTTGCTATTGTAAATTGGGTAAATTCTGAATTTGATTTGCAAGCAAAATCAAAACTTTCTTTTATAGTTTTCATCGTTTCCCATGGAAAACCAAAAATAAAACAGTTGTGCCTCATTATGCCAGCATTTTTAGTATTTCTTAGTCCTGTTATCATTTGTTTTTTTGTCATACCTTTTTTAATTAATTTTAAAATATAATCGCTACCACTTTCTGTACCAAATAATATCCTTACGCATCCAGCATCTGCCATAGCCTTTGTTATAGCCTTTGTCATTAAATGTGGTCTGCATTGTTGAGACCATGTTACATCTAGATCTTCTTCTTTGAAAAGTTTACAAATTTCAAAAACTCTTTTTGCAGATATCTCAAATGTATCATCGTCATATCTTAACTCTTTTATACCAAACTCATCTATCAAATGTTTTGCTTCTTCAAAAACTCTTTCTGGAGATTGAGCTCTGAATTGATGAGAATAAATTGTATTCGGAAAAGTGCAAAATATGCATTGGAAAGGGCAACCCCTGCTTGTTATAGTATTGGCAACTGGTCTTCTAAGATTTACGGTCTCATAAAATTTTGTAAGATCAACAAGGTCATATGCAGGTATTGGTAATTCGTCTAGATTTTGAATTAATTGTCTTGGTCTATTTTTTATTATTCTTTTATCTTTTTTGTAAATTAAACCCTTTACAGAACTTAAGTTCTTTTTCCTATCTAATGTATTAACCAAATCTCTAATTACATATTCATACTCTCTAAAAGCTACAAAATCTATAAAAGGTGAAAATCCAAAAAACTTCTTTCCTAATGCAGTCGCAAATGGTCCAACAAAGGCAATTTTAGAATTTATTTTTTTACTTACTTCAGCTATTTTTATTTCAACTGGAAGTGTTACGTGTTGGCTGAAAATCACAATTAAATCAGGGGATTCTCTTTCTAATATTTTAACCAATCTCTTAAATGATATGTTCTCGGTTTGACAATGAATATATCTCACATTATGACCTTCTTTACGTAAAATAGAAGCTGTTGACAAGTTTAGATAAGAATAAACTTGTTCACCTGTTATAGTAACAGCCGGATGTCTTCTACCGCCTATTCGAACAATATTTTCAGGAT
>WVXN01000032.1:30148-31487 GCA_011773475.1 Candidatus Aenigmatarchaeota archaeon
CGTCTTAACGACCTTTGAAGTAATCAATATAACTTTTAAAACCAAAGACTTTTCTTTTTATGTCTGAAACTGATCTCAAATTGGTAAGCATTCTTACTATTTGACTAGGTCTCATATAAAATTCTCTTAATCCCATGTCTATGTATTTATCAATCTGCTCTTTAGTGAACTGTGGATAACTTAAAACTGTAACTTGTTCTTTTTCTGGTGAAACCCATTCTGTCCAATCCTTTGGAACAAGAAAACCGTTTTTCTTTGCCCAATAATAAATTGCTGTACCTGGGTATGCAACAATACCACTAAATTGAACAGTATCTAGTGGCAAACTTTTAGCAAAATCAATTGTTTGTTTAGCTTCTACAGGAGTTTCGTCTGGAAAACCTATCATAAAACAACCATGTAAAATGAATCCTAATTCATTAGCTCTCTTAGTGAATTTTCTACTTTGTTTGAGGGTCACGCCTTTGCAAACTGAATTTAAACATCTTTGAACTCCTGACTCATAACCGATCATGAGCATTCTACAACCATTTTTTTTCATTAAAGGTAATAGAGATAAGTCGACATCAACTCTAACATTACAACTCCATCTTATTTTCAATTTTCTTCTTGTAAGTTCGCTACAGAATTCTCTTACATGATGAGGTGAAGCTGTAAACGTATCTGTTTCTATCATGAATTCTTGTATATTCGGAAATAGCTTTAGATCATACTCGATTTCATCAACTATTTTCTTTGCTGAACGCAATCTTAATTTACGTTTAAAGAAAAGCGGCGTATTGACACAAAATGTACAATAATTCGGACAACCTCTTCCTGTTATAAGAGTAATAAATGGATACAGTTTTCCTGGATCTGGATAATCTTCAATTTTTATATGATGCCAAGCAGGGAATGGTAGCTCATCTATATTTTTTATTGGTGGTCTTGGTCTATTTTTTATTATTCTTTTATCTTTTCTATAAGCTATTCCTAATATTTTTTTCAATGGTTTTTTGTTTGTTATGTCAAGCAAAGTATGATCATATTCACCGTATGCTGCAATATCAACTGACTTATCAATTTCTAATGTTTCTTTAGGTAAAGCAGAAACATGTGGACCTATTATAACAGTTTTTATTCTTTTATTTCTCTTTTTTATTTCACTAGCATGATGAATATCGCTGTAAATAGAAGGTGTAGTGCAATATAAAACAACTACCTCTGGATTGAATTTTATTATCTTATTTACAACTCTTTTTTCAGACACATTATGTGTTGTTGCATCTATGAATTGAATTTTGTGACCAGCTTTTTCTAAAACAGCAACAGCAGTTAATAGGTATTCTGGATGTCTAAA
>WVXN01000032.1:31492-32990 GCA_011773475.1 Candidatus Aenigmatarchaeota archaeon
GGTATTATTACTGAAACTTTCATTCTGCTCACTTAATTATTATTCTTAAAATTTTTAAAAATCATATAATTTTTTAAAAGTTGCATAACCGTATAAAAATGCTGCAAAATATACAGCACTTAAAATCAATATGCCGAATTTATCTAAAATTGACAAATTTTTGAACAAAAATAATTTTCTAAATCTGGAAAATGGTATTGCACGTCTATTCTTTTGTCCGGTTTTAAATCCTAAAAATCGTGATTGTCTACCTTCAATAATAGCTCTATATAATGCAGCTCTGAATGTTGTTTTGTGTTTATGATAAATTACTGCTTTAGGAGCGTAACCAATTTTATATTTTTCGCATATTCTGTATCCAAACTCTATGTCTTCACTTCCAACCATTTTAAAATCTTCATCCATCATTCCAATATCCTTTAAGATTTTTCTGTTTAAAGATAAATTAGAAGTGTATAAATTCCAAAAGGGCAATGTTTCATTATCTTTATCGAAAAATGGAAAATCAAAATAAGGCAAAAGTCCATATTCTAATGATTTTGCTACTAAAGAATCTCTAACTTCTGGATGAATCACCACTTTTCCCATTACTGCATCATATTTTTTTAGTGCTTTAAGGTGCTCTTTGATCCAATGGGGTGAAGCATCACAATCAGAATCTGTAAAAAGAAGTGATTTGCCTTTTGATCTTTTTATTCCAACATTCCTTGCTAAAGATCCTCCTGGTCTAGGCTCTACAATGATTTTTATAGGAAGATCTTTTATGCTCTCAACAGTACCGTCTTTTGAAGCACCATCGACAATTATTACTTCAGAAGGTTTTTTAGTCTGTCTAAAAACAGAGTTTATTGCAGTTCTTATATTTTTTACATCATTCTTAACTGGTATTATGACTGATACTTCTTTCATTTTGATCTACCTCTTAAAATATGGAAAAATCCAAGAACAAATCCTAAAAAAACAATTATGGTTCTCAAAAAAATTATAATGGGTGCACTAAAAAGCATTTCAGATTCTCCTTTATATAAAAATTTGAAAAATCCTGCATAAGTTGCAAAAAATGCTAGAAAGCTAACAATTGCAAGATAAGAAAATTCAAAGTAAAAAAATGATAAAATCAAACTTAAGAAAAATAAAGATATGAAAAATGATGCAATTGGTATTTCCCAACCTGTATAACTTTCACCAAAAGCTCTTTCAGGATGTTTCTTGTACATTAAAACCCTCCAATAACCTCTCCAAAATTGGATCTTAAAGTATTTTCCGAATGTTGATGGATGTGAGTGCCAAACAAATAATTTTTTATCAAATAATAATTTATATCCTTCTTTTGCTATTCTAAAAGAAAATTCTGGATCTTCACCAGAAGCTTTAGAAAACTTTTCATCAAAACCATTGAATTTGAAAAAAATGTCTCTTTTATAAGCACAACAATAGGTTCCTAGGAAATTAGTAAATTTAGGTGATCTAGAATGTCTCCAAGCAATCTCATAACCAA
>WVXN01000032.1:33046-34736 GCA_011773475.1 Candidatus Aenigmatarchaeota archaeon
C
The DNA here is from genome assembly GCA_011773475.1 of Candidatus Aenigmatarchaeota archaeon. Taxonomy (GTDB): domain Archaea; phylum Aenigmatarchaeota; class Aenigmatarchaeia; order Aenigmatarchaeales; family Aenigmatarchaeaceae; genus CS1-C013. The sequence continues at coordinate 33,048 of WVXN01000032.1, forward strand.
TTACTTTTTTGAATTTTTTTGCAACCTTTGCAGTGTCGTCCTTAGAAAGATTATCTACAACTAAAATTTCATACTTCTGTTTAGGATAATCTTGATTTACTAATGACTGCAAACACTTCTCTATTGTTTTTCCACAATTAAAGGAAGGTATTATAACAGATATTTTTATCTTACTTCCAGAGCGTGTTCGCTTTCTGTAATTCGTTTTTGTCATTGACATTTAACCACAATCCTTCAAAAGGATAACCTATTAATAAATTTTTCTTAGCTAGTTTGGGAAATAAATCCAACTCTAAAGATTTCATTTTTGAATTAATATATTTAAATATTTCAGGTTCGGCCAAGAATATTCCAGAAGATACTAAAAAGCTTTCTGCCATACGTTTCTTTGGTTTTTCTACAAAATCCCTTATTCTATTTCCTTTCATTTTTACAACACCGTAATTAAGTGGATTGGATACAGTAGTTAGTGCAATTGTGGCTAGAGCTTTTGTGTCACTATGTGTGCGGATCATGTCGGATAAATCAAACTTACATAGGGTATCACCATACCAAACTAAGAAAGTTTTATCAAAATGATTTCTAGCTGATTTAATTGCAAGTGCTCTTCCTTGAGGTTTTTCTGAAACAACATATTTTATTTCTACACCAAATTTTCTGCCATCAGAAAAATGCTTCATTATTTGATCAGCCATATAATCACAGGAAAATACAAATTTTTTAATTCCTCTCTCCTTCAAAAGCAATACTATGTTTTCTAGAATTGGCCTTCCTTTTACAAATTGCATGGATTTATGATTTGAGGAATTTTTGAATCCTTCATTAGAACCGCCAGCCAGTATAAGTGCACTGTCAACTTGGTATTTAGAAAGCATTTTCGTTAATAAATACTCTATAGCATGCGATCTGTTACGAATTGTCAAATGGTTAATAATCTTATCAACTTCCTTTACAATTTCCTTCTTTAAAGTTATTGTTATTCTATCTCTCATATATCATCATACATTATATGAGCATATATATTTAAATATCATATGGTCCTAATATTCTATAGATTTTATGAAAATAGGTATTGTTGGTTGGGGTTATGTTGGAGCAACAACCGGATTAGGACTTAAAAAGTTCCACAAAATATTGGTTTATGACCCCTTTAAGAATGTTGAAGAGTTCTCTATTGATTATATTGGAGAAATACCATCAAAAAAATTGATAGAGAATGTAGAACATGTTAATGAAATGGAAAAACTGGCTGAAGCTAACATGATTTTTATTTGTTTGCCAACACCTACAATTGATGATAAAATAGATTTGACTTACATAGAAAACTTCTTCAAGAAAGTTAGTAAGGTTTTGAAAAATGCTATGTTCGTAATTCGTTCAACTGTACCGCCCGGAACAACAAAAAAACTTCAGAATAAATATCCACAGTTTAAATTTGCACACAATCCTGAATTTTTAAGAGAAAGAACACCACTTCATGATTTTCTCTACCCTAGTAGAATTGTAATAGGTACTGATCACGACGATCTTGCAAGCATGCTTTTGGATGTTTTTGAACCATTTGAATGCCAGAAAATAGTAACGAACAGTGATACTTCTGAAATGGTAAAATATGCTGCAAACTGTTTTTTAGCAACTAAAATCTCTTATTTCAATGAAATCCACAATATATGTGAAAAGTTTGGGATA
>WVXN01000049.1 GCA_011773475.1 Candidatus Aenigmatarchaeota archaeon
TTATGATGGAACTCCTATTGGAATTATATAAATGGGTTCATGGTTTTTAGGTATTGATAACACATTTTTCACATCTTCATTATTGAATGCGCCTATTACTACATTACCAAGCCCTAAAACAGTTGTTTGTAAATATATGTTCTGTCCACAATGACCTGCTTCCATATACACATACCTTATTCCCCTTTCTCCATATTTTCTTGTGGTTCTAGAAAAATCTGCAGTAACAATTAAGTTTAAACTGGCATCTTTAATCCATTCTTGACTTAAACCTGCTTTTGTTAATTGACTGGAAAAATCTCCTTCTTTTATTAAATCCAAAGAATGACTTTTAAGATTATAATGATATACTCCTTCTTTTAATTCTTCTACCTTTCTAACTTGAATATAAATTTCTAGTGGATACAGCGCACCAGCAGAAGGAGCAGTTCTGCCTCCAGATTCAGAAGTTATGCCTTGAGCAGCCCATAAAATCTGAGATAAGAAATCTAATGGAATAGGTTTGTTTAAAAAATCTCTGATAGACCTTCTCTTTAACAAAGCTTCCTCTACACTCATTTCCCCTTCTAAACGTGGTTCCGGTAATTTTATCTTAGTTCCTGTTACATATGATTCTGTAGGTAAAGGAACTGTAGAAATTAAAATAATAAAGAAAATTATTATAGCAAAAATTATGAAAATTTTTCCACTTATTCTCATAATAATTTTTAAGAAATTAAATTATTTAAGTTACCTTGTAATTTCAACATCTTTAAAAACTTTTAAAAGTTCACTTTTTTTCTTAAAATGCTTTCTTAAAGGATCAATTATATCTGATATTTCTCTGGCAACATTATCTTTTAAATCCTTTGGATGTATTTCTCCTTTTCTGTAAGATTTTTCTAATTTTTCATAATTATTGAAGGTCATTGAACCTCCAAACTTAGTATCTCTTTCTATTTCAAAGGTTTTCTTTTCATGGAAGATTACATGCTTAACAATTTCTAATACTGGATTCATTTCTGTTTGTTTTTCAGGACACCAAGCTTTTTGTAATTTTTTCTTTATTTCTTCCTCTGTATCATGAATGAATATTGCAGTCCAAGGCTTTGATTTGCTCATTTTACTTGCAATAACTTGTTCTAATTTATCTTTAGATGTAAGTTTCATTGGTTCTGCTATACCCATTAACAAATGGTGATGAACTGCTACAGGCTTCTTCCATCCCATTTTTGGAAATATTTCTCTTGCTAAAACATGGGCTTTTCTTTGATCCATTCCCCCATGAGGCATGTCTGCTCCTATTTCTTTGACATCAACTGCCTGCATGGGTGGATAGAAATATTGAGATAAATCAAGTTTCTCATTCTCATTCCTTCCCATTATGGTCATACATCTTAAAGTTCTTTTAAGAGTCATATGTTTAGAAAATCTCATTATCCTTTTCCAATACTCATCATTATTATGATATAAATCAGAACCAATAACAATTTTTACTCCTGGACAGAAAAACTTAAAAGCTTCTTCATAATATTTTGCTGCTATTAAAATCTTGTTCCAATCACCACCAAATTTGTTATTAATAAAGCTGTGCCAGTCTGCGAGATAAGCTTGGCATTTTACTCCTGCTTTTATGAAATCATTTATCTTAAAACCTGAGATAATAAAATTTCCTAAATGCAAAAGACCTGAAATTTCAAAACCTTGATAATGTTGAGGATGCTCGTTTGTTTCTAAAAGTTCTCTTAATTCTTCTTCTACTAAAATCTCTTCTGTTGGTGGTCTTTTGATTAAATCAATTTTTGTTTCTATGTCCATAGAAATACTATTAAATTTCTATATTTAAGTTATTTTCTTTCAAGCAAATCTTCTTTTGCTAATTCTGCTTTTTC
>WVXN01000011.1 GCA_011773475.1 Candidatus Aenigmatarchaeota archaeon
GAAGGTTGGCTTGGAATAATTGTATATCTTTTTCTAGGTTTCGTTATTGCTTATGGAGTTAATATTGGTTTAGGCTTTATTTTAGAAACACAAACCCCTGTAGTTGCTGTTTTTTCAGACAGCATGGTACCAACATTTTATAAAGGAGACATGATAATGGTGTACGGCGAAGAAAATATTAAAGTTGGTGATATTGTTGTTTTTGATTCCCCTGATAAAAAATATCCCATAATTCATAGAGTTCATGAAATAAGAGATCGTGGAATAATAACTAAAGGAGATAATAATCCTTCAACTGATGAGAGAACATGGGGTGTAATACCTTTGGAAAAAATTTATGGAAAAGCGTTTCTTAAAATTCCTATCTTAGGATGGGTGAAAATAATATTTGTAAAAATAACTGGTTTAGGTTAATAAACGATAATTTTAAATAGTTCTTTTTATACAAATAAAAGATAAAATAAAAGGTTTTTTAATGGAGTTCTGTTCTAAATGTGGAGGATTGATGATACCTAAAAAATCTGGTAGCCATGTTCTTCTTATATGTAGAAAATGTGGAAAAAAAAGAACTTCTAAAGAAAAGAAATTTAAAATAAGTGTTCATACCGGAGGAGAAAAAGGAAAAATAATTGTTATTGATAAAAGATCAAAAGTTGATGTTTTACCAAAAACAACTATGCAATGTCCAAAATGTGAAAATGAAGAAGCTTATTGGTGGATGCAACAAATGAGAGCTGCTGACGAAGCACCAACAAGATTTTTTAAATGTACAAAATGTGGACATATATGGCGTGAGTACGAGTGATTTGATTTCAATTCCAATTTACATCTTTTTTAAAGAATTCTTAACCTATTAATAGTCATATATTAAAAATTATTCCAATAAAGAACAATAGCAATGTAGTAAATAAGCCTATTAAGGACATTTTTATTCCCCATATAATAACGTTTTCTTTCGATACTATTCCCAAGAAAATACCAAGTGTAAATAATATTAAAAGTGAGACTCCTATTAATCCATAAAACGCTATCATATAAGGTATTAAACCAAAACTTGTTAAAAACATTGGAATCAAAATTATGATAGCAAAAATAATTGGAGAGGCAGCAGCTATAATAGCAGAATAAAAAGATGCAAATCTTGCAGCTTCATTTATAATACTGTTATGAAATTTTGTTAACATTTTTCTTTCTAAGATTTTTGTATATCTTATTCTTTCTGCTCTTTCACTCATGAATGTACCAGAAAATCCAGATATTCCAATTGCTACACAAGTAGAAATTGTTGTGATGATTATTATGCTTGGATCTCTCACATGTGCAATGTAACTTCCAATTACAATTCCTAGTACTGTTAAAATGCCATCAAATCCATTCATTACAAAATATCTTCTTACAATTTCATCAACACTACTAATATCACGATATCTTTTTATTTTTTTAAGAAAATCTTTCATAAAAATCTCAAGAAGAATGGGAAGACTCTTTTATTATTCTTTTACCTGCATGAACAACATCAACTGATTGAATAGATGCACCCATTTTTTCCAAAACGTTATTTATTTTTTTAAAATCTAAATTTTTTCCTTCTATAGTTATTCTTACGCTTTCAACTTTTGTTTCTCTGTTGTATGTACGTACGTGTACACCCTCTACGAACTTTAATTTGGAAATTTCTTTTGCCACATCCATAATTGTAGGTGTATGTGGTTTAAGTACATCTAAGATGATTCTTCGTAACATTTTAAACCTCCAATTATTATTATAATCTTATTATTTAAGTACATGTTGATAGATAAAGATTAATAGTTACAATGGATCTTTCAAACCATGACCAGTCAGAATACAGACTATTTTTCCTTTTAACTTCTTGAGTTTCAACAATCCAGCAGTAGAAGCAGCACCAGCAGGTTCAACATAAAGTCCTTCCCTACTTGCCAATAGTTTAATTATCTTTCTCATCTCTTGATCTGTTACCTTTTCAGCCATACCTTTTGATTTTCTCAATGCGTTTAATGCTTTCAAACCATCTAAAGGATCTTCACACTCCATCGCAGTTGCAATAGTCCTTGGTTTTTTTACTGGTTCTATCATTTTCTTCCTCTTCTTGAAGGCGTTATATATTGGTGAACATCCTGATGCTTGTATCCCAATCATTTTTGGTAACTTGTCAATCATACCAACTTTCTTCAAATCAATGAAGGCATCCCATATTGCATATATCAAAGTACCATTGCCCATTGGACAAACAATATAATCAGGAACTCTCCAGTTCATCTGATCAGCAACCTCAAAACCAACAGATTTTTCTCCTTCTTCTCGGTAAGGATAATCACCCATTAAATAGATACCAGTCTTTTCCGAATATCTTTCGCATTCCTTTGCTGCTTGGGAATATCTACCTTTAACTCTTATTATATCAGCACCATAAGCCCGAATCTGTTTTATCTTTGGACCAGCAAAATCTTTAGGAAGAAATATTGCACATTTTATTCCTGCTTTTGCACAGTAAGCAGCAACTGAAGCACCCATGTTCCCCGTAGAAGCACAACAAACTTGTTTCATCCCTAACTCTACTGCTTTAGAGATCTCAACAGTTGTCCCCCTATCTTTGAAACTTCCAGTTGGATTCAAACCTTCATACTTGAGCCACACTTCTCTGTCTTTGTTAGAAAAATATTTAGATTTTATTAGAGGAGTACCACCCTCAATTAAAGTGACTTTTTTGGATAAATCAATCAAAGGATAGAACATCCAATATTTCCAGTGCCACGGCATCTCTCTGACAAACGACTCTTTAAGTATCACTTCCTCTATTTTTTTGTAATCATAAATAATGTCTAAAGGTCCACTACATTTCTTACATTTGATTAAACTTTCTTTTGGTTTATGATTTTTACCACATTTAACACAGACAAAAGCTTTGGCTAAAACCATAGTTATTTATTGATTATTTTGAATAAAAAGTTTAGTAGTAAGTGATTAAATATCAATTGAAATATTTAATACTTTTCAATACTCACCAATGCCCTCCCAATACTCGTCAACAGTTATTCAATACCAAACAAATAAATCTAAGTTCTGCACATAAATATTATCAAGCGGTAAAAACAGTCAGAAAATCAGCATACTCTGTCAAGTTGTACATGGCGTGAGTACGAGTGATTTGATTTCATTGTAATTTTCTTAAACAGAGGGTAAAACAGTGGATGAAACCTCGGTTTTAATTTTTAATTTATAGAAAAAAACAAAAGTTTTTTATTCTGAGCTATTTTATAATTTCCTTTTTCCAGCTCTTAGATTAACTCTTAAATTCTAAATTAAGAAAGATGTTTAAAGATTAACTATTATCTCATATTATGCCCAGCATAAATAGGGTGTACGAGAGCAGGAGACTCACCGATAAGAATTTCAGCGAGTGGTTATCAAGCGAGAAACCCCTCAAGACATACGAGTTTCTAAAGGACTTTTGGAGAGCAGACATAAAACCGCCAAAATTATCTGTAGGCGATGACACAACATTCAACCACCTTACTGACCCAAACGGCATCATAATAAGATTGGAGGATGAAGTGACACTTTGCAATATATTCGAGTTGCTCAACAACAAGCAACCTTTCAGTTCCATCGCAAAAGTCACTCTTGGAGAGGAAATGACTCACTATCTATCCTACCATCTTGCCCCAGACAACTTCGAAAAAGAAGAGGAATATAGATTGAAGTGGGTGAAAAGCAAAAGTGCAGAGGACTTCCTCAACTACGCCTCGCTGGGTTGCCAGTTAGAAGGCATAGGTTTCTTGGGAAGGAAAGCAGTGGCGGAAAGCCTCGACATTGAGAACTATGTAGAAATGTCGAACAATATCACCAAGTGCTCTATCCTTGTGGACAACAAAAAAATTTTCAAGGCTGACACGACAGGCATCGGACGAGCAGAAGTCGATAAGAACCTGCCTGTGTTTTTGAGAAATACATTTTCCTCCACGGGAGAGTTATCAATCTCTAAAGTATTTGAAAGAGAATACAAAGGAAGGTTTTCAGAATTGATAAGAAGAAGTCTTGACAGCGAGGCTTACAGGAACGAGTACATAGAATTCGTGAGGAACTACTTCCCGCGCTTCGGAGCAGTCGTTGACAGAAGCATGAAAGCGAATGTTTTTGATAGTACAGAAACCTTTTAAGAAACAATAAAAACTAATCAGTAAACACAAGATAACAATCATTAAATTTTCATTGGATTTATGTCTTCAATTTTGCTTATTGTTCTGAATGGAAAATTCGTAGATAGTTCATGGTTCAGATTCCAAAAGCTTAAAACATGTTCATACTTTTGAGTCCAACCAACAACACCATCACAAGAGGATTATGATAAAACATTTAATGGTTTGTTATGGTCCGGTGTGCAGAAAAATGTAAACTTTTTAGCTGTGAATAAAAATCAAATCACAGAATAAATATTGAAATCAAATAACCAGATAAAGCTCCTGTACAAACAAAAGGTAGAGCAGGCAATGCTCTAGGTTTCCTCGTTATGTAAAGTGTTAATAACAATAATCCTATCAAAGAACCGATCACAGTTATTATAGAATGAAATATTGTAAACTTGTTTAAAATAGAAACAGAGAACATTAGAGGTATTACAATATCTCCTAAACCCAGTTGAAATACATGAACTTTCTTTTTAGCTCCTTTATGAGGTATATACTTAGCTTTTTTAAATTTGTGAGGCGCTGCAATCGTAAAGGCCATTGGTCTCTCCGTTATAGCTTTAGCCATTTTAACCATGTGTTTTGTTATAAAAACTGAAACAAAATCATAGACAGACAAAATCATCATGAATATTATACAAGGAGTAATACCTAATAGCACTCCTAGAAGTGCACCTGCTCCAGATCCAGAAATTATCGCAGCAACATTCTGGCTAACGATAGTGGGTCTAAAGACTTTCCAAGCAGTTAATGCTATTGCAAACAAGGAATTCAGAGTTAGAATATTAAATAGAATAAATCCTATGGAACCTAAGGGTGAAAGTAAATAAGCAATAAAGCTTTCCCAGACAATCTGCATAGAAAAAGGTATTAAAAAGGAAAATGTTAGCCATGAAGAAGTAAAAATAACAAATGCTTCTACACCTCTTAAAAAAGATTTTCTAAATCTAATCACCAGCAGAATTCCTATAGTAGTTAATATTATAAAGCCGAACAAAATGAATGAGTTCTCAGCTTTTTCAGGACTTACTCCAGGAACTATTCCTGGTCTTTTTTCTATTTTTCCAGCTTCTATGGCCTGATCTATAATTTCTATGTATGTATTCCCGATATACAGGCCTATAATTTGTATTATCAAAAAAATTAGGATTATTGTTAGTATAGATTTCATATATAGATTAATGTTATTTTAATTTATAAAACAGTTAATATGTTTTAGATGAAAAAAGTTGAATCAATGATACCTTTTTAGTTTTTGTTTATTGATAAAATCTACTTTTAGATATGATTTTTTCAGAATCAAAATATTTTTAAATTAAGAATTATAATATATCTCTTACCGTTTTGAGTTTATTCTTGGTCCAGCGGCTCAAGCAGTGGCGAGTTGGACCGTTTACTCTTTTTTTAAGCTAATCATATCAGTACAAAGTCTATATTCTATTTCATTTCTTGCTTCCCAAGGAGGAAAAACAGCATTTACAAAAACATTTTCAAAATTATTAGTGAAACTACCAACCATTAAGTTCCTTACGCCTCTATTCTTTTCTCTCATTTTGTAAGGTCTATTAAATATATAATCCCCTTTTGATAGTCCCAGTTCCTCTATAGGAAATTTTAATTCTCCAACAACTTCAGAATAACTCGGAAGTTCGATTCTTTCCCCTTTTTTTATAATTTTTTTGTTTCCTCTTTTTTCAAAATCAGCTCCCCTGATCAAAAGAACATGTTTTCCTCTTCCCGGATTAGGCTCAATAATACCTGGAGCATAATCCCAATTTTTGTTTGGCCAACATATGATATCGCTACTTCTTTCTGTTTTTACCATTAAAATAGCCTCCCTGATTTCCGAGTTAATATCGCTTAAAATCCTTAATGACTTTAAAAGCTCTGGTAAAGTGGGTATGCGGTATCTAAGTTCAAGTTTTCCAAGTTCTTCATAGATTTCAGACAAACCCAGTGGAGGAGATCCTTCTTCATTCCTTGTTGTGTGTATGCATATGTTGATACCAACTTGTCCCAAAGGTATAAACTTCATATAGTTTGGTTTTTGAAAAGAAGTCATAATTAAAATAAACCTAAGAAATAATTTAAGTTTATTAATTTCTACAATTATTAAATATTATGCCAAGAAGTCCTAAAGGTTCTAGAAGGGAAAGAGAATTCTTAGAATTCCTAACAAAAAAAGGTTTTGTTGTTCATAGGGTTGCTGGTTCTGGATTAAAAGAAGAAGCTATTTGTGATCTAGTTGCTGTTAAAAATGGAAAAGTACAATTCATAGAATGTAAGTCTAGAAAAAAAGTTTATTATTCTAAATTCCATCTTAATCAATTAAAAGAATTAATAAGAATTGCTAAAAAATGCAAGGCAAAACCTATTCTTGCTGTTAAATTGAATTATAAAGACTGGCAAATATTTGATTTAAGTAAAAGAATACCAGAAAAGGTCGATTAAATTAAATATTTTAAAGCATTTTTTGACTTACCCAAAAAACATTCTATAATTTCTAAATCAATTAGAGATTTAACTTTACTTTTTACTTCTTTCTCAGGTGTTCCAAGATATCTAGATACTTTGAACACATATTCTTCTTTCCCTATAAGCATATTTGAAACACCGTGATGAAATATTCTTCTAACTATATAATCTTCTAAAAGACCAGAATCTAATAGAAAATTAAGTGTATTTTTTGCTGTTTCTTCAGGTATTGCAAGATCTTTAGAGACTCTTGAAATATATTCATTTCTTCTTGTAACTGGAGTTTTTGTTTGGTAATAAAAATGATGAAATATTCTTCTAACTATAGGATCCTTTTCTAATATTATTTTTACATGGGTTTCCATTGTTTAAATAATAACAAATACAAATTTATTTTCTTCCTTTTTGTATTTTAAATATTCTTTCTATTCTTTCTAAAGCATCTATTCCTGCTGGTCCCATATCCCATCTAACTCTCAAAAGTCTGGGAAATCTCAAAGCATAGCCAGAAGAATAAGTAGGACTTTTCTGTATTTCCTCATATGCAACTTCTATTACTATTTTGGGCTTTATTTTAACTTTATTTCCTTTTTCAGACTCTATATGAGGTTTTAATATTTCAGTTAGGTCTTTAAAAGTAATATCCTTTGACGTACTCTTCTTCTCTTTAACTCCAGTTCCTAGCATGCCGCATTCCAAAAAATCTCCTGTATTAGGGTCTCTACAAGCTAGAATAAAGGATCCTAGCCAGCCAGCTCTTTTACCAGTTCCCCAAGTCGCCCCAATTATTACTAAATCTAATGATTCTAGAACTGGTTTTACCTTAAGCCATCCACCCGCAACCCTTCTTCCAGGTTGGTATTTTGCTTGCAAATTTTTAACTATTAAACCCTCTTGTCCTGCTTTTAGAGCTCTTTTATAGAACTTATCAGCTTTTTTCAAGTCATTGGTAACTAGTTGTTTTGCTAGCTGGACTTTTCCAGGCATTTCCTTAACTGTTTTAGCTAAAAGTTTTCTCCTCTGTTTTAAAGGCAAGTCAAACAAAGGTTTTCCATTTAGATAAATAATATCAAAAAAGTTCAATTCTATAGGAATTTCCTTGCTAATTTTTCTTATATCATACTTTCTTTTTATTCTCTGGGATAATGATTGGAAAGGCAGGGGTTTTCCAGTTTTTTTGTCAATTGCTAAACCTTCGCCATCTACAATACATTCTTTAGCTTTCAAACTCTCTTTACAAACCTCAATAACATCTGGAAATGCTTTGGTTATGTTTTCTAGCCTTCTTGTAAATATCCAGAACTTATCATCTTTCTTGTGTACTAACATTCTTGCCCCATCATATTTGTATTCAGATGCAGATTCATCAAAGGAACTTAAAGCATCTTTTAGAGAAGGAGCTTTTTCTGCTAATAAAACCACTATTGGTCTTCCTATTTCTACTTTTACTTTTTTTAATCCTTTTTCTCCTTTCTCTTTTGCTATTTTTGCTATTTCTCCGTAATCAGGATTCAAAAACCAAGCATTCTCAACGGCTTTCGCAGAAACATTAAAAGCTCCTGCTACAGCATCCCTAATTATTCCTTCTGCCACCCCAATTCTTAGTTGTCCTAGAACTGTTCTTACAATATATTTTGCTTCTTTTGGTTTTGCTTGGGTTAACAATTCTGCAATAAGATTCATTTTTCTATCTTGAGAACCACTTCCAGTCTGTTTAGATATTAATTGAAGGTTTTCAAAAACCTTTTCCATATCTAATTCTCTTGTTCCAAGGGTTGTTTGTTTTTTTGATTTTGAAAGCTTTTCAACCACCAAACCTAAATCTCCGGTTTTTTTAAACTCTTTAACAATTTCCTTTTCATTTATACCATATGCTTTTGAAATTGATTTGATCATTAATTGGTTTGCAACTCCTAATTCTTCTTCACTCCAAGCAGGAAACACTTTTCCACTTAACAAAAGAACAACTTTTGATAGAATTTTGGTAGGAGTCTTTTTTAATAACTTAGAAATTATATTGGTTTTCTCAATTTTGCCAGAAGTACTTTCTAGTTTTTCATAATTGTCTGCTAAAACAGAGTATTTCATAATCTATAACTATAATTAAAAACAAATAAAGTTTGTCTTTATATCATGTTATAGAAGATTAATATCCTTCATTGAAAAGTAATATCCGAATCTATCATCAATTATGCCCAGTTTAATAATTTGTTCAGAATGTCCATGTTTACGTTCATACATCAACTCTTTTTTATGAACATCCTCATTATAAAGTTCTTTTGTTGATACACCATCTCCATTACTTTCTTTAAAATCATAGACATCAATAAATCCATTTGGACCAGATCTAAGTCTGAGTCTATGTTTTTCATCAATCTCCGTTTTTAAATCATCTATGACTGTTTCGACCATTTCTTCAGGTGTCAGTGCACCCATTGTTTCTGTTCTTTGTAATAAATCTGTACCGTTTATAATGTTTCTTAATACATACTTTCCTATTCTCTCCAGGTCTGGGTTTTTTACCATTTTATCACATCATTAAAGATTTTTTCAATTTTTTCAATTGAAATTCCATTATTACTGATAAAAGAAAGCGGTGTGATTGATACTTTTCCATCAAAAACTGCTTTTACATCACTATTTTCTTCCTCGTCCTCAACTTTAATACTATGAGAAATTTTATACTTCCCATCTTTCTCAATCAAATCTGGATGATAAAACTTATTCTTACTGGGAGCAGTTATTCTAAAACCTTTATCTTCCGATGATAAAGGAAAGTTAATGTTGAGTACATCATATTCTCTCCCATTGTTAGGAGATTCTAAAATATACTTAGATATTTTTCTTAAGTAATTTTTGGCAATAGTTAAATCTACAGGATAATCTTCATGAATTTCGTGATGTTCAATTGGAATTATTACTGAAGCAGCAATAGCAGGAATGCCATAAGTAGTAGCAGCTTCTAAAGCAGCACCAATTGTTCCCGAGGTTGTATAAGTAGTTGTTCCTAAATTCTCCCCAAGATTTATTCCTGAGATAATTAGATCAGGTTTTTCTTTTAGAACCTTCTCAATAGCTATTAAAACACATGTTGCAGGTGTTCCATCGATTGCATATCTTTCTATTCCATCATAATTCTCCATCTCTTCTACTTCTAAGAACTTTCTTTTTGTTAAAGCTCTGCTTGTACTTGATTGTAGTCCTTTAGGAGCAACAACATAAATCTTACCTAATCCTTTTACAGCTTCTTCTAAAGCTCTCAATCCTTTTGATCCAATACCATCATCATTAGTTAACAATATTTTTCTCATATTTAGATAATCTTAGAAACATAATATATACTAAATCCTTAAAGTATATATATTTAACTATACATATATATTTCATGAAAAGAAAGGCTGTACAATTAGGAAAAGCAACTTTAGTGATGTCATTACCAGCCAAATGGATTAGAGAACAAGGAATTTCTGCAGGAGATGAATTAGAAGTTGATCAAAATAATTCAAAACTAATTATATCTACTCAGAAGCATAAATTTGAACCTCTTAGAACAACAGTGGAAATCAAAAATACTGAAAAACCCCGTGGAGATGATTCTGAACCATTCATAACAACTTTTAATGAGAGATTACTAATAGCTAGATACATTAAAGGCTATGACGAAATAACTATTTTGGGTGATACAACAAAACTCTACGATGTCATAAATAGAAGAGTTAAAAATCTTATAGGAATGGAGATTGTTTCACAAACAGAAAACATGTTCTTAATAAGAGATTTGGGAATAAGCTCTGAACAGCCATTTGATCAGATAATAAGAAGATGCTTTCTTATGATAAGAACCATGTTAGAAGATGTTTTAAAAACTAAAGGTAATACTGATGCTGGTTCTATGCATGATAGAGACCAGACAGTGAACCGTTTTGTTTACTTACTTTTAAGAAAGTTAAACAAAGAATTAAGACATCCATCGGGAAACATAAATATTGAAACCATACCTCATAGATATTCAGAAGTTTTGTTAATAGAACATATATCTGATGATGTTGCGAGACTAGGGAAGAGTTTAGCTAACTACAAAATAAAAAATGAGAAAATATTGAAACTAATAGAAGATTTAAAAGACATGATAGAAATGTTATCAGTAAATTATTTTAAATACAATGAAGAAAAGGCCAGAAAAGTTTTTGATTACAAGATAGAAATAAGAGCTAGGGTCAATAAAATATCAGAGGAAACAAAAAATAAGAGATTAATAAATGTTTTATACTGGATAAGGGAAGTAGCAGAAACAGCTCCAGATCTTTTGGAAAGTATTTTAGCTAGGACTTCATGATTACATCGTCTCTATCAAAAGGTGGAGAATTTGTGACCATTATTTCTAGAGGTTTTTTTCCTAGATTTTTCAAGTAATGCCAACTATTTTGTGGTATTGGAATTAAATCATCTTTTTTCAGGCTTATAATTTCACCATCAACAATTAATTGACCCTTTCCTCTTTCAATATAATAAACTTCTTCCATTGTTCTATGAGTATGTTCTTTTGCTTTTCCCAATAGAGTTACATAAGCAATACTCATTTTTTCTGATCTATAAAGTTCTCTTATTGAGCCACAAGTATCTTCTATTGCTTTCACATCATTTTTGTTGATTTTCATTTAAACACTACTAACTTTTCTTTCCAAATCTTTCCTTGTACTCTCCGAGCGTTAAAAAAACAGTATCATTTACTTTTTGACCTGGTTCAATGACTTTCAAGTAAATAGTTTCACTTAAAGTGCGGGTTGCGTGCCAAACATATGGGTCTATTTCTACTACCATACCTTTTTCAACTTCTCTTCTTTCATCTTCTTTTCCATTAGAAACATTAAATTCTATTCTTCCATTAGCAATATAGAATCTTTCAGGATTTTTTGATGGATTATCTCCAGTATGATATTCCTCACCAGCTTTTTCATTAGCACCTCTGTGAAAAACACGTACTCCATAATTTTCAATTCCTTCAAAACATGTGAATATCTCATTAGTACCTGCTTTTTTTGATTTAGCTTTTTTAACTCTAAAACCTTTCATGTTTTTTCTTTCTTCTTTATTATCTTTTTTTGTTTTTTTCATATAATTTCACCAATTTTATTGTTATTTACAACCTTTAAGTAATATTAATATGTAGAATAGTTAAATTTATATAGAAGTATCTTAAAAATAGTAAATATGAGGCAAAAAATTATCAAAATTTCTGAAAAAGTCAAAGTCGACAAGAAGGACATTGAAATTTTAAGGATTTTGGAGAATGATGGCAGAATCCCTATTCTAAAATTGGCTAAGATGGTTAAATTATCTCATGAAACTGTTAGGTACAGACTAAGAAAACTTGTAAGATCAGGTGTTATACGAAAATTTACTGTTAGAATTAATAAGAAAAAACTCGGTTATCATATTTATGCTATTATAATGTTATCAACCTGGAACTATACAGAAGAAAAATGGAACGAGCTTTTCAAATACCTGATGGATCATAAAAATGTTGCGACTGTTGAAAAGATAACTGGTGATTTTGACCTAAAATTCTCTTTTTGGGCAAAAGATACTGAGGAACTTGACTTTATTTCACATACAGTAAAAACAAAGTTTTCGAAAATAATAAAAAATTGGAATAGTTTTATATTCACTAAAAGATACAAATGGAATGAATTACCGATTTAATACGTAAAACTTTTTTAATCTAATCGTCTAATTATCTTTATGCCATTTAAGACAATTACTAAGTTTGGTAAAAAGAAAAAAGAAATACCTGAAGAATTCGAGGAAATCATGAGAGAAGAGGAAATACCAGGTTCTATTATTTCTGTAATTAAAAGCAGACGTTCTGTTAGAAGATACAATAAAAAACCAGTTGACATGAAATTGTTATTGGAAATTTTTGAGTCTATTAAATATTCTCCTTCTGTAGGAAACTGTCAACCTTGGGAATTTATTATTGTGAGAAATCCTAAAATGAAAGAACATTTGGTCGAGGCTTGCTATAATCAGATGTGGATGCTAGATGCTCCAGTTTTCATAGTTGCGTGTACCAACAATAAAGTAGCAGGAGCAATTTATGGGGAAAGAGGATTAAAACTTTATGGAATACAGTCAGTTGCTGCAGCAATCGAGAATATTCTTTTGGCTGCTGAAGCTTTAGGACTATCAACATGCTGGGTTGGAGCTTTTTCTGAAATTATGGTTGCTAGATTCTTAGAATGTCCAGGTCATGTTAGGCCATGTGCAATAATAACTCTAGGTTATTCTGATGTAAAACCTTCTGCTCCTGATAGACAGTCTATGGAAGATTATGTTCATATTGAAAAGTTTGGAAACAGTCTTATAATGGAGAAGATCAAAAGAGAGAGTAAACCAACCTATATGAAATTCAAAGGATAATTTGTTTTTTAATCTTTCCATTCATTATTTATCTAATTTCCCTTTTCGAAAAGCAGATAATGTTTAATCCAAATGTCACGTCCAGTCGCTTGATATGTATGAAGCTTCCAGCCTTTTCTTTGCCATTCGGCAATTGTTTTACCTACATCCCCATGATTGCCAACTTGCACACATATAAATTCTTTCATTTTTAAACCTCCATTAATTATTAATAATAAATATAGGATTTGCTTCTACCTTCTTTATTTTAGCAATTTCCTTATATTTTTCAGGATTTCTTTTCTTAAGTTTATTTTTAAGGTCTTCAAAATCAGAAATAATATCTTTTTTAGAAATTTTTATTTTCTTTTTTGTAAAGTTTTTTTCAATTTTTCTTTTGTTAAATTTATAACATCTTTTTTCAGATTCTTTCCAAACATAAAGAAGATAAGTATTAACAGCAGCAACAGGATCTTTATGGGTTTTGAATTTATTTAATTGGGGATGGTTTTTCCAACCTTTGGTCTTGCCTTTAAGGACCTTTCTAGCTAACAGCGTTTCTCTCCATAATGCAACTAACCCTTTGCAATCTAGATATTTGGAATGAATAATCCAAACTCTCATATTTTTCACTTTTTTCTTTTCTTAATAAATCTAAAGATGACATATATGATGGCAATTACCACAACAACTATTACAAGTAAAAACAAACCAATTAAGTTAAAGAATGCAGTATAAGCTGGTTTCTCGAAAAACTCCTCTTTTAATCTAGGAAGAGTTATTATTGTATTTATGAATTCATCCAAAGGAAATTCCTCTTTTTCTCCAACCACAAGAACATACTTTCCATCATTATCTTGACTGAAAACTTCAATAATATAAGTTCCTTTTTCTGCAGTTGTTTTAAGCTCAGGCCCTTGATAATACGAATCTCCACCAAATTCTTCATAATAATACGTCCACTCATGATCCGTGCCATTAAGGATATATTCAGTTTCTTCGTGTTCTTCTTCATGCTCATGTTCTAGAACAACCTTAACAGAAACATCTTTATCTATGTTTTCAATATCGGGGACAAGAATCCCGACATAAAGATTAAACTGTTTTTCTGAATCGATATGATAATAATCAGGCTTTCCTTTGAGAATACCATAAAATGCCTGGGAAACCTCAGGATTTCTAATTAATGTAATTTGTTCTGAAACTATTCTAGGTTGATGAGCAAAAGCTGTCTCTGAAATAAAAAATAAGAATATAAAAAATATTATTAAAATTTCTTTAGTCTTCATATTTAAACCCCCTGTATTATTTTTTCTTTTTCTTCTTTCTATGTTTTGCACAAGTTTTACACATATAATAACCTCTTTATTCATGATGTAAAATTAAAAAACCGAATAACAATTAAACTCGGTAAAAAATTAATTGGGTAACAATACTTTATCTATTACATGAATTACTCCATTGCTAGTTTTTATATCTGCCTTTACTACATTGGCATTGTTTACCTTAACACCATCTGCGGTGTCAAATTTAACTCTTCCTCCTTGAACAGTTTTTGCTGATTTAAGTTTCAAAACATCTGATGCCATAACTTTTCCAGAAACTACATGATATGTTAAAACTGCAGTTAGTTTATTTTTATCTTTAAGTAGTTTTTTAATTGTCCCCTTCGGTAATTTTCTAAATGCTTTATCAGTAGGTGCAAAAACCGTAAATGGCCCTTTGCCACTTAAAGTTTCAACAAGTTTGGCAGCCTTAACCGCTTTTACTAATGTCTTAAAAGATCCTGCATTTATTGCAGTTTCTACTATATTTTTTTTCATTTTTTTACCTCCTCGATTTTATAATGAAATTAAAAAATCATTCTCTACAAAATTCACAGATTAAAAGACCTTCTACAATTTTTAAGGATTCATTGTAGTTTTCACAATTAAAACAAAATCCAGATAGTTTAATATTAAAAAAATTAGATTTTAATTTCCCCCCTTTGACGGTTTCAAAAACAAAACAATTGTTCATGTAATCCCTAAAATTATTGGGTTAAACAAATATTTAAAGGTATCCATTAAAGGTATCCATTAATAGTAACCATTAAATACTAGAAAGTACTAAATAAATATATAAAATTAAGAGTTAAGAAGGATAAAAATAATGAGGGATTAAAAAATGAAATCTGAAATTAAAAAAGAAATTATAAAGGTAATTGTTGGTTATGGGTCCGATGGAGCTACTTCTTTGGAAATTGGAAATAAAGTAGGATTCAAGCGTCATACTATATCTAAATATCTTTCTATAATGGAAAGGGAAGGTCTATTAAGACACAAGAAATTGGGTAGAGGGAAAATATGGTTTGTTAATAAAAATCTTTTGCAAAAGCTTTCTAGTTCTAAAATAGATGATATGAGTTTCATTGAAAAACTGATATTTAACATTGCATCCAAGATTCCTATAGGTCTGATAGTTATAGACAGAGAATATAATATCCAATTTATTAATGATTTTATGTTTAAAAAATATGATAACATAACAGGAAAAAAATTTTACACAAGCGTGCTTGGCCTGAAGAAACCAAATTCCCTAAAACAAATAAATAAACTGATTAAAAGTAAAAACGATAATGTGGAGTTTGAAATCATTGATAAGTTTGATGACACTCTCCGCATAAAAGGCACAAAAGTGATAAATCCCGATAATAGTATTTCATTCATTTTAATCATTGATGATATAACCAAACGCAAAAACGCAGAAAAACGCTTTAGAATATTCTTTGAAAATGAACCAGCATACTGTTACATGATTTCACCAGAAGGTTTGATAATCGATGTTAACAAGTCTGCGCTAAAGATACTTGAATATAAAAAAGAAAATCTTGTTGGCAAACCATTAAAAAAAATCTATGCTCCAGAGTCAATGCAAAAAATGAAGCTTTTTTTTAAAAAATGGAAAAAATATGGTAAAATAAACAATGAGGAGATGACCATTATTAGCAAAAGTGGCAAAAAGCGTACAGTAATATTAAGTGCCAATTCTGTTAAAAACAAAAATGGTAAAATTTTGCATTCTATATCTGTACAAAAGGACATAACCGAACGCAAGAAAATAGAAGAAAAATTGAAAAAAACTATTAAAAAACTTAGAGAAAATTAATTAAGAAATAAAATTTTTATATAAATAATAAACCGAATAGAAAAATAATTAAAAGGAGGTGATAAGATAGCTAAGAAAAAATCATCTAAACGAAGAAAGAAAGAACCGACTTGGGATGAAATCGGAGAGGTCATAGGAAGGAAGATGGAAAAGGAATTTAGGGGATCCAAACGAAGAAAGAAAGACTTCAGATGTACAGTGAAAGACAGTGTGAGTAGTAGTGGAACTGGAGGTTGGTTTTACTTTTTGGGATTCGTTGCTGCATTGATATATTACATAACTACTGCATCAAGTTTTTGGGATGGAGTTGTAGGATTCTTCAAAGCAATCTTCTGGCCAGCTTTCCTTGTTTACGGAGCAATGGTAACATTAGCATTATAGAAATATGAATCATCTTTCCCTTCATAGTAATCATTTATAAAAGATTTATTTAAAAAGATTTTTATTTTAATACAGAATATGAAAGAATTGGCCTATGAAGATATTATTACGGAAGCAAAGAAACATGCTCAGCTACTAAAGAGTAGACTTCCTAATTTACCATCTTACGAGGAACTTTCTCCTTTTGATTCTATTATTGTTAAGGATTATGCTGTCCTAAATGCAATGGTTCAAGAACATGTTTCTAAAAAAGATACAGAACCAGGTCATGGACATGAACATTTAAGATGGGTTGCTCCTCGTGGTGGCTATTTTGCAGATTTAGAATGTAATGCAAGAAATATAGAAGGTGAAGTAAAACAGAGATTAATTAAAAGAACAATTGCTGTTGGATTATTACATGATGTAGAACGTTATCGTGGATTTAAAAAAGAACATGCTATAGAAGGCTCAAAAGTAGCCAAAGAAATACTAGCAAGATGTTCAATTGAAGATGAATACATACCACAAATAATTATGAGACATGATGAAATTGATTTATTCTCAATAGGTGATGTTGAATTTGATGTTCCCTTTCAGAGTAATTTTGATGCAGATCATATACTTTGGGGATTAGAAAGAGAAGAAAGTTTTTGGAGAGCTAAAGAAAAGCATAATATACCGCCGG
This sequence comes from Candidatus Aenigmatarchaeota archaeon, assembly GCA_011773475.1. GTDB lineage: Archaea > Aenigmatarchaeota > Aenigmatarchaeia > Aenigmatarchaeales > Aenigmatarchaeaceae > CS1-C013. The sequence continues at coordinate 17,275 of WVXN01000011.1, forward strand.
AAGAAGCAATACATGATTATCAATATCTTTCTAGTTTGAGAAATTCTTTTAAAACTCAACACGGTAAGAAAATAGGCCCTAAGTTTGTTGATTTTGGCATAGCAATAAGCAAACATATTGAAAGAACATTTTAATAAAAAGCCTCGAGAGAAACCTGAAGTCAAGTTGCAAGCCTTATTAGAAAAAATTAGTTAAGTTTTAAAACCCCATCTTTCATAATTGTTTTCTTAGATTTGTCTTCATAAATTACAGTGACAGTTGGTCTATCAACAAGAAAATCAGCATGAGAATTTACATGTGCAGCTGCGGCATGAGCAGTACCATCCATTTTTTCAGCTTCTAGCATCTCTGGTGTTCTCCTAGCTTTATCATTTATTCCAATCCCCAATTCTTCCATAACTGTTGGTAATCCATATTCTGCTTCTCTCTGTTTCCATTCTTCGTGTAAAACTTGGAAGGCCTCATCTGGTGATCTATAATCTGTTAAAACACCATCTTTAAATGAAATTGTTATTGGTTTAGCTGGATCGACTAACTTATTAATATTGTCTGCGCAAACATCACAAACAATTGTTCCATTTGCTATAAGTTTTATTGGATATTTGACTTCTCTACCAGCAACACTAACTTTTCTTCTTCTTTCAATACAAACTTCTCCTGGTACAAAATTACCAAATATTCCTGGATCTCCATAAGGATCAGGAGGTACAACTATGCAATCAGTTTCCCATATTAATTCAGAAGGTATTTCAATCTCAATATCAGTCCCAGCTGGTGCTTTAATTTGAACTGTTTTTACTCCTTTTAGTGTCTCAAGCATTTTTTCTGCGTCAGTAATCATTTCTTTAAAGTTAACTCTACCTGGACCATTCAAAATCATATCAGAATTTATTCCCGGTGCATGTAAATATCCCATAGGAGTTTTCTTTATTGCTTCATAAAGAAGATCTACTCTTGCTGGTGTTTCTTTTTGTCCCCAGTCTGTACCTTCAGGATAAGTAAAAAGTCCTATGGCTCTTGGATATTTTCTAGAGAGTATATTTTCTTTAAGTTCTGAAGGAAACCTATCATAAGGTCCTTGTTTATTTAGAGAAAAAGTTTCAGCATTCAACTTAAGTGTTTTTGCAGCATTTTCTGTTAGTGCTGAAAGATGATCTGAATTTCTATTAATTATTAAGAAATTGTCTCCAGAGGATGGCTGAAGCACGTATCGTATTGCTTCCTGAATTTTATGCTGAACCTTTAGATCATCAGATGTCATATTATCTTATTTTATTAGGATAGAAAAGAATTTAAATGGGAGGGAAGCCTCGAGAGGGTCTCTAATAAAAAAGATAACCTACGGTTTTCTTCTTTAATCATCTTCCTCTTCATGATATCATTTTATTTAAGAAAGGGGTTTAAATAATTTTCTTAATTATTATAATTATATGCCAAAATTTAGATTATGTTTCGGTGACCACTTACCAAATGAACCAGGTGGAGGAGGACCATATAGTACCTTGCCTCAAGAACGTTTACCTCCGGATATTATTTTTGAAGGAACTTTAGAAAAAGCTAGAAAAAAGTCAGAAAGAGTCAGTAGAGAAAAATACCATGGTGATTTTAGGAGGTGGATAGAAAGGGATAATCTGCAAGTTGTTCTTTTGTCTGGACCCTCATGTGTGGGAAAAGGTCCTTTAATTGCTACTGTAGATAATTTCTTTCCAAAAATGAGTTACAGTAGTGTTCCTGTTATTAGAAGCAGAGAATCTAGACCTAAGGGACCTAGACCTGATGAAAAATATTTATGGGAAAACCCGAAATATTTTAGAACGGCTATTGAGATTAGGCAGCTTCAAAATACATCAAGATTTTTAGTCGCTGATTGTAGAGGACTTCCTCAAGCAATAGATTCGGATGAAATTTTGGGAGCTGAAAATGATATAGTATTAGTGGAAGCTTATCATAAGTTTGGTCCTGAACTGAGTAAATTAAATAATCTTTTTTATGGTGATGTAAAGATAAGTAGTGTTTTTGTATCTCCAGTTTCAGAAAAAGAGATTGAAGATTTTAAGTCTCAGAGTATTAAATTAGACAGTAAAATTTATGAAATAATGCTTGATAAATTAAATAAAAGAACAATATATCAGGGAAAAGACTCCAATAATCCAAAAGTTGCTGAAAATAATAAGAGGAGAGCAATGAGCGCATATTCTGAACTAATGAGCGCTCATAATTATACTCATGTTTTAGTAAACCATGATGGTGAGGGACATCCTAATTGGAATAGAAGACCGAATGGTGAGTTTATAGGAAAACCAATTGGTGATGCATCTGGGGTTGTGGAATCTTTTATAAACATATTGACAGCAGGAAACTCATTAAATTCTGAACATTGGAACTCAAACACAATATATTAAATTAATATAGAAAATAAGAGCCTCGAGAGGGACTCTAGCAAGAAAATACGGTTTTCTTCTTTAATCATCTTTCCCCTCATAGTAAATTATTATATTTTCAAATTTCATAAAGTTTTAGAAGAGTTCACACTAATAAAAATAGTAATCTAATTTCTTAGAATTTACTAAAATTTTCTTTAAAATCTTCTTTTTTTAGCAAAACACTCTCTACAAAAGACAGGCCTGCCTTCTGTTGGTTTGAAAGGAACTTCACATTCCTGTTCACACTCAGAACAAATGACTTTATGCATTTCTCTTGGGGCTCTATTAAAGTTAAAGCCTCTATCTCTTCTGTTATCAAAGCGTCTTCTTTCAAATTGCATTTAAATTCTCCTTTATTTAGTAAGGAGTGTTTAATTTAGAAGCTTAAATAGATATACATTTATCTGGTTTTTCTATTTTAAAATTTATTAGACATAGGACTATATATGTCTAGGAACCCAATAATAAAGAGATACTTCTTATTCTGAAAAAGTTTAACAAGTGTTTAAAAAAAGGTAAGTGATAAATTTGGGTAACACGTTTGTAATGAGAGAAAAGGCATTAGAAAGGCATGGAAGAGAAAATATAAACATATGGAGAAGGAATAAACAAGAAGAGGATTGAAAAATATGGGAAAAATACCACCTAATTGGAGAAGGAGACATAGAAGGAGATATTCTGAAGAACAAGAAGAAAGTTATCCTATAAATCGTTTTACATAGTTTTAATCCTGATTTTTCTTATTTAACTAAATGGTATCCTGTTAGAAGAGCCTCGAGAGAAACCTTGAATCAAGTAACAAAGTCCTAATAAGAATTAAGTTTATAAAGCTTATTTTTCTTTATAAAATTATGGCTCAAAGAGCAAAATATGATTTTGAAGAAGATGTATCTAGGGTAATCGATTCTATAAAAAATAAAATGGGAAAGGAATACAGAATAGATGCGAGTGTTACTGTTGGAAAAGCTTTGAGCGAGATTTGGGGAAATTTGGATATAGCATTATTAGGAGCAAGTAAAGAACACATCGCTCAGAGAATAAATGTAGTGAACGCAGCAATAGACAGACTAGGTTTTGATAGAGAGAAAAAAGTAAGTGAAGTTTTAGGTCCAGAATACTTGATTCACCTCAATTTGAGAGATATCATCGTCTTCAAAAATACAGGACAGTATAGAAGATTTCTAAAATTAGCAGAAGAAACTAGGTTTGTTAGAAAATATTAATAGAACTAATAATTCTTAAATTCTATTCTGTAGTCTTTAAGTAATGAAGACTCGAGAGGGATTCGAACCTCTAACATATTGATTTATAAAAAAAGAAAAAGAAAAGGGAAGTTAGTTGTTCTTCGAATAAAATATCAAAAAGAAAGGAACATCTTCCTTTAATTTTTTCACTTCCCTCACTTTCTTCATGCTGATTACCTCATTATCACTGGTATTCCTAGTTCGCTTGACACTCCTCTTGCCATTTCTTCTCTTTGAACTGGTCCCAGTATGTAAGGAGACTTAACACCTGTAACAATTGCAATAACTTGAACTTTTCCTGCATATTCTGGTAAGACTCTTGCTCCCCAGATGACTTGTGAGTCTTGAGACAATCTTTTTGATATCAATTCTCCAGCTTCATTGATCTCAGCTAATGTGCAATCTGGTCCACAGATAACATGTATTAATGCTCCTAAAGCGCCTGTGTAATCAACCTCCAACAACGGATGATTCAAAGCTTTTAGAACAGCATCTTTTATTCTTGACTGTGAATCACTTTCTCCAACACATATTGCTGATACACCACCGCACTTCATTATTGTTTTCACATCTGCAAAATCTAGGTTAACTAGTGAAGGAACTGTTATGGTTTCTGTTATTCCCTTTATCATCATTGATATTAATTCGTCTGCTAAGGCAAATGCTTGAGCTAATGGCATAGAACCAGCGTATTCTAATAATTTTTGGTTTTCTATGACTACAACTGTATCTGTTACTTGTCTTAATTTTGATAAACCATCTTCAGCTTTCTGAATTCTTGTTCCTTCCATCTTAAATGGCATTGTAACTGCTCCAACAACTATTGCTCCTAAGCTTTTTGCTATTTCTGCAATAACTGGGGCTCCTCCTGTTCCTGTTCCTCCACCCATTCCAGCTGTTACAAAAACAAGATCAACACCTTCTAGCAATTGCTTAATTTGTGTTCTTTGTTCAACAGCTGCTTTTTCTCCAACTTGAGGATAACCTCCGGCTCCCAGTCCCTTTGTTGTGTCTTTTCCTATTAACAATTTCTTATGAGCCTTGGTTATTGCCAAGTGTTTTGCGTCTGTGTTAGTTGCAATTATATCTGCTCCTGATGCTCCTATCTCTGTTAGTCTTGTTACAGTATTACAACCAGCTCCTCCGCATCCAACTACCATTATCTTTGCTTTATGCATTTGAATATCGAATTCTTCAGAAACTCTTGCTTCCCAATCAACGTTTTCCATTTTCTCAATTCTTCCTTGAACTCCTGGGGCAGGAACATTTTCATTGCCAAAAGCTCTATTAAAAGCAGATTGTATTATGGTTTCCATTATTTACACCTCTTACTTATGTTTTTTTGAACAGTATGTGCCGCACACATGTTTTTTAGGAAATATATTTTGTGAACGCGAAATGCTTTTTAAACATCTGCACTAACTATTTTTAGAAATAGAGACCTTACAGTAGTTTATAATTACAAAATACCTTTTGCCCGAAAGGTAATGTTAATAAATTGCCCGATTTATTAACAAGGTACTTTATTCTATTTGGAAATTTACTTATAAATTTATCTATATTTTAAAATATCTGTTAAAAATAATGAATTAGAATAGAAAAATTAGATAATTTTTTAAAAAATCTATCAACTTTAGATCAATACTAGTTCCGGAGTTGTTGTTTTGCGTGTTTTGTATTCACAATTAAAACTTTCATATGGTGTTCCGGTGCTATGAGCTTCTTTCATTTCCCTTTTTCGTTTACCACAATCATAAATAGCTTCTTTTGAAGGCCAAGTACCAAACCCATCATTTTTTTTTGCGCATCCAAAGCAACCACATCTATCTATAAACGTGTCTAAACTTCGTCCATTGGGATCAATTTGTTCTGGCATTTTTAATCACTTTTTTACTCTATAAATTGGGTAAATTGTATATTTAAAGTTTACGGTAAATAACGTATGATTCAGAAGCAATTTACCCAATTAATTTTATAAATGCTTGCAACGTATTTTGAATATGCCCGAGTAGCTCAACGGTAGAGCAGCTGCCTGTTAAGCAGAAGGTTGCAGGTTCAAATCCTGCCTCGGGCGTTAATTACTCTTAAGTGATAAAATATATCAATAACATAACGAACATTATAAAGTCACTAGACGTATTTTTTAAAAATATTTAAATTTGTATAAACAATAGTAAAAAGAATTGCTGCCATTTTATTGAAGTAATGGGAGGTGAATTCTAATGGAAATGCATGAATTAGCCACTAAACTTAAAGAACTAAAAACAGGAACAGATGTAGTTGATGTTCAAGTGGCTATACAAAAAGCTGTTGACAAAGTTGAGGAAAAAATTGGAGAAAAAGCAGTGAAGAAAAAAGAGGTAGAAACAAAGAAGGAAGCAGAAACAAAGAAATAAACAGCAAAGAAATAGGGAAGGAATCATCATTCCTTCTTCTATAAATTTTCTAAGGAGAATAATTCCCGAATTATTAATGCTCAAAAAACAAATAATATAAGGATAAGCGTGAAAATGAAATGTCGACATGATATTAAGATAGGAATTTTATTAAAATTGTTTGAACCAATGACCAAAAAAACTATTGCAAAAAAATCAAGATTAGAACCTAAGGAAATGAATAGATTTTTGCAAGACTTTAAAAAGAGAAATTTGATTCAAGAACTTGATAAAAAAGATGGAACTATTCTATACCGGACAACGCCCAAAGGTAGAAAACTTGTCAAATATTTCAAAGATATAATGAAGCATCTTGAAGGAAAAAAAGTTCTTGCTCATGTGTATAGACAGAGAAAAGTTGGTCAAGATGAAAAAAAGAAAAGAAAATAAAATAATTTTGGAAAAACGATTTTGCCCTATTTGTGGTAGTGATCATATTAGGAAGCGTAGAAACGGAAGATATAGATGTCTACTTTGTAAAGCACTCTTTGCTAGACCCAAGAAAACAAAACTAAAATTAAGAAAAAGGCCTCGATATATAGGATAAATAATTTAAAAATGATAAAAACGAATTATATTCTTAAACTATTGAAATCAATAGATGTTTTCAAATAACGTCTATCTTTTTTCATTATAAAGAATAGTCATGATACTATGAAACCAAGAAAGAGGAAACCAAAAAAAATCAAAAGATCAAGAAAGTTTATTAGAATTAGAAAATGTCCAAGTTGCGGGTCTAAACATCTTACTACAGATAAATCTAGGGGAGAAATTGTTTGTGCTAAATGTGGTCTTGTCATAAAAGAGAAAATGATAGATAGATCTGCAGAATGGAGAGCCTTTGACTCAGAACAAATGCATAGAAGAACAAGAGGAGGTGCTCCACTAACACATACAAAACATGATAAAGGTTTGACAACTGAAGTAGGAAGAGGAAAGGGAGAGTTATTTAAGGTTACTCCAGCAAAAAGAGCTCAATATTATAGGTTAAGAAAATGGCAAAAAAGATTGGTTGAATCAAAAGCTAGAAATCTTTCTTTTGCCTTATCAGAACTGCAAAGACTTGTTTCTTTCTTAGGCTTACCAAGGTCTGTTCATGAAGAAGTTGCAATAAAATATGAAAAAGCTGTGGATAGGGGCTTGGTAAGAGGAAGATCAATGGAATCTGTTATAGCTGCTTTGTTATACGCTGTTTGTAGAGAAATGAAGACTCCTAGAACATTAGAAGAAATATCAGAAGCAACAGGTGTTGAAAGAAGAGAGATAGGAAGAAATTACAGGTATGTAGCAAGACAACTGGGTATGAGAATTTTACCTGCCTTACCAAAAGATTATGTTCCAAGATTTGCTTCTATGCTTGGTTTAAGTGATAAGGTTCAAGCAAGAGCAATAAGAATTTTAAACAAAGCTAAAAAATTTGAAGCTACACATGGAAAAGGCCCAACAGGAGTTGCTGCAGCTGCTTTATACATAGCTGCTGTTTTGGGAGGCGAGAAAAGAACACAGAGAGAGATAGCTGATGCTGTTGGAGTAACAGAAGTTACAATAAGAAATAGATTCAAAGAAATAGTTGAAAGACTTGATATTGAGAAAAAGCTTGAAAAAAAGCTCGCAGGGATTTAAATATTTATGATATATAAAAATATCAAACTTAAATAATTTTTGGTTCATTTATAAGATAAGATGATAGAATGGATGATAATTTTTTATTAGGCTTGGTGGATAAGAGACTTGCTAAAAGACTTATTATAGATGATTTGAAAATCAGAAGAGATGAAAAACAGACTTATTCTTTCGGAGAGCTGGAAAGGATTTTTAATGGGTATGGAATCGGTCACCCCTTTACTACAATTATAATTGGAGAAATGGTTGAAAAAGATAAAACTATAAAAGAAGAAAACGGGTCTTATGAGCTTGTATGATCATTTTATATTTTAAATAGTCATTCTATCATCAAAATCAATAAATTTCTCTTAGTATAAAATAGTATAGGCATCGTGTTGAATATAGAAATCCTGCCTCGGGCGTGAAATTATATTTATTTAAGCAAGAAATAGAAAGCTATTGATATGAAAAAGCCATTTGAAATAGGGTTTAGTTTTGGTTTAACTTCTGGAATAATAACAACTCTTGGATTAATGGTGGGTCTACATTCTGGCACTCACTCAAAACTTGCAGTTATTGGAGGTATATTAACAATAGCAGTGGCAGATGCATTTTCAGATTCTTTAGGGATGCATATTTCTGAAGAATCAGAAAAAAGAAACACAAAGGACATATGGGAATCAACAATCTCTACTTTTGTTTTCAAGTTTATTTTTGCAATAACTTTCGTTATCCCTGTCTTACTATTCGAACTTTTGACAGCAATTTTGGTAAGCGTAGTTTGGGGATTACTAATGATAAGCATTCTTAGTTTTAGAATTGCTAAGAAACAAAAAGAAATACCTTGGAAGGTTATTTCGGAACACTTGATTATTGCATTAATAGTTATAGTCATAACTCATTATGTTGGTGATTTGATATCATTAACATTTAGTTAATAACTACTAGCCGCCTTGCCCCTGTCCACCTTGAGATCCTGTACCTGTTTGCTTGCCTGTTCCTGTTTGTGTTTGGGACTCCGTCGCAACTCTTTCTTGCTCCTGTTGTCTTATTCTCACTTGTTCTTGTTCAAGTTGCTGAATTTGTTCTTTACATTCAGGACATCTTTTTTGCAATTCAGTTCTTTCCATTTCTCTGACTCTTATCAATTCTCCGTTCCATGCTCCTTTATCTGGTTGAAACGCTCCCATTATAGCTTCACCAGCTCTCATTATTCCATAAGGTGCATCTACTGGTGTAAGTTTCATATCACCGCTATGTTGCATGCTTGCCATAGCTACTGGTGCTCCAACACCAATACCTGCAGCTGCTAAAATAGCTATAATTGCGATGGCAGGTGCAATACCTTTTAAACCTTTCATAGAATGAATATTACTACTTTCTATGATATAAACGTTTCGAAAAAATAATTTCATATCTTTTATTATCTAAAACAATAACAAAGATGAGGTAAAATAACTCTTAAATTCTGGTTTTTCTATATTTTATGTATGGATGGGATTGTAATACAGGATATCAAAGTTGAGAAAAAGCCTGAGGAAAAGAAAGAAGAAAAACCAAAGGAAGAACCTAAAAAAGAGGAAAAGCCTAAGGAAGAAGCTAAACCTGAAATGAAAAAAAAGGAGAAACCAAAACCAGAAAAAGTAAAAAAAGAATATAAAGAGAAACCTAGACTCGGTATTAGATTTTATGGATTATTGATTGTTTACGCATCCTTACTCTTTTTGATACTGACACAATTATGGCCTCTAACTGATGATATATTGTCTCCAACAAAAAATTGGTTGTATTACTCTTTATTATTCCCCCTATTTTCACTTTTACTTGCTATATTTAGTAATTCAATTAGAATTAAGAAATTGAAAAAAATTAAAGATCTTTCAGTTGATGTTTCATTAGCATGTTTTTTTATATCTATTGTTTATCTTCTAATTAGTTTATGGTTTTTATATAAGCCCCGTCCTATTTTTGTATTTGATTTTTTAAGAATTTTTTATTATTATTTTTCATTAGATCCTATCATCACAGGAATTTTATCTTCAATACTTATTGTAACAATTTATTTTTTTATTAAAGGATTAGTAAAAGGAAAATTAAAGGACTGAAATACATAGGCGCCACAAAGATTCTTAAGAAATTTCATCTGTTAATCTATAAACAGAAGAATCTTCAGAAACCTTTTCCACAAGAGGATTTTCTATTCCTTTTCTTTTCATAACTCCAATACCAGATTTCAAACTCAAGTAAGCTAGTTGAGATGTAATTGTCTTTGTTGGTTTTTTTAATTTTTTAGCTATTTCACTTGGTGTAAAATTACCTTTCTTTAAGATACTAACAATTTCTTTTTGTAATGGTGAAAGTCTGTCTATAATTTCTGTTTTGCTGGTCTCAATTTCTGGTTTGTACTCAAAACATTTTTTAACAAAATATTTTGTTATAGTTTTTTCAGTGTTTGATGTAGCTACCATTTCGCAAAGTTCTAAAATTTTTCTTGGTATGAAATCAGCTTTTTTGAATATGGGTTCAAGACTATCTTTTTCAAATGGGTTTCTATGTTTAGCTCTCTTTCTTATCATTTCTTCAGCTTCCTCGCTTGTTAAAGGCCTTAATTCTATCTTTCGATTTCCTATTAGTTCTAAAAGATTTCCCTTAAGATTTTTTAATTCATCAGTATCAGAAGCTAAAACAACAGAACTTATCAATTTATCGTCAAAATTCCTCTTTATTGACTTGCCTAAGAGAGGCGGTAAAGTATTTGCATCATCAATAAGTATAATAATTTTTTTCTTTTTTCCGAACAAACCTGCTTTTGATTTCTCCCTGATTATTTCATCTACGTTTATCTTTAGTATTTCTTCAGGGTTCATTCCTAAAGTATTTAGATATATGGAAATCGTTTTTGGTGAAGGATATTTTTCCAGCCATTTTAGTACAATAGTCTTCCCCATACCATCTTCTCCTGTTAAAAGGCAACAGTCGCCAGAATTGACGTATTCTACGATTTTTTGCCTTATTTCCTCGATTCCTGAAATAGTCTCTGGCATGGGAATTAGATCAAAGGGATTACTTGACCAGCCATATCTCTCGTACCATGCCATACAATCACTACTTTATTAAAACATCATATACTTTAAAATAATTAGAAGATACTTTATAATATACTTTACGATACTTTATGAGAATTTTGGTTACTTTATGAAAATTTGAAAAATAGGATTTATATCAGGTTTTTAAATTCTTCTCGATTTTGGGGGTTTTGAGCTAGAAATGGGGTTTGGGTATGAAAAGAGGTTACAGATACTTTACGCTATAAGCAATCGATTAACCTTAAATTTTTTAGTTTGTATTATCTTCCTATGGCTGATTGGGACCTTTATGTAACTAATTCAACAATTCAAAGAGGTCATTTACAAGAAGTGTTTCGCACTTCAGAGGATCAACTTGGAAAAATAGTATACTATATAAAAAAGCTTGAAGATTACACTATAAGGGATGATGGTCTTCAGAGAAATTTAATAAGAAGTGGGGAAGGTAGAAGTGGTCATGTTGAAGAAACTAATATGTGGAATTCTAGAGCTGCAAACCTTTCTGCTTATTTTCATGAATGGAATCGAACGCCAAGATTTAAACCTGGAGATATTTATGGAGAGAATACTGGTTCTGGTAAAAAAGTTCCTGGTGCAAATAGGATTTATGCTGCTATTAAAGAAAACGTCTGTACATTTGTTACAACATCTAATCCTGATGAAGTTGTACCCCGAATGGTTAAAGGTCAATTAGAAGGAGTTCATTTAAATGATCCAAGATTTCCAGACTTTGATAGAACACAAGAAGAAAAAAGATTATTCGAAAAATATTATGGAAAAATTGAACCAGAAAAACATGTGTTACTAATTCCTGGAAGAGAAAGTAGTTTATTAAATCTTAATGAAAGTTTATGTTTAGCGAATTCAGGTAATCTTTTTGAATTATCATCTTATGTTGTTAAAACCAACAAGTTATTAACATTTTATAAATGGAATAAAGGCGAATGTTCAAAAGAATCTTTAGGAGAAGAATTTATGCGTTTAATGGAAGAATCTGAAAAAGGATTTAGAGATGGTTTTCCTGTTATTTTAGATCAAAGAGATAAAATCGAAAGATGTTATGAAGAGATAATACCTAAATCACTCGTATTAGTTATAGGAGTTGGTCCAGGATCTTCAAAAATTGCTGATGCACTTGAAATGAGAGGTGGACAAAGTTTATACAATAAACCAGGTAGAAAAGAAATAATTCATATAAATTCAGAAAATAAACCTGTTGTCGATATTAAATTAAAATCACTCTCAGAAGAAGAAATAAGAGATAATGTTGGATTAATTACAATTTCAAACAGTCTGAAAACTGATGCTAATAGATTAACAAGAGAGTATATGAGACATGGTATTGAACCCTTTTTATGGACTTCCAACATGAAACACAAACTTGCACAACAAAACTTAGAAAATTCTATTTATGTTCCCAATGAGCCTGTTTACAGATTAAAAGAAGGACGTGAAGTTGCATTTTTCCATCCTTTAGCTTTTGCTGCTCTGGATAACGTAAATTCTATATGGGTAAAAAGAAGTAAGAGAAAAATATCTGAAACACATAAGGAAGATTGAATACCAATTACCCACATAGTTTTAAATAATACTTCATATTAACTACTATTAGGTGAAATAAATGGGTGGACGTCAAAATTTGGGACAAAAAATTTGAGCAAATAGAATCTCTTAGCTTTACTTCTATTCCCGATCACAGAGGAAGAATAACAATACCCGCTTCTGTTAGAAAGAAACTAAAGGTAAAAACAGATTCTAGAGTTTTAATAGTAATTAAAAAAATTTTAAGGGGTGAAAAAGATGAAAGGTGAGGGACAAAATTAGGGAATATCTTGCTTTAAAAGAACCTAAGATGAAAGCTGTATTGAAAATACAGTCAGAAATAATGTATTCTATAAGAAAATTCTTAAAAAAAGAAGGCTTCTTAGAGATAAGAGCTCCTATATTCGAACCATTCACAGATCCAGGGATAAGAGGATCAAAATTTTTTGAAATAGATTTTTACGGTAAAACATACAGTTTAATGAGTGCTTTAACAGTTCATAAACCTTTGTTGGCAACACATTTAGGAAAAATATTTTCATTTTGTCCATGTGCTAGAAGGGAACCAGAAACTTCAAGAGATACAGGAAGACATTTATCAGAATTTTATCAAGTAGAAATCGAGATGTTAGAAAAAGATTACGAGGACGCCATGAAATTGGCAGAAAGACTGGTCTCATTTGTTATTTCAGAAATAAAGAAAAAATGCGAAGAAGAACTAAAAATCTTAGGCAGAGACATCAAGGTGCCAAGTTTACCATTTAAAAGATTAAGTCACAAAGAAGCTGTTGATTTAGCAAAAAAACTAGGATTCGAAGCTTTCTATGAAAAGGAGCTACCTTGGAAGGTAGAAAGAGCAATTTCAATGCAATTTGACAAACCATTTTTTGTAAAATTTTATCCAAAGGACAGCAGAAGTTTTTATGATAAAGATGACAGTGATTTTCAACTTAGTTTTGATTTGTTATATCCTGAAGGATTTGGAGAAGCAATATCAGGAAGTGAGAGAGAATTTGAATATGAAAAAGTTTTGAAAAAATTGAAAAAGTCAGGAGATATTGGAAAATTCGAGTTATACTTAAAAATATTAAAAGAAGGAGTTAAACCAACAGCAGGATTTGGTTTAGGTCTAGAGAGATTAACAAGATTTATTTGTGGTTTAGAACACATTCAAGATGCTGCACCATTTACAAAACTACCAGGAGGATAAAAATAAATATAAAAATAGGGATAGTGATTATATGGGTTTCATTCATGTTCAAGATGTATTGACAGGAAAACTGACTGGAAAAGAGGTTTCCTTAAGAGGTTGGGTCTATAGAAAAAGAGACCAGAAAGAAATGGTCTTTCTGATTTTAAGAGACTCAACAGGTGTAATCCAGCTAGCTTGCAAAGGAATTGAAGAAGCAAGAAAAGCTACAATCGAGTCTTCTATCCAAGTTTCAGGAATTGTTAAAGAAGATAAAAGAGCTCCTGGTGGGCTTGAGATCCAGGTAAAAGATTTAACAATTGTCGGACTAGCTGAAACATTTCCAATCTCAAAAGACTTGAGCGAAGAATTTACAAGAGATGTGAGACATCTATGGATAAGGTCTCAAAAACTAAGAAGGATATTTAAAATAAGAAGCGAAGTTTTTAGAGCAATACACGACTTTTGTCGTTCAAGGGGATTTATTGAGATTCAGTCTCCTATATTTACAACAGCTGCTTGTGAAGGCGGTTCTAGTTTATTCGAGGTCAAATACTTCGACAAAGAGCTATATCTTTCTCAATCCTGGCAATTGCATGCAGAAGCAATGATATATTCTTTAGAAAAAATATACACAATCACGCCAGCATTCAGGGCTGAAAAATCAAGAACAAAAAGACATATATCAGAATACTGGACAGCTGAAATAGAAGCTGCTTGGATGGGTCATGAAGAATTAATGGAATTTGGAGAAGATATGATCTTACATGTGGTTGCCCATGTTTTAAAACATTGTGAAAAAGAACTAAAGGAATTGGAAAGAGATTTAACAGAACTAAAAGAATTGAAAAAACCATTCCCAAGAATAAGTTATAAAGAAGCAATAGAAAAGCTAGGAAAGAAATGGGGACATGAGATAACTGATAAAGATGAGAGAGAATTAATAGAAAAACTAGGAGGTAAACCAGTATTTCTTACTAAGTTTCCAAGAGACATGAAAGCATTTTACATGAGACCAGATACTAAAGACCCTAAAGTTGTTTTAGCATCTGACTTGCTCGTTCCTGAAGTCGGAGAAATAATTGGAGGAAGCGAAAGGATTTATGATGTCAAAGAACTCTTGGAATCAATAAAAATATTCAAACTTGACAAAAAGCATTACGAATGGTATTTGGATTTGAGAAGGTATGGAACTGTTCCTCATTCTGGATTTGGTTTAGGAATTGAAAGATTAGTAATGTGGATTTCTGGAACAGAACATATAATGGATACAATTCCATTCCCAAGAACAATGACACGGTTTTATCCTTAACTATTATTAATAATTCTTAACCAAAATAATTATTGAGCCTGTAGCTCAGTCTGGATTAGAGCGACTGGCTTCGGACCAGTAGGTCGGGAGTTCGAATCTCCCCGGGCTCATTTCTTACCATCCACCTGATGCGCCACCGCCACCGCTTGCTCCTCCACCAAAACCTCCACCTCCTCCCCCTCCTCTACCTCCACCAAATCCACCAACAAAGAACCAAAAATGTGTTTGCTTTTTCTTCTTCTTTCTAATTTTCTTTCCACATTTTGGACATTCACAAATAATATAATCCCCTTCTGTATGACATTTCATCTTTGTTCCGCATTTGGGACATCTTTCTACAGCAACACTGCGAATTATAAATAAAATTAAAGGTAATATAACAAAGAAAAACACAATAAAAAATATTATTATATTTTCAAGGACCAATTCATCTGAAAATCCTTCTCCAGAAATAACAGACTCGTCCCCTCCAGCCTGAATAACTTTTCCTACAGCATCAACAGCATAATATAATCCGTCTCCATAATTTTCTTCTCTAAAATAAGGAGTTAAATATGTTCTTCCAATTCTTCCCGCTTTAGCATCATTAATAATTGGTTCTAATCCATATCCAACTTCGAACCTCCATTTCCTATCCTGAATTGCAGCTACTATTAGTAAACCATTGTCAACATCTTTTTTTCCAATTCCGTTTTTTTCAAAAGTTTTAACAGCATACTCCTCGATGGACATTGGTTCTATTGTATCAACAGTTAAAACAGCAATTTCTATTGTCCAGTTTTTCTCGATCTCTTCGCATAAGGTATTAATTCTGCTCTCATCAGAAGCAGATAAAACATTAGCATAATCATTTACATATTTTTCCAGATTAGGAATCTCTTGAGAAAAGCCTATATTAATAAATAAAAGAAAAACTAGGAAAGCAATGCACAATAGTTTTTTCATTTTAAAGCCTAAGAGATTGTTAGATTAACTGTTGGAGCGATTTCTGCTCCTTCTTGAGCTTGGAAATATGACCTTTCTCCAAAACCAAATGCATTTGCAAGGATGTTTGATGGAAACATTTTAATTGCTGTGTTGTAATTTCTAACCATGTCATTGTATCTAGATCTTTCAACTGCAATCCTATTCTCCGTTCCTGCTAATTCATCCATTAAAGATGATACTGCTTGTATTGCTTTTAATTCTGGATAGTTTTCATAAACTAACAANNAAAGCATTTCCAAAATTCACTTTGTCTTCAGTAGTAGCTGCACCCATCCACTGACTTCTCAAGGATGTAATTTCCTCTAGCAAAGATTTTTCAAATTGCATATAGCCTTTTGCTGTGTTAACAAGATTTGGTATCAAATCAATTCTTCTCTGATATTGAGTTTCGACCTTTGCCCATTGGTTTTCAATATTCTGGGTCAGTACAATAAAGTTGTTGTAAGATCCCCACACCCAAAATATTATTATTAATATTATGACTATTGCCCAAACCCAAGGTTTTAAATAGAATGGTTTTTGTTTAGCCATAAGCTTATTACTCTTATGAAATTTAAAAAGCTTTTCTAGAAACATAATTTTTTAAGTGAGTAAAATTATTTTTATTCTATGACTGTAATGAGTACATATGAGTTTTTAGAAAAATTAATGCCTACAGAATGGATTTCTGCTGCTCTTGTTGTTTTATTCATTATAATTTTTGAATACAAAAATTATGGAAATCCTTGGACACGCGCTTTAATGGGAATTCTGGCAGCTCTTGCAATTAAAGGATTTTTAATTTATGTTAGCTGGTGGCCCATTTGAAAATCCTAAAGAAAATTTATGGAAAAAGAGATATCTGGAGTCACAAAGGACAGTTCGGAAGATTAGTTGCTATTTCAGGAAGTAAAAGACACACAGGTTCTCCTTGTTTTCTCGGGTTGGCTGCTTACAGAGCTGGTTGTGATTTAGTTTATATGGTAGCTCCGAAAAGAGCTGCTGATGTTGCTGCAAATTTTTCTCCAAATCTTATAACAGAACCTTTGGAAGGAGATAAACTAATTAAAAAACATATTGATAAAATAATTTCTTTGATAAAAGAAGTTAGAGCAACTGCTGTTGCAATTGGTCCTGGTTTGTGGAGAGAAAAAGAAACTTTAGATACGATCAATGAATTAATTAAAAAAATTAATCTTCCAATGGTTATAGATGCTGATGCAATAAGGGCTGTTGCTAGAAAAAATGAAGTTCTAAAAAGAAATTGTGTTTTAACACCCCATGCTGATGAGTTCAGAGCATTAACAGGAATAATGGTTAAGAACTTGAAAGAAAGAAAAAAGTTTGTTAAAGAATTTGCAAAAAAATTAAATTGTGTAATAGTTCTTAAAGGTCATGTTGATGTTATTTCTAATGGAAATAAAATTTTCTTAAATAAAACAGGAACACCTTATATGACAAAAGGCGGTTGTGGAGATACATTAACAGGAATTTGTGGAGCATTACTTGCTAGAGGAATAAATACCTTTGATTCTGCTTGTGCAGCTGCCTATATTAATGGTAAAGCTGGAGAGTTGGCTTCAAAAAAATATAAACAAGGTTTGTTAGCAACTGATTTGATAGGGAACATCCCTAAAGTTATTTGAAAAATAATGTGACAAATACAAATATCATGATGTAATCTAACCAAGTGTAAATAAATTCTGGTATTTTGGGTTAATAATTCTCTCTATTAAATTTTTTTCAAGATGTTCCGAAACACTTTCTTTACCAAGGTATAATTCTTGAATATATAGACTTGTAATAATAAAATATTTTTGGTTAAAATCAATATCTGTCTTTTTAACTTTTTCAAGTAATTTTTTTCTATATTCTATCATTTTTTGACAAATTGAATTTATAACAGATGTGCTTAAACTAGAAAATGTTTTATCATGAGATGCTAAATTAACACATTTTTGGATATTTCCTGTATAATCTAAGTTAGAATAATAATCTGTAGTAGATTTTTCTGCATCTAAAACACTTAAAAAACATTCCTTTTTCTCTTCATCTGTAAAGTTTTCTTCACTCAAACATTTTGACAAAAATCCTTGTTGGTGTGTATAAACCAGAGCTCCTGTCCCTATTATTATTATATTGTAAGTCGGAGCTGATAGAGCTCTAACATCATTGCAATCTTCAGAAAATTCCCTCTCATATATTTCTTTCAATAACATAAAAGCGTGTTTCATTGAATGTAAATCTGAAACTATTATATAAGTTCTTAAATCATCCAAACTTAAATCAGTTGGGTTTTCTAACCCAGCTTTAATTTTATCTAAATCACAAGAAGAAATTTCATAATGTGTTATAGATTCAATAGTTTCAGAATTTTTTACATCACAAATGTTAGACACTAATTTTTCAGAAGAGTTAATAATACTTACTGAATTTAACCCCGATATCATTCCATTTATATACTCTATAACCGTTTCACATTTTTTACTAGGATTGATCAAATTTCCCCAAAAACTAGAATAAAAATAGTAATGAATGAATAAACCTACAATAAAAACTATTAAGAAAACTATAATCAGATAGTATTTCTTCTTCATACAATCAATTTAGAATTCCCACTTAAAATAATTTTTTATATACCAATAATACATACTATATTCATGATAGACCCACTAACCATTTTAATATTTTTCGGTTTAACAATAGTTTTAGGCTATGTCGGTTCAATTATTTTTGAAAGAACAAGAATACCAGATGTAGTCTGGTTACTATTATTCGGATTATTGGTAGGTCCTGTTCTCAATCTTATAGACAGAGCAGTTTTTGTTTCAGCATCTTCTTTGCTTGGTGCAATAGCACTTTTAATAATTCTTTTTAATGCCGGTTTACACATGGATATTTATCAAATGATTAATAAAATTTCCAGAGGTATTTTACTTGTTTTCTTGGGAATATTCTTGTCAATTGGTGGAGTTACTCTTGTTGGTATTGTTTTTTTCAACTTAGAATTTATGCATGCTTTAATTCTCGGGTCAATGATATGTGGATCAAGTAGTGCTGCTGTTATTTCATTTGTAGATCCTCTAAAAATTAGGGATGGTATAAAAACTGTTTTAAAATTAGAATCTATTTTATCTGACCCAATAGCAATTGTTCTTACAATTGCCATAGTTCAAATAGCAACTGCAAGCACTCAAACAGCTCCATTAATTAACAACTTAGCTAGTATGTATTCTGTTGCAATTGTTGCTGGTTTATTTATAGGAGTTATCTGGTTGTTAATCTTAGATAAAATTAAAAAAAGAGAATTCGACTATATGCTAACATTAGCTGTGGTATTTCTATTGTATGTCTTTGCAGAATCAATTGGTGGCAGTGGAGCAATATCAGCTTTAATGTTTGGTTTAGTTTTAGGTAATAGCTATGCTTTTTCAAAAATGCTAAAATTCAGGAAAAGATACAGAGTTGATAAAACATTAAAAAGATTTCATGGAGAAATTACATTCTTTATAAGATCTTTCTTTTTTGTTTATTTGGGTTTAATAGCAACATTTAATACAACATATTTGTTTTATGGTTTAATATTTTTAGTTGTGTTATTAATTATGAGACTTGCTGCTGTTCAAATAAGCACATATAAAATGAATATTACAAAAGTTGAAAGGGATATAATGCGTTCAATGATGTCTAGAGGATTAGCAGCAGCTGTTTTAGCTCAGATACCTTTTATATATGGAATGCAGAATTCCGAGATATTTTCAAATGTAGCATTCATAGTAATACTTTTAACAGTTTTAATTAATACAATTTTTATAAAAATTTTCTACAAACCTGAGTTTGAAATGCCAGAAAAAAAGTCAAAAAAACGAAAAGTTTAAAAAGAGTGACAAATTATTTATATATGCGCTTTTTATTGTCACATTTTTGGCGTTGGTTTGGATTTAGCATTTGCATTTAATGAAAAACCATTTCAAATGTGACTAAAAATGAAGTCAGAAATTATTTTTTTGGCTGATGTAGTAAAGATATGATATTGTAAATTTGTTAGGAATGAATGTGCAACCCGCATAATTCCGGTTGATCCTGCCGGAGGTCACTGTTATCAGGTTTCGACTTAGCCATGCGAGGCGTGAGTCATCTGGACTCGCCGAACTGCTCAGTAACACGTAGCTAACCTACCCTCAAGTGGAAGATAATCCTGGAAAACTGGGGCTAATATTCCATAGCTGTTAAATGCTGGAATGCTTTAACAGTCAAAGCTTCGGCGCTTGAGGATGGGACTGCGGCTTATCATGGCAGTTGTGAGTATAAAATACTCACAAACCTATAACGGGTAGGGGTCATGAGAGTGGGAGCCTCGAGATGCCTTCTGAGACATGAAGGCAGGTCCTACGGGACGCAGCAGGTACGAAAAC
>WVXN01000088.1 GCA_011773475.1 Candidatus Aenigmatarchaeota archaeon
TGTTCATTTGCTAAATAAGTAAAAGATTAACTTGTTTTTAGAAAATTCATCAAATCTTCTCTTAATTTTCTAACGTCATTTGGTTTACTGATTCTTACTTTATAGAAATTCTTTCCGAAAAGTTCCTCAATCTTTTTTAATTTCTTTCTGCTGCTTTTATCAATTTTGCTTGCAACGAAAAAGGTTCTACTTCCTTTAAATATTTTATTTATCTTCTCCATAACGTCTATTTGCTCTTCTATTGGTTCAGAAAAAGATGAAACATCTACTACGTTTATGATGTAATTCGGATTTATATTTTTCAAGCTTTTAACGGTTTCACGATCAACTTTTCCATCTAAAGAAAAAATGCCTTGATGATCAATTATTTTCAATTTAACTATTCCGCCGTGTATGATATCAGCATGGCTAATATTTAATATTTTATCAAAAACACCTTTTTCCTTTTTGCTTAATTCCTTTAATATAAAGGTTTTTCCTGAGTTTGGAAAACCCACAACAAGCGCTGTTGGTGTTTTTTTTAGTTTAGATATCCTTATTCTCTTAATGAATAAGTAGGTCAGGTAGACAAACAAGACTAAAAAGGCTATAAACAAAACAAAAAGGCTTACCATTGAAAGAGGTTCAATAAAAACATAATCCATAATCATAATAAATATTCGATAAACTTAAAGTTTTACTAGTATCTCTTTGGTCATAAAGACACGGTCATTTATTAATAATGCTTCTCCATAAATTACTAAAAATGTTCCTAAAGTGACTAAAGTATAGAATACAACATCATTATTAAGGATACCAAGAATATCTAAGGATGATGTTGATAAACCTAAACCTAGAATCACATAAAAAAAGTTTTTTTCTGGCATATTCAAAAGTAGAAATAAGATAGCAAATGGTATAACAAACAGGAAACAACCAAGCGATAAAATAACTTCATTAACCGGCATATTACATTTTACCTCAGTGTAAGTTTTGGTGTTTTCAAGATCTATTAATATAATTCTTCCGTTGCAACCACTTAAATAGCCTACATAAAGATGTCCTGATTCATGTAAAGTAAGTGTTACAGATAAAATTGATAAATTAAAAAGCATGAAATATAAAAAAATCTGAAAATACTGTTTAAAAAAGCTTTTCATAAAAAGGATTTGTTTTTTATAAAGAAAAAGATTTAATTTTTTCTATCAAAGTATTTTT